>DUSP01000026.1 GCA_012842575.1 Clostridia bacterium
AAGACTCCTCGAATAACGCGGGGTGAATGTACTTGGTCTGTTTACCAGCGCCTCGCCCTCGAAAAAACCGTATAAGACGCCCTCGGTTTTCTCTGCCTCATGGATCACTTTGTAGGCCGAAGACACGGAAAGCCTGAGATCCGACAGTGTCCATCCGGAAGCGTCGATGATCTGCGCCCCGCTTGAAGTTATTATCGGAGTGTCCAAATCCAGCTCTCTTGCATACCTTACCGCCGATTTGTGAAAGCGCCCCGTAGCTATGGTGAACCTTACCTGGGCCTTCCGCATGTCACGCACCATCATCTTGATGTCGGGACGGATGACCTTTGACGCGTCGAGAAGCGTCCCGTCGAGATCCACCACTACCAGCCGAATGCAACTGCCTTTCCGTACCTTCGCTCGTTTTTTCGGGAGTTCCTGAGGACCATGAGGCCCCAGCGAGGTATTATGGTGGTTCATCCTCAAAACTCGATCCCCTTTATGGCCCGTACGCCCGCTTGGTAGTGATGCTTAATTTCGTTGATCTCACTCACCGTATCCGCCAGCTCCCTCACTTCTATGGGCGCATATCTTCCCGTGAGCACCACGTGTACGTCGGGATTTCGCTCCTTTATGAGTCTTAGCACATCTTGGACCTCCAGCAAACCGAAGTAAACCGCCACGTTGATTTCGTCCAAGATGACCAAGTCGTATTCACCTGAGGTGAGAGCCTTTAGGGCGGCGCGGTAACCATCCTGTGCTAAACGTATGTCTTCAGGGGATGGGGGTTTCCTCACGAACTCCTCCCTACCCGACTGGATCACGGTCCACTGAGGAAAGCACTTCTTGATTGCCTCTATCTCTCCATACGCGTTCTTGGAGTTTTTCATGAACTGGATCATGCACACCCTCAGGCCCTGGCCGACCGCCCGCAATCCGAGGCCTAAAGCCGCGGTAGTCTTCCCTTTACCGTTTCCCGTATAAACCAATACCAGTCCCCTTTTTTTGCCCGTCGACTCAACCCGCATCGAGTCGGCCTCCCCGCAGAAAAAGTCAAAGGCTCACGCAAGCATTCTAAAGCCCGAAAAGACGAAGTAAACCGCCATACCGACCAAGAAAACTCCGCAGCACCCGACCATTAGCCTGTATACCCCATCACTGAGGAATCGCCTTCCACCGGTTATGGCCAGGCCCACCGCGGCATACCATACAAAATCGGAGAGGACGTGGCCGACATAGAAAAACAGTGCGTTGAACGGACCGATTCCTCCCGAACGCAGAGCGATGGAAATATAGCCGGAGCCTATGGTGGCCCACCACAAAAACCAATAAGGATTTGAAACCGAAGCCACCATGCCGTCCACCAAAGTAGATCGACGAGGCTTCTCCGTCAGGATGCCCGATACCCCTACGTCTTGACTCTGGACAAAAGCAGAGTCATCCCCAGAAAACTTCCCGAGTCGCGCACCGCCTCTCGAGGCTGCCGAAATCATTCCGTAACCCATCCATAAAAGGACGCCCCCGCCTCCAAGCGCAATACAAGATGCCACTGTATCGGCCGCGAGGAAACCCCCGGCACCCATCAGGAATAAGGCCACCATGAGCAACTCCATAACCCCGTGGCCGGCGACAGCCAGTATTCCTCGGTAAAAACCGTACCTCGCGGTCCCCGCCACGACCACCGAAAGCAACGGCCCTGGTGTAATGGCTCCCGAGAGCCCAACCATGAACGCAGTGACAAATATTACGCTCGGTGACAAGTGTCGCGCCCTCCAACCAAACGAATTCCTGGGACACCTTCTTTAGACACCAGAAAACCAAAAGACACCAGAAAAGCGAACCCGACAAGTCCGTAGACGGTCAGGAAAACCACAGAACCTTCCCTCATAATGTGAACTCCTGGAGCATACATCGAATCAGGACCGGAGGTGATGGCCTTGCCCTTTCGTCCAATAAGCTTCCTCGCCTATCCTGAGCAGGTGAGGATAGTAATTGAAATCGAGACTCGTACCCTTACCCTTTATCTCGGTGGGCGCGTTCACGGTGTTTATCCCGTGGCGCTGGGAAAACCCTCCACACCCACTCCCCAAGGCGACTGGCATATTCGAAGCAAAGAAGTCAATCCGTCCTGGCCGGTATTGGGGACTCGTTGGATGGGTCTTGACATACCGTGGGGAAACTATGGAATCCACGGCACCAACGCTCCGTGGTCCATAGGACGGTATATTTCCAACGGCTGTATACGTATGCACAATCACCATGTGGAAGAGGTATTCGACCTCGTCCCCCTTTACACCCCCGTACTGATAACAGGGACATACCCCGGTGCTTCAGGTCGTCCAAACCCCGGTATCCCCACCGGTCCCCTCGGGACTCCCCCCTTTGCCGGACCACCGCCAAAAGACAGCAGTCCTCATGATCGACCCTACCTTAAGGCGGGAGATAAAGGTGAAGACGTCTTACGCCTTCAGCGCCGGCTCGTCGAACTAGGGTACGATCCGGGACCCCTCGACGGCCTCTTCGGTTTTACAACCGAAGCCGCGGTGAGGGAGTTTCAACGACGGGCCGGACTTCAAAGCGACGGCATCGTAGGCCCCGCTACCAGGCTACGCCTCGGGTTATAGGTCGGACTACGTCTTGGATTGCCGGTAATCGGTCTTTGCCCGGGCTTCGGAACGCACGTCGGTTTTCTCCTCGGAGCGGATATCGGCCCCTGATTGAGCCTTGGGCCCGAAGAGCCTTTCGTACTCCTCCCAGGTGATCTTAACATCCCGTGGCTTCGATCCTTCGTAAGCGCCTACGTAGCCACGCTCTTCCATGGCATCGATCAGGCGGCCCGCTCTGGAATAACCTATTCTCAGCTTCCGTTGTAGGAGCGAAACAGAAGCCTGCCCCTGTTCCACCACGATAGCCAGCGCCTTTCGAAAGAGCTCGTCATCCACCGAAGAGTTGGTGTCTTCCTCTTGTACGGAGGTGACGTCGGCTTCAAATTGCGGTCGGCATTGCCTTGACGCGAAGGCCACCACTCTTTCGACCTCACGGTCGGATACATAAGCACCTTGAACCCTCACGGGCTTCGTGGCCCATACCGGCAAGAACAGCATGTCGCCCCCGCCGATGAGCTTTTCCGCTCCGACCATGTCGAGGATGGTCTTAGAGTCCACGTGGGAAGATACGGCAAATGCGATTCTCGAAGGGATGTTAGCCTTGATGGTACCGGTTATGACATCGGTAGAAGGCCTTTGAGTGGCCACCACGAGGTGAATGCCCGCCGCCCGGGCCATCTGCGCCAACCTGAAGATGCAGTCCTCCACTTCCACTGGAGACACCATCATCAGGTCACTGAGCTCGTCTATCACCACTACGATATACGGCAACCGTTTACCCTTTTCAGGGCCTTGGTTTTTCGCCCATTCGTTGTAACCCGCTATATCCCGTACGCCCGTTTCGCCAAAGGCCTCATAACGCCTCATCATCTCATTTACCACCCATCGCAGGGCGGAGGCGGCCTTCTTCGGGGCGGTGACCACCGGCGAAATCAAATGAGGAATGCCGTTATAGACGCTGAGTTCCACCACCTTCGGGTCTATCAGTAAGAACTTGACCTCGTCCGGTCTTGTAGCCAGTAGTAGACTCGTTATTATGGCGTTGATGCAGACGCTCTTTCCGGAACCGGTGGCACCCGCGATCAAAAGGTGAAGCATCTTGTCAAGCCCTGCCACTATCGGGTTTCCCGCGATATCCTTTCCGAGGGCAAGACGCAATGGCGATTTGAGTTCTGCAAAGGCCCTGGACTCTATCACATCCCTTAATCGTACCAGGGAAGTCTCGAGATTCGGAACCTCTATACCGATGGCAGATTTGCCGGGAATGGGTGCTTCAACCCGTATTTCCGGAGCGGCGAGGGCCAACGCGATATCGTCTGCAAGCCGTGAGACCTGACTTACCTTTACTCCCTTAGCGGGATGAACCTCGAACCTGGTCACCGCCGGGCCCACTTTCACGTCGGTCAAACTGACATTGACGCCGAAGTTGGCCAGAGTCTCCACGAGGAGATTGGCCCTGGCCATGAGGCTCTTGTCGTCCTTCTTCCTCTTTCTTTTCTCCACTTCGGAGGAGATTCCCCCCGAAAGGAGCGTAATCGGCGGTACCTCGTAGAGTATCTCCGGCCCCAGAGTTATCTGGGTGTACCCAAGTGCCCCTTCCCTGGCGGGTTGTCTCCCCTCCCTTGATCCCTGTCCTGATCCCTGTCCCGCTTCACCCCGGGATTCTGTCCGGACGGGTTTACCCGATTCGCCCAAGCCCCTGCCGGTTCGTCCTTGAGCCTCACCGCCAACGCCTTTCGCACCGTCGCCCCAGGCGCCGGCCGAAGACTGTCTCGTGTGTTCCGAAATGGTGGTAGAACCGGTCGTCGGTGGCCTCCCGTCAAGAGAGGATATTCCCGGCCTACCTGGTTCAGAAGCATCCCAAGATACACCTCTTGGGGTTATCTCTTCGCCTTTCACTTCAGGCCGTGGTGCAGGCACTTCCCGCAAGGCGGCTGCGGGCAGTCCCTCGCCAGCTGCTATGCGGGCTGCGCTTTCGTTTTCCCGTGCATACCTACTCATAGGGGCATGAAGTCCAGCCGCTTCTTTTCCAAATCCGCTCTTGGCTTTACGGATACCGAATAGCATGGTCCCACCAAAAGACGAGGCCCCTAGCTTTATCAAGCGTCCGGAATTAACCGTAAGGTCGGTCAAAGACCAGCCGCTGGCGAGGATAATCCCCGCCGTTCCCGATGCGACCAGTACAACCCAAAGACCCACCGTCCCGAAGACACGTCTAGACACAAGGCACGCGAGCGCACCAATTACGCCTCCGCCAAACCCCCGAATGCCGGCCTCCATCTCCATGCCGGGCGAAACAGTAATGGCATGGATTGCCGCCGTCAGCGCGACCACCAATACGCTGATCCCGACCAATCTAGGCGAAGAAAAGGCATCCTTACCGAAAATGATGAGACACGATCCTGAAATCCCCAGTCCCAGGAGGAGAAGAAGAGAAGCTCGTCCGAAAGCGAGGTTCAGTGCACGGGAAATGATTTGACCCGCCGATCCCGCAGCGCCCGTGCTGAGACCAAGCGGACCGGGGTACTCCCCCATGAAGCCGAGCACGGCGAGGCTAATCAGCGCGATGCCCCACATCTCGCTCCCGAAGGATCTACCCGACCTCCGTCGTCGCACGCAAAACCCTTCGGACTCCGCATTCGTATCGGTACCATTCTCGAATCGCCGCCTTTTTGTCCTCAAGCGGCGCTTCTTCGTCAGATCTTTGGTCCTTGCGTTTTCCAGAAACCATCCACCGTCCTCCCCATGGCCAGGCTGACTGCGGTCGGCCGACTACCGCACATACTTCTACAGTCGAAGGCCAAGTCCTTTAGAAAGCCCCAGGACCAACGACCCGAGGATCAAGCAGTACACCGCAAAGCCCCGGAGTCCGCCTCTGTCGAGCGATCTAAAGAAAAAGATTATGGATAAGGCCCCTGTTACGAATGAGGCAAGGGCCACGAGACCGAGCATCTCCATTGGCATTCCTCCGATGGCAAGGCCCGCGGTTAATCCTTCGCCCGCGGCACCCGCAAGACCTGTCAATCGGAGAACGCTCACTGCTTGACCCGTGGCCTCCGGGAGGGAGCGGGACATAAGATGCAAGGTGTCAAAGAGCGCCGCGCCGAGCACGGCTGGGATCGAGAGAAGGAATGAAAAAGACGCCGCCGCCCGCCTGTCGATCCCCCTCCATATCCCCGCGGCAACCGTAGCGCCAGACCTTGAAATACCGGGAAAGACGGCTACAGCCTGTGCGATTCCCACAATCAGAGCGTCGGTGACCCCGATTTGCCAGATTCCCTTTCGAGGTGAGCCGGGGTCCGAAACCCTTCTTTTTCCCAGCGCCCATTGAGCGCTCAAAAGGATAAGGCCATTTATGATGAGAAAAATGGCCGGCCAAACGATGCTTTCGAAGACCGCCGTAACCAGGTCGGAGAAAACGAAGCCAAAGAAGCCAGCGGGTATGGATCCGATGACTATGAGGACGAAGAGTCGTGCATAAGACTCGCTCGCTACCCAGGCCGTGGCACCTTTCCCGGTGGAACCCTTCTTCGCTTTGGGCCTGATGCCGATGAGACGGCAAAAGCCCTTCAGTAAGCCGAATACGTCGTGCCGGAAAACCAGTAAGACCGCACACAGGGTTCCCAGATGAGCGAATACCTCGATGCTTAAGCCGGGCACCCTGACGCCTAAGAAATGTTGCGAGAACACCAGGTGCGCGGAACTCGAAATGGGCAAAAACTCGGTAAGGCCTTGAACGATTCCGATAACGCATAAAGCAAACCAAGTCGCCGCCGCTTCCGAAGCGATATCCATGCCCCGTCCTCCGCTTCATTCCGTTTCGTTAAGCTTCATTGAGCTTCATTCCGCTTCAGTGCGTTTCGTCCCTCTCCATTCCACGTTCACTTCACCACACTCAATTCTACCAGAAAAACCGGCCGTTCTCCTTTCACTGGTGCCTGCGCGGAAGAATTTCATGAGACTTTCCGGCTCCACTTAGGCTTGAATCCACGTCCGGACCGGATAAGGGCTGGTTCTCCGGTGAGGATCCTCACCAAGGAGGCAAGCTGCGGTGAAAACGGGTATACCAGTACTGCATTGAAGATGTTGAACAGTGTATGGCCATTGGCGACTTGACGGGCCGGATCGTCGCTGGTGAAGCCGACCACGAGAGAAAACGGCTCAAAGACCAAAAGGGTGGCCGCAACACCGATGCAGTTGATGAGAAGGTGGGCTAGGGCCGCTTGTCGGGCGGCCTTTGACCGTCCCAGGGAGGCAATGAGCGCAGTAACGCAAGTCCCTATGTTCGCCCCAAGGACCAACGGTAAAGTCGTTTGGGGCGTGAGCATGCCACCGCGGGCGATGATGGCTACGATCACCGTGACTACGCTTGAGGATTGTATGAGCCCCGTGACGACGATGCCCCAGAAAAGACCCGTCAACGGCGAGGATACTATACGGTTCCAGGACAAAAGGGTGGTCAGGGCAAGGGCTACTTTCGAAATCAGGTCAAGGCCGAAGAATACTAACCCCACTCCGATAAGGCTTCCGGCGAGGTGATGGCCTTCGGTCTCTCGGTATGTCGACCTGCTGAGCCTCAAGCGCCGCCTTTTTGAACCCTTGGCCCCATATCCCTGAGGTGCCAGCCCGGCCACCGCCCGCGATTTAGACTCCATGCGGTTTCGGGCGCCGCCAAAGGCATCGGTGGCGAGCAGTATTAAACCGGCGGAGAGGAACACGATCGCCCATGATCGAAGGTCCGTCGTTACCAAATGTGCGGTTACCGTGGTCCCCAGGTTGGCTCCGAGAATGACGGGGATAGAGGTGTCCAAAGAAAGCAGCCCCGCGTCGACCAAGGCTACGGTGACCACCGTCACGAGGCTCGAGGATTGAATGATTGCGGTGACGAGCGTTCCGAGAACAAACGATAAAAAAGGGCTCTTTGCACGGCGGGATAGAGTGCGTTCCAGCCATTGCCGCTCGGATTTGAGCGAAGACATGAGTATATCAAGGCCGCCAAAAAATAATAGAAACCCCGTGAGCACTCCCAGAAGGGCGACGCTCCACCTGATCGGGGCAAAAGGCAGGGTGCCATCGGACACACCCATGACCGGAGCTCACTCCGAATTCCTAGCCGAACTTCATCATCGAGACTCCATCATATGCACCCGGCCCCATTCCCATGACCAAAAACCCGCCGCCGGACTCCCGGCTTTCAAACCTGAAGATTACGCCTTACAAAGCCGCATTCGCAGGCGGCGAAACCCGACGGAACACGGTGCCCGGCTGGAACCCTTCCAGCAAATAGTCTGAGGGGTTGGTGCTTATAAGGCGTACGACCCTGCTCGTCTCGGAATCCGCGTCTTCTACCACGAGGGTCCTCCCGACGGAGAGTCTTATCTCCCGAAACGCGCGCTCTTCTTTACCGGCTACAGCACCGCCTACGCCGAGCGCACCCGGAGACGAGAGCACAACCTCCTCCGGTATCGGAGTATAGAGGATCACTCTTTTTCACCATCCTTCCATCGCATTCGAGCCGCCATCAGCGGGACGTATTATCAAGAAGCCCTCGACTTTTTTCACCGAACTTCGGTGGTACATGAGCGTTGCCAACGTCGCCCCCGAAGCCCCCGCCCGGGTCCGGGCTTATTGACCTATTCCGTCGCGCTCTTGAGCTTTGTCAAAGCCTCGCAAAGGCCCCCCACTTCGTCGATGAGCCCCTCCTTCACCGCATCGCCGCCTACCAGCACCGTACCGATGTCCCTGGCGAGATCGCCCGTTCTGAACATAAGTTCGCGATAGCGTTCCGCCTTTATTCGCGAATGGGACACCACGAACCTGACCACCCGTTCCTGCATTTTCTCGAGGTAGTCCCAGGTCTGCGGAATACCTAAGACGAAACCCGATAGTCTGATGGGATGAATGGTCATGGTGGCCGTCTCGGCGATAAAGGAGTATCCGGCGGCCACGGCGATAGGGATGCCGATGGAGTGGCCGCCTCCCAATACCAAGGAAACGGTGGGCTTCGAAAGGCTGGCGATCATTTCTGCGATGGCAAGGCCGGCTTCCACGTCGCCCCCCACCGTATTCAACAATATCAGAAGTCCTTTGATATCCGGACTCTGCTCAACCGCCACCAGTTGAGGCATAACGTGCTCGTACTTGGTGGTCTTGTTCTGAGATGGTAAGAGTATATGCCCCTCTATCTGCCCTATAATGGTCAGACAGTGGATACCGTCTTTCGCCACAGGCACCTTGGGTGTACCCAACGCCTGGATATCGTCCGCTGCGGTAGAAGGCTCCGCTCTAGCGGGCGGCATTTCCTCAAAGGTAGGGGCGATTTTGTCGCTTGTCCGTGGGAAGAGGTTTTGGTATTGATTTTCGTTCAAAAGACGGTCCCCCTAAGCATATAAAACAGGTGTCGCGCTCATCACGTTCCTAGTATTGAGTCTTGGGAGGACCATCATACCTAAGCAATTGAGTCTTAGGAGGATCATCATGCCCAAATGCGCTGATGGATTTCGTATCCCGCCGACCTCACGTGAGTCGCGAGGTCGTCAAAGGAAGCCCCGACGTCGCCCGGATGGTGAGCGTCCGACGAGAAAACGATGGGAATCTCCATGGAACGTATCAATCTGAGGATCTCCAAAGACGGATAGACTTCGCCGACCGGCTTTCGTAAGCCGGCGCTGCTCACCTCTACGGCCATGCCGGCACGCGCCACAGCCCTAACGGCCCCGATAACCTCCTCCATTTCCTCGACGGCGATACCGGGTGGCCGCTGTCCGTTCACCTTGACCAGATCAAAGTGGGCGGCGATGTCATAAAGGCCGGTATCCGCCATGTCCTTCACCAATCTGAAGTATTTACGATAAACGGGAAGTATCTCGTCTTCCCTCCACAATAGCCCCGGCCAATCGAGGGGGTTTTGGCCATCCCAGTGCACGGATCCTAGGACGAAGTCCCACGGATAACCCTTGAGGAACGCGGCGATTCGCTCCTCTTTCCCCGGGATGAAGTCCATTTCTACACCTAACAGTATTTCGACGGGGTACCCTTGCTCCTTTGCGCGTGACACCAAGTTTACGAAATCTTCCGTACGCTGAGTACACTGATCATCCGCCCAGGAGTTGTCCACGATGCCACGGGCTTCGAGGAACCTGTGGCCGTGTTCCACAAAACCTATCCCCTTGAGCCCGCGCTTTGCACCGGTTTCGATGAAGAGCGAAAGCCACTCGAGGGTATACGGCCCGTTCTCGAGGTGAACGTGATAGTCGACCATGGCTACGTGTTACGCCTCCACTATCACCGGTAAGATCATCGGCCTACGTCCGGTCTTATCGAAAAAATAGCGCCCCAGAAAGTCCTTGGTATCGCTCTTTATTACGCCCCAGTCGGGCCGGCCCTTTCCGAAGCTTTCCTCGAGCAGCGCCCTCAACTCGTTTTTCGCTTCTTCTATAAGGGGCTCGGCCTCCTTCACGTATATGAACCCTCTTGAGATGATGTCGGGCCCCGCCGAAAGGAAACCCTCGTCCTTGTCGATCGCGATCACCGCCACGACGATGCCGTCTTGGGCCAGCAGTTTCCTGTCTCTCAAGACGACCGACCCTACGTCCCCTACTCCGAGTCCATCTACCAGTACGTTCCCAATGGGAGCTCGTCCGACCACGCGGCACGATTCGCGGGCGAGTTCCATTATTATTCCGTTTTCTCCGATCACCACGTTCTCACCGGGGATGCCGAGGTCTACGGCCAAGTCTCCGTGATGCACCATGTGGCGGTATTCGCCGTGAACGGGCAGGAAGAACCGGGGCCTCACCAGGTTCAGCATTAGCTTGAGCTCTTCCCGGCTGGCGTGGCCCGATACGTGAACAAGGGACTCGGGTTCATATATGACCTTCGCCCCTCTCCTGAACAAGTTATCAATGGTGCGCGAGACCATTTTCTCGTTGCCGGGTACAGGTGACGCGGCGATTATGACGAGGTCGCCCTTTCTTATTTCGACGCGCCTGTGATCCCCTGCCGCAATGCGGGCAAGCGCGGACATTGGTTCGCCTTGACTCCCGGTGGTGAGGATCACCGCCCTGCTTTCATCCAAACGCTTAAGCTCGTCCATGTTTACGATGGTGTCCGGTGGCGCTTCGAGATAACCGAGATCCGTGGCGACCTCCACCACATACTCCATGCTCCGACCGACTACGCCGACCTTTCTCTTATAGCGGACGGCCGCATTTATCACCTGTTGGAGTCTCGGAACGTTACTCGCAAAGCTCGTCACCAGAATACGCCCTTTATGGTCCGAGAATATGGCATCGAAGGTATCTCCCACCACCTTCTCTGAGGGCGTAAACCCGGGACGGTCCGCATTGGTGCTGTCGGACATTAATAGAAGGACGCCGGACCCGCCCAAATCCGCCAGTTTTTGAAAGTCACTGACTCTGCCGTCCACGGGTGTGTGATCGAACTTGAAATCTCCTGTATGGACGATTAGACCCACCGGGGTTCTGATGGCAAGACCTACACAGTCGGCCGTGCTGTGGTTGACTCTGAAGCACTCCACGGAGAACGGGCCGATCCTCACAGGTTGCCTCGTCACCAATTCAATGAGGTCCGCTTCGTCCCCGATACCGAACTCGGCGAGCTTCCCTCTAATCATACCCAAAGTGAGCCTCGTCCCGTACACCGGAGCCTTAACCTGCTGAAGTAGGTATGGTAGGCCTCCCACGTGATCCTCATGGCAGTGAGTGAGTATGATCCCTTGAATCGTCAAGTTTTCCTCGGTTATATAACTTATGTCGGGTATCACGATGTCGATCCCGAGCATTTCTTCGTCTGGAAACGAAAGCCCTGCGTCGATTATCAGAGCGTCATTCTGATAGCGAATCACCATCATGTTCTTACCGATTTCTCCGAGGCCGCCGAGGGGTACGACGTATACTTTATCCCTGGCATGAACCTGCAACTCACTCGACCTCCATGCACGTTTTGCTTCGTACGTTTTAGTTAGCGCGTTTTACTTCTCGAGCTCCCCCAAACCCGTGACGACTCACCATACCGCGTCTACAATCTACACCGATCCGCACCGATCTGCACCGCTTTGCCACTATACCGATTTGCCGGCCCCGAGCACCACCAGCCCAAGCGGCTCCATGGCCTTTCTTATGGTTTCCAGATGGCCCACCTCCGGTTCCACAAGCGGGGGCCTGAAACCTCCCACGTCCACCCCGTGCATCCTGAGGGCCGCCTTCACAGGTATCGGGTTCGTGGTGACGAATAGCGCCCGGAATAGCTCAAAAAGGCGCAAGTGGATTTCCTTCGCCTTTCCTACGTTCCCACTCTTATAAGCCGAAATCATTTCCTTGATATCGTTACCGACGAGGTGTGAGGCTACACTGACCACCCCAACTGCTCCTACGGAAAGCATGGGTAGGGTGAGGCTGTCATCGCCACTATACACCAGGAAGTCCGGCGGGCAGATCCTTATTATCTCCGACACCTGGTCGAGACTGCCGCTCGATTCCTTTACGGCCACTATGTTCTCTACGCCAGCAAGCTCTTTAACCGTCTGGGGAGACATGTTCACCCCGGTTCTACCCGGCACGTTGTACAGCATGATATCGAGATCGGTTGCGTCCGCGATGGCCCTGAAGTGCCTGACCAGCCCCGATTGAGGAGGTTTATTGTAATACGGCGTGACCGCTAAGATGGCATGCGCGCCTGCCGACGTAGCCCTTTTGGTGAGGGCTACACTCGCTTCCGTACAGTTTGACCCGGTGCCCGCCATCACCGGCGCCCGATCCCCCACCGCCTCGAGGACCGCTTCGAGCAACCCAATCTTCTCGTCGTCCGATAGCGTCGGCGACTCCCCCGTAGTCCCCGTCACCAATATCGCGTCGGAACCGTTATCTACAAGCCTTGAAGCCAGGTCCTTGGCCTTCTTATAATCCACCTTCAGATCCGAATCGAAAGGCGTCACCATGGCCGTGACGACACTACCCAGTCTCATATCGCCGAACCCCCCGCTCCATTCATTACGTATCATACGTGTCATTACGTATCATGCGTACGTTTCATACGTGGGCCAACCCAAACTGGTCGTGGAGAGCTCGAACGGCCTTTTCGGTATGCTCCTTCGAAACCAAACAGGAAATTGTCAAATGGGAATCCGACGTTTGGATGATGGGGACCCCGGCACGCTCCAACGCTTCCACCACATTGGCCATGACTCCCGGGACGCCCCGCATTCCGGATCCGACCACCGATACCTTGCTGCATCCCTTGGTCACGCGCGCTTCGAGGCCGAATTCGGATATTATCGCTAAAGCGCCGTCCACGAGCGACTCCTGAATTATGAACATCTTCACTTCGGGCGTAAAGCTTATCATATCAAGACTTATGCCCGCCTCCGCCAGTTTCTTGAACATCAAGAGGTCCGTTTCCCCTCGTTTCCGGAGAGACTTTTGGGTTTCCTCCTCTTGATTTCGATCGGCCCCATGCGCCTTAAGCGGCGTATAAACTTTTATTTGAGCCACGTTGGGCATGTGGGTTATCCCGGTAACCGTCCGGTTTCCCGGAACCGCCGGCCACTTGGGTGGCCCTTCGAAGGTATACGTGATTAGCGTACCCGGAGCCTCGCTGAAGGTACACTTTATTCTGAGGGGAATGTTTCGCATCATGGCGATCTCCACCGCTTTCGGGTGGATCACCTTTGCCCCTTCATTGGCCATCTGAAGTATCTCTTCGTAAGTGATGGTGTTTATCGTACGGGCGTCGGGTACGAGGCGTGGATCGGCCGTTTTTATGCCGTCCACGTCCGTATATATCTCGATGACGTCGGCGTTTAACGCCACTCCTAAAGCCGCAGCGGTCGTATCGGAGCCTCCCCTCCCCAACGTCGTGACGTCTCCGTCCTCCGTAACACCTTGAAACCCCGCGACCACGACTACCTTCCCTTCGTTCAAATGCCTGAGAACGGGTGATGGGTCAACCCTGATGATCTCGGCGTTTCCGAAATTCGAATTCGTGATTATCCCGGCCTGCCCCCCTGTCATAACTATGGCGTCGAGACCTGCCGCTCTGAGGGTGTTGGTGACCACTACGGAGGATATGATCTCCCCACAAGACGCCAGCAAGTCGAGTTCTCGGGGTCTTGTGTCGTGGTAAGCCTCCTTGGCCAAATTGATGAGCGTATCCGTGGCGTACGGATCACCTGACCGGCCCATGGCGGAGACCACCACCACGGGAGAATAACCTTCCCGTTTTGCCTTGACCACCCATTCCGTCACCCTCGCCCGAGCCTTCGAAGTGGCTACTGACGTTCCCCCGAATTTCTGAACTATTATCCTCATCTTCCGTTCACCCGTCGCCTTCGTCACTTGTTTTGTATTTTACCGTCACCTTTTACTCCGTCACCCTTTTACCTGCCGTGAGACTTCGCCTACCGCGAGACTTCGCCAAGCAAGACCAGTTCCGCAATTTGCACCGCGTTTGTGGCCGCTCCCTTTCTGAGATTATCGGCCACCACCCAGAATGTAAGGCCCCGTTCACAGGAGATGTCGCGACGCACCCTACCGACGAATACCTCGTCCCTACCTTCGCAGTCTACGGGCATGGGATAAAGCAGCGCCTCCGGCGCGTCCACCAGTACGACGCCGGGCGCTTCACTCCACAACCTCCTGGCCTCCTCGACGTCGCACTCCTTTTGTGTATCCACCGTGACGGCCTCCGAATGGCCCACGAATACCGGCACGCGGACCGCCGTCGCGGAGATGGGCAGACCCGGGTCCTCCAAGATCTTCCTGGTCTCCCTCACGAGCTTCATTTCTTCCTTGGTGTAACCCGTGTCCTCAAAAGCGTCTATGTGCGGGATCAAGTTGAATGCTATTCTGTAGGGGTACGCCGAAGGGCGGTACTCCTCCCCTTTTAACAACGCCTCCGTCTGGTCTCGCAGCTCCGTCACGGCATCCTTGCCCGTCCCCGACACGGATTGATAGGTCGACACAATCAGTCTCTTTATCCCCACTGCGTCGTAAAGCGGCTTTATGGCCACCACAAGCTGGATCGTGGAACAATTCGGGCTCGCCACTATTCCCTTGTGATGAAACGCCGCCTTTGGATTCACTTCCGGCACCACGAGCGGCACCTCTGGATCCATCCGGAAGGCATTGGATTTATCTATTACAAGCGCGCCGGCCTCTTTTGCCGCATATCCGTATCGGACAGCTTCTTCTTGGCCGACGCACAAAAAGACGAGATCCATTCCGCGTAACCCGTCTTCACTCGCTTGTACTACTTGGACGCCCTCGCCCCGGAACTCGACGAGGGTACCGCTGGATTTTTTGGATGCCATCGGTACCAAGTTTTTGACCGGGAACCCCCGCCCCTCGAGCCGTCTTACGACTTCGGACCCCACTAGGCCCGTTGCGCCGATCACCGCTACGTTGAACGCCGCCATCGGAAAGCCTCCTCTTTTTCACCTGACGATCCTTTTCGCCCGACGATCCCTTTCGACAATGTAAAGTTACTCTTTATGGGCACCGATTAGCAATGGTTGTATTTGTCTTCCATTAAGAGCCTCCACAATGGTATCCACCATGAGTTCATACTTGGCGTTGAGGGAATTCGGTTTAGCGTATGGATTGTCCTGCCCGAACGGGACGAAATATACGTTCTTCGCGGCCAAGAGTATGCCAAGGTTTTTGGCGTTCAGTCCGAGCCCGTCGTTTGTAGAAACGGCGATTACAACAGGGCGTTGGTTCCTGAGGTGGGCCTTTACCGCCATTGTGACCGGTCCGTCGGTTATGGCGTTGGCGATCTTGGCAAGCGTGTTGCCCGTACAAGGAGCCACCACTATGACATCGAACAGGTTTTGTGGACCGATGGGCTCAACGCTCACAAGCGTAGTCAACGGTTCCTGCCCAGTAATCCGCCGTACCTTTTCGACCCATTCGGAAGCCTTACCGTACTTGGAATCCACACTCGATACGACGTTGGAAAGGATGGGCCACACAAGGGCTCCTTCTTCTACAATACGCTCCATCTCTTTTAATACCACTTCAACCGTACAAAGGGAACCCGTCAAAGCAAACCCGATTCTCTTGCCTTGCAGTCTCACAGGAGTTCACCCCCGATGCGATCCAAGTCGGGCGCCAGGTGGGGCCAGTTCTTCGCGACTGCATCGGCGATCACCATGGCCAGGATCTTGCTGGCGGTCTTCGGCGCGAATTTGGCGGGAAGGCCGGGGGCAAGTAGCGCCTTTAGGCCTCTTTTGGCCGCCGCTTCAAAATCGGTTCCTCCGGGAGAAGAGGCGAGGTCGATTATGAGACAATCCTTGCGAAGCCTGTCTATCACTTCGGCGGTAATTACCAAAGCGGGGACGGTATTGAATATCACATCAAAACGAGACGGATTGGTCGTAAACGCTCCGAAATCCATGGTAGCGTAGCCTAAAGCCCAAGCACCGGACCGTGCACCCGGGTTGCGTGCGACCACGGTAACCCTGGCACCAAGCCCTTGCAGCGTCCTCGCCATCACTATACCGGTTCTGCCGAATCCCAAGACCGCAACATTACTGCCGAACAAGGTGAAGTCGGTATTTCCGATGGCGAGATATACGGCTCCTTCGGCGGTGGGAACGGCATTATAAAAAGCAAAGTCATCCCTTGACAGAATCTCCTCGAAGGCGATTCCCCGGTCGGTCATGTGCTCTTTAGCCCAGCCGGGCAGACGTCCGGCTAAAAACAGTGAACCCTGTGGAAGAACATCGAGATCCCGGGGCTTTAGGATCACCGCCTTATCGGACTCGCCAGTCCTTTGGACGAAGGAACCGTCATCTTTGACGCCTTGAACAGGCCCTATCACTAAGACACTGGTACCCGGGTCAACCGCGAATGCGGCAGTCAGGTCCGCCACCTCTATGTGATCGCGCATCCCGTTTTTCGAGGCCTCGTATACGAACGGGGAGCGTACACCCCTTACCTCACGGGATACCAGTCCGAGCAAGAGGACCGTGTCTTTTTCCCTGCCATCGCCTCCCAAAAACACGCTTATAATGGGCTTTTGCGCCAGCGTCCGGACAAACCCCCCTGGAGTCAAGGTATCACCTTCCCGAACCGTCAGATCGTTTCTCTTTGGCACCCTTCTAGATCGTTTTTCTTTGGTCGTTTCTCTTTG
>DUSP01000219.1 GCA_012842575.1 Clostridia bacterium
GAAATTCAGCCCGACCGTAGGATAGATAGGATATATCGGAGTGAGAAGGACGCCTGCGAGGCCCACCAGCGCTATTCCGAGACTGTACGCGATCATATGAACCCTATCGACGTTGATGCCCATCAGCTTGGCGGCGCGTGAATTCTGTGAGACAGCCCGCATGGCTTTACCCATGTCCGTCGTTTGAACAAACGTATACAGTAAGATAGCCGCTCCCATCGCGACGACGAATGCCACAACGTGAGGTACGCTCAGTCTTATTGAGCCGATCTCGAAAACCGACTTCGCGTACGGTGTCCGCACGTTTCTGAAGTCAGCCTTGAATAAGAGGAGTGCAGCGTTCTGCAATATCAAGGAAAGGCCCATCGTTGCAAAGATCTGTACAACGTGCGGAGCCTCCAGGATCGGCTTCATGAGAAGTCGTTGAACTAATGCACCGAACAAAAACATTATCGGGATTGCTAAAATAGCCCCCAGGTAGGGATCTATAGAAAGGAAGGTGAATAGCCAATAGGCCAGGTACATGCTAACCATAAGGAAGTCGCCATGGGCAAAGTTCACGACCTTTAACACACCAAAAATGAGAGTAAGGCCTACGGAGACCAGACCGTAAATGCCACCGGAGAGCAACCCCGATACGAGTACCTGGGCAAAACCTGCCACATTCCACTCCTCCCCCCATTGCACGGTCTGTACCTAAATACGGAGATTTGGCCTCGCAATGACAGCCCTTTAAGACGGGTTCATTACGAGGCCTCGCTCGTGAATTACTTTCCCGAAATCACTGCTGCGGAAGCGGGATATCCTCTACTTCTTTGTCGGCCCACTTAGACGGCCACACAAGATAGGTCTTTTGGTCCTTCCATTGGTACGCAACAGGTTTGGCTTCAACGTTTTGGCCGGTTTCATCAAACACGACGGGCCAACCCATAACCGTTTCCTCAATGTGTATCGACTTGGCGGCCTCGACGATCTTGTCGGGATCATCCGACCCCGCCTTGGGGAGAACGTCGTGCAGTAGAACATATGTACCCATGAACCCGACTTCCGCGGAGAGGGGCACCTTGTCCCCGCCAAACTGCTTCAAGTACATCGAGCGGAATTTCTCGGCGAGTTGACGGTTCTCTTCGAGTCTGTACTTATCGAGCCCTATATTCGTGGGCATGTCTATGGCGAGGACGCCGTCGGCGCGTTCGCCTTCAACTTTTCCGAATTGCGGATCGCTATAACCCGCCCCGCCGCCGATGAGGGCCTTCACTTGGAGGCCGTATTGCTTCGCCTGATCCCAGAATAACGTCGCATCGTTGATGTAACCCACCGCAAATATCACATCGGGTTTGGCATCCTTTAGGCGGAGTACCATTGCCGAAAGATCGGTGGCGGAGCTACTGTAACTTTCGTGGGCTATTATGTTGATTCCGAGCTTTTCGGCCTCCTCTTTCGCTCCACCCATCTGCGCCTCTCCGTAACTGGAGTCTTCATTTACGATAGCAACTCTCAGTTGCTCTACTGGAACACCAAGCTTAGGGGCGATTACCTCTGCGATTACTCTCATGGCCTGGCGCCCACGTTCGCTACCTCTGTCACAGGTTCTGAACAGGTATTTATAGCCCTTCGAAGTAATCTCGTCGCTGATACCACTCGTTTCCCACAGCACTACACCGTTTCGCTCCGTGACGGCGCTCGCGGCGAGGGAGTTTCCGCTAGTCAAGGACCCGATGATGACTTTTACGCCTTGCTGTGATATGAGGCGCTCCGTCTCGGTAGCAGCGGCCTGTGAATTGGGAGCATCGGCGTCGACGAACACGATTTCTCTACCGTTGACGCCACCGGCTTCGTTCACTATTTGCCTCGCGATTTCCGCTCCGCGCCACGCCTGCTCTCCGAGCATAGCGATGTTGCCACTCCGGGGGAACAGTGTTCCGATCTTAATGGGTTCAGATGCGGCCTTATCGTTTGAGCCGTTACCCTTGTTATCCGAAACCTTCCCCCCTCCCGAGCAGCCCAGAGCTGTCGTAACCAAAAGCCCCGCGATCAAGAAAATCACCAACAGCCTGCTTGCCTTCAATGTCCACACCCCTTTACTCTTTTTTCTTTTTTCTTTTTCTATCGCCTAATTCTTCTATCGCCTAATTCTGTCGCCCAATGATGTATTCCGCTTTACGGAACTATTGCCCACCATTTGCAGATTCTATACGGATTTGCGTTTTCCTCCTCGGCACAAACATAACCGTAAACCGGTCGCCAGTTCAATTCTGCGAATACAGGTTCTTCCATGCGGAAAAAGAGGCTTGACCTGGGCAGAAATGAGCACGCCAGAGCTGTCTGGACTGGGGAATGGGCTCCATTCGGTCTTCCGATTCGTCATCCTGACCCACTGTGATACCTAATCGGTGCTCTGAAGCCGCTGCAACACCTCGCCCGTATGCTCCCCCAAAAGAGGAGCTCTTTTTTGCACCTTGGGAGGAGTACGAGATAGCTTTATGGGACTCCCGCTGACCTTCACTTTCCCCGCCAAAGGCTGTATGAGTTCGAGTACCATGCCCCTGGCTAACACTTGAGGGTGCTTCACTACCTCCGGAATGGAAAGTACAGGGGCGCAAGGAACGCCGGCGCTCATGAGGACATTAATCCAATGACTTACGGGTTTTTGCCCGAGAACCTGTTCCAGGAGATTCTTTAGATCTGACTGGTTTTTGCTACGGGAGGGGTTATCCCTGAAGCGCTCATCTTGCATCAATTCGTCCGTTCCGATAGCCGTACAGAGCCGCGCAAACAGAGAATCGTTGGCCGCTGCAATTATGAGATAACCGTCTTTAGCCTGGAAGGTGTCAAAGGGCGCAATGGAAGGATGCCGATTCCCGATGGGGCCAGGGGCGACGCCGGTGCTCATGTACCTCGCTATGGCATTTTCAAGGATTGTCACGAGACAATCGAGCATCGCGATGTCCAATCTCTGGCCAAGGCCGCTGTATTCCCGCTCGTAAAGCGCGCTCACGATGCCGATGGTCAAAAAGAGGCCCGGAATGAGATCCCCTATGGACGCCCCTACCCGGGTAGGGGGCCCACCCTCCTGGCCAGTAATGCTCATAATGCCGCTCATCGCTTGGACCACTATGTCATAGGCAGGCGCTTCCCGCATCGGCCCCGTCTGTCCGAAACCGGTAAGGGAAGCGTAAATGAGGCGTGGGTTTTCGCTCTTTAGCGTTTCATAGTCGAGGCCCCATTTCTCCATGGTACCGGGCCTGAAGCTCTCCACCAACACGTCAGCCGACCTGCAAAGATCCTTTAGGACTTGCCGGCCTTCGGGCGAGTGGAGGTCCAGCTCGACGCTTTTTTTGTTCCTGTTCACACTCACGAAATACATACTCTCCCCATTAACGAAGGGTCCTATTGCGCGGGCGTCGTCGCCCTTTCCCGGTTGTTCGATTTTTACGACTTCGGCCCCCAGATCGCCGAGGATCATCGTACAGAAAGGGCCCGAGAGGTACCTCGTGAGATCTATTACGGTGACTCCTGCCAGAGCGCCTTTGGTGCCTTCGGGTTCACTTCCGAGTTCTCTGGTCGCGCTGAACGGATTCTCATGGTTGGACTTCATCTGCAACTAATTGCCCCCTTGGTTTTTCTTCCTGCCATGCTCACTCCGTCGAGTCTCTTTTCGCCCTAAGTCGCTCATCGGCAAGCATCAGTGCAGCATCCGCCGTAGGTATATTTCGTTCACGGGAAATGCGAAATACCTGGCGGAGCCTCTGGGCTATGCTCTCAACGCGCCTGAAAGCTCTTTCCCTCGAATACGACCCGTGCTCGATCTCATCCGCTATGTTTATCACGCCCCCGGCGTTTATCAGGAAGTCAGGGGCGTATAGGATCCCTCGCTCCATGAGGACCCACGCCATGTCAGGTTCCGAGAGCTGGTTGTTGGCTGAGCCCGCTACGACACTACATCGAAGCTTTTTGACTGTATCCGGATTGATGGCTCCGCCCAGTGCACACGGGGCGAAGATATCGCATTTTACGGAGAAGATGTCTTCCGGTGGCACACACGTTACGTCAAGCTCTTCGGCCGCTTTAGCCGCACGAAAAGAAGCGATGTCGCAGGCGATCACTTTAGTCCCATCCTCGCGGAGGCGACGCGCCAGTGAGTAGCCCACGTGGCCTAGCCCCTGAATGGCCACAGTTCGTCCTGAAAGGTCAGGGGAACCGAAGACTTCTTCAGAGCACACTTTCATTCCCACGTAGACCCCGTAAGCCGTCGCAGGGGAAGGGGAACCGCTACCGTGGGGAAGGCCGCAAACGTACTTCGTGTACCTCCCGATTTCTTCGAGAGCCTCAAGAGACATGCCCACGTCTTCGGCAGTAATGTAGCGGCCGCCCAACGCTTCCACGCATTCGGCAAAAGAGCGAAGCATATCGGGGTGCCTTCGTCCAGCGGGGTCGCCTATTATCACCGATTTCCCACCGCCCAGGTCAAGGCCCGCAGCGGCGTTCTTATATGTCATTGCTTTTGAAAGTCTCAGGACGTCGTCGAGGGCGTCATCCTCGTTGCGATAAGGCCACCATCTGCAACCACCGAGTGCAGGGCCGAGAACCGTGCTGTGTATGGCTATGATTGCGGAAAGTGAAGTACGCTCGTCGTGACAGAAAACCACCCGTTCGTGACCTGCTTTGACCATTTCTTCCAGAACCTTCAAATTCGTCACTCCCCTCGCGAAGAACCATTCAACCCCAGTAGAACCCGTAATCAAGCAGGGCCGTCAGCTCAATTCGCTCTCGACTCAATCCGTTTAGAAAACCAAGAACCATTCGACCCTGTCGGCAAGTCTGTCGGCTTTAAAGCTCCATCCGCTCGAGACACCCAAAGACCATCGACTCTAATGGAACTGCGTTGCGCAGATGTATCACAAACTATCGCAAAGCAATCTTCGTGCCAAACTGGGTCGAATCAAACCGGGCACACAACGGACTGTAGTAGGTTATGGGAAGGGAGTTTATTCGTCAATCCGATACCTGCGCTCGCGCGACACCAACGCTTCTCTACTTTCGTGCGGTGCCAAACAGCGTGCATGAGAAGAGGGTCGGTGATTTTGTAGGTGATTTTGTACGAGCATGCGCCCCAAGAGGACCAGGAGATAGAGAAAAAGATGTTCTTGCCAGGTTATTGAACTCTTTGTGGAAAACAAAGTGAGGCGAAGGGGAGATCATGCATGACATTGCATTATGCGCAAGTACGTGCATGCACTAAGATGCGTTCCGGGGAAAGGCCGTTCTTGCAAAACCCTACGTGCGCATTACGTCCTCGAATACCCCGAGACGCTTGATTTTGTAATGAAGCGATCGGATTGATATCCCTAAAAGCCGTGCGGCGCGGGTCTTGTTCCCTCCGGCGGCTTTAAGGGCTTCTCTGATAGCAAGGCTTTCAGCCTCACTTAGCCTGCGTGACAGTAACAGCACATTATTCGGGTCGACGGCGCATCCACGACCCGAGGCCTCCTCACTTGCGGCTGCAACGGACCTCCTTGGACCGGCCTCGAGGGGGGGTAGGTGCTCAGGTAAGACCACGGTTTCGCCCGACTTCATGTTTATCAATGCCCTACCGAGGACGTTTTCGAGTTCCCGTACGTTACCGGGCCAATTGTAGCCTGACAGAATCTCAACGGTCTCTGGGGCCACTTCGCGTACGCGACGGCCGTATTCCTGGTTAAGCTTCTTTACAAGGTAGTCCACCAGCGCGGGAATGTCCTCGCGCCTTTGGCGCAGTGGCGGGATGAAAATCGGCACCACACTTAACCTATAATATAGGTCTTCGCGAAAGAGTCCCTGTGCTACTGCCTGTTCGAGGTTGCTATTAGTCGCCGCAATTACCCTGAAATCGACGCGAATGGGTTTGGTGTCTCCGACCCTGGTGATCTCTTTTTCCTGGAGCACCCGGAGGAATTTGGTCTGAAGCGCCGGGCTCATCTCGCCGACTTCGTCGAGGAATATGGTTCCGCCGTTGGCCTCCTCAAAGAGACCGGCCTTGCCCCCTTTCTTGGCCCCGGTGAAGGCCCCCTCCGCATAACCGAAGAGCTCGCTTTCAAGAAGGGTGCCTGTCAGTGCAGCGCAGTTCACCTTCACAAAGCGGCCCTTCTGACGGCGGCTATAGTTATGGATCGCATGGGCGAAGAGCTCCTTTCCCGTTCCGCTCTCGCCCCTCAAGATGATGGTGGCAGGGGTATCGGCCGCGCGCATGGCTTGTTCGACGGCAGACCTGGAAGTAGGGCTTACCGCGACGATGTCGTCAAAGGTATACGTCGCCTCAAGATGCCTGACGCGCTTCCTTACCATGTCGAGCTCCTCCGTGAGGCGCACTATCTCCGAAACGTCATGAACTACCGCAACGCTTCCGCATATCTTTCCGTCCACGATGATGGGCTCGGCGTTCACTATGACATCCTTTCTTGCGGGTCCCACTTTCATTCGCGCCCCTTTCACGGGCTTTCCAGTGCGCAAGACCTCGAGGTGGGCGCTGTCTCCCTCGCTTATGTCAACGGTGGCCGGTTTACCCAATACGTCTTCGGCTTTCAATCCTGTTAACTTGGTATACGCCGGATTGATCAGGATACCGATTCCCCGGTCATCTACTACCGAAATGGCGTCATGGGTGGAGTTGATTATGGCTTCGAGCATCGTTTCGAGTCTTATCACAGTAGCCGCATTCCCTCCGGACGAATTCCCCTCGCAAGACCAGCCGCCTAATGGTAATGGTAATGCTAACGCTAAGGGTAAGGGTAATGTTGATGTAAGGGTAATGGAGAACCTGGCATTACACGGACCTGGCATTACACCCGAGACGGCCTGTCACACCTAACCTATACACCAAAACCGAGCAGGTCGCAAGGAGGCGTTAAACTGGTCATAAGTTCATAAAGAGGCGCTGGTCGCGTCTCGGCTTCCAATGCCAAGTCCGACAAAAAGGAAGGGCTATCCCTCTCCCCCAAATACGTCGCCTACTCCTCCCCCAGATATGTCTTCCTCACGTTCTCGTCGGACCTGAGTTCGTGGGCGGTTCCCTCGAGGACGATGCTCCCCACCTGGAGTATGTATCCCCTGGAGGCGATCCTCAGGGCCTGGTTGGCGTTCTGTTCCACGAGGAGGATGGTGAGGCCCTTCTTTTGGTTCAATTCCACTATACAGTCGAGTATCTGATCCACGAGGAGGGGCGCAAGGCCCATGGATGGTTCGTCGAGGAGGAGTATCCTCGGGTTCATCATGAGCGCCCTCCCTATGGCGAGCATCTGCTGCTCTCCCCCGCTCAAGGTTCCGCCCCTTTGGTTTCGGCGCTCCTTGAGCCTGGGGAACAGGTCGAAGACGTAGTCGAGGTTTTCTTTGAAAGCAGATGCGCGTTGGGCGGGGGAACAGGGGTAGGCCCCCATTTTGAGGTTTTCGAGGACGGTTAGGCTTTTGAATATCCTCCTCCCCTCTGGCACGTGTCCCACGCCGAGCCTGGCGACGGCGTGGGCGGGAAGGCCCCCGATGCTCTTTCCCCCGAGCGTCACGGATCCCCTCTGGGGCCTCAGGAGCCCCGATATGGTCTTCAGGGTAGTGCTCTTGCCGGCGCCGTTTGAGCCGAGGAGGGCCACGATCTCCCCCTCCTCCACCTTCATGGAAACCCCGTGGAGGGCCTGGACCCTGCCGTAGAAAGCGTCTACGTTTTCGAGTTCGAGTAAGGCCATGTAGGTCCCCCTTCACTTCGATCCGTCAGACGGCTGCCGCCATCCGTCCGGTTCCGAGGTACGCCTCGATGACCTTCGGGTTTTTCTGGACCTCGGAGGGCGTTCCCTGGGCGATGAGCTGACCGTGGTCGAGGACGTATACCCACTCCGAAAGCCCCATGACGAACTTCATGTGATGCTCTATTATCAGAAAGGTGATCCCCTGATCTTTGAGCTTCAGTATGTACTCCCTCATTTTCTCCACCTGGGGTCTTGCAACCCCCGCAGTGGGTTCGTCCAAGAGCATTATCTTTGGCCTCGTCATCACCGCCCTCATGAGTTCGAGGCGCTTTTGTTCCCCGTAGGGGAGGTTCTTGGCGAGCTCGTCGCGCTTCTCGTAGAGGTCGGCGAAACGTAAAAGCGCTAACGCCTCCTCCCCCTTCTTCTTTTGGTCCTCCTTCACGGCGCGGGGGAAAAGGAGGGAATCTATAAACCCCTCTCCCACGTTGTCCTGGGGGGCCACCACGAGGTTTTCGAACACCGTCATCTCGGGAAACACCCTGGTCTGCTGGAAGGTCCTCACCAGGCCCATCCGGGCGATGACGTGAGGGGGGAGCCCCGTTATGTCCTTGCCGGAGAATTCGATCCTCCCCGCATCGCACCTGTAAAAACCCGAAATGAGGTTGAAGACTGTGCTCTTTCCGGAACCGTTCGGGCCGATGAGGCCGACTATCGTGCCCTCTTTGACCTCGAGGGAGAGGTCGTCCACGGCTCTCAGCCCTCCGAACTCCTTGGTCAGCCCGGTCACTTTGAGCATCACTCCCCACCCCCTTCGAGAGAGCGGGAGGAATCCCCCCGGGTCATGTACTTCACTTCCCCGAGGAGCCCCCTCGGCCTCACCAGCATGAGGCCTATGAGGAGGACGCTGTATATGGCCTGCTGGAGGGCCGCCGACACCGAGCTCGGAAGGCCGAGGAACCTGAGCCCCTCCCTGACCACCACGAGGATCACCGCACCCATTATGGATCCGTAATTGTTCCCGAGGCCCCCGAACACCACGAGCACCAGTATGAATATGGACTGGTTCAGGGTGAAACCCATGGGGTCTATGTACGTTATGTAGTGGGCGTAGAGGCCCCCGGCCACGCCCGCCATGAAGGAACCCGCCATGACCGCCACGATCTTCGTTCTGCCGACGTTTTTACCGAGGCTCGCCGCGGCCACGTCGTCCTCGCGGATGCTGCGGAGCATCCTTCCGAAGGGGGACTTAACCAGGCGCTCCGCGAAGGCGAGGGAGAGGGCGAGGAATATGAGGGCGAGGACCATGTACTGCTCAACGGACTTTATGGGGACTCCGAAGAGGCTCGGGCGGGGGATCCCGGGGAGGCCCATTGGTCCCCTCGTGAGCCCTATCCAGTTGGTGAATACGGCCCTCGTTATCTCCCCGAAGGCGAGCGTCCCGAGGCAGAAGTAGTCCCCCCGGAGGTTCACGGTGGAATATCCCACGAGCCAGCCCCCCAAGGCCCCAATTATCCCCCCCGCGAGCATCCCGGTGAAGACTGGGGCGCCGGCGAGGGAGAGGAGGGCCGAGGTGTAGGCCCCGAGGCCGAAGAAGGCGGCGTGCCCCAGACTGAATAGCCCGGTGTAACCCACAACGAGGTTTAAGCCCACGGCGAGCATGCCGTATATCCCGATGAGGGTGACGAGATGGTATATCATAGCTTCACCTCGCTCTCACGTCTTTGCCCGAACAGGCCAGAAGGCTTGACGAGGAGTATGACGAGGAGGATGGCGTAAGCTATGGCGTCCTTCCACACGGCGGGGATGAACCATATCCCGAGGTTTTCGGCAAAGCCTATGAGGAGTCCGCCGATGAGGCCCCCGTATATGTTCCCGAGGCCTCCGAGTATGACGGCGGCGAAGGCCTTCACCGTCACCACGAGGCCCATTGTCGGCTGGAGGTTCGTCTCAAGGCCAAGCAGTATCCCAGCCACCGCAGCCATGGCGGAACCGAGGAGAAACACCACCACTATGATGGAGTCGGCGTCCACCCCGAGCATCCTGGCCATGTCCTGGTCGTCCGCGGTGGCCCTTATGGCCACCCCGAGGATGGTCCTGTTCAAAAGCCACATGAGGACCATAAGGGAGAGGAGCAGGGCCGCGATGATCCATATCTGGACCATGGTGATCCTCGCCCCCAGGACCTCGAGACCCTCCCGGACGGGGATGTCGTAGGAGCGGATGTCGGCCCCCCAGACTAGTAAAGCTATGGCTTCGAGTAGGAATGACACCCCTATTGAGGTTATGAGAGGGGCGAGGTAAAAGGAACGGCGGAGGGGCCTATACGCCGCACGCTCAACGGACCAGCCCAATAGGCAGGAGAGGAGGATGGCCGATACCGCCGAGAGGAAGAAGTTCATGCCCATCCTGACGGAGAAGGTGTAGGCCAGGTACATACCTATCATGGCGACGTAGCCGTGGGCGAAGTTTACAAAGCGGAGGATGGAGTAGACCATGGAGTAGCCCACGGCCACTATGCCGTATATGCTTCCGGCGACAAGACCGTTGATGAGAAGTTGAACCAGGACGTCCACGCATCAGCCCCCTCATGGCGGGCCCAAGCCTCATCCCTGCAGCCTCTCCTCTAAGTTGGGACCGCCCGCACCCTGGCGGCCCCCTCGCCTGAGCCCGCCGAAACCGTGTATTCCACGCAAAGGGCGCAAGGAAGCGCCTGTCAGAACTTGTGAGGACGCACAAGGATTACATTACCCCGTGGGCGCCAATCCCGTTGGCGCCACCCTCAGGAACGGCTTCATCCCCCATAAGGGCTTGCGACTTGCTCACTCTTTTGCGTAATCCCAATACTCGAATTTACCGTCTTTGACCCTATAGAGGTCGTATACACCGAAGGCGATGCCGTCTTCGTCGAAGGTCTTGGGGCCGGATGCGCCCGGGTAATTCTTAACCTCTTGGAAGAACTTCCTTATGCCTTCCGGAGTATACCCGTTGGTTTTGATGGCCTCCGCCACGAGCTTGATGGAGTCGTAAGCGAAGTCAGCCCATATGGTCGGATCCTGATTGTGGATTTCCTTGAACCTCTTCTCGAAATTGACGTATGCGGGCGAGTTCTTCAACCCTACCCTGAGCACCGCGAATCCTTCGGCCGCCGGCCCCGCCAAATCGATCACTTCTTTACTCTCCAGGGCGACGTCCCCGATGAACTGAACGTCGAGGGC
>DUSP01000027.1 GCA_012842575.1 Clostridia bacterium
CCCGTCACTGTCGGAGATTGGAGCGCCGCCGTGACCGGTTTACTGCTGGCGTTCAACATTCCTGTGACGGCGCCGCTGTGGTTGCCGGTAGTGGGGTCGGCCTTTGCCATCATAATCGTGAAGCAATTATTCGGCGGGCTTGGGCAGAACTTCGTGAACCCCGCCCTGGCCGCCCGAGCCATGTTGATGGCGGCGTGGCCGGCGCACATGACATCCTGGGTCACGCCATTTGATGCGGTGAGTACGGCGACTCCCCTTGCCACATTAGTTCCAAAGGCGGGTGAGGCGACCGCAGCACTCCCTTCCTATTGGAACATGTTCGTCGGAAACATACCGGGCTGCCTTGGGGAAACGTCGGCATTGGCCATTCTCGCTGGCGGAGCATACCTTTTGCTCCGGGGGGTCATTGACTGGCGAATACCGGTAGGGTTCATCGGGACAGTGGCCGTCCTCACATGGATCATTGGGCCGAAGGGGATCTTTACCGGTGATCCTCTCGCCCACATACTCGCCGGAGGGCTCATGTTGGGGGCATTCTTCATGGCGACCGACTATGTGACGTCTCCGGTCACCCGTAAAGGGCGCCTCATAATGGGCATCGGATGCGGGATCATCACGGTTCTCATAAGGATCTACGGGTCTTACCCTGAAGGCGTTTCGTATTCCATTTTGATCATGAACATCGCCACACCCCTCATAGACAAGTTCGTTCAACCACGGGTGTTCGGCGTTGCGCGAGCGAGGTGAATGACCGGTGAACGGGTTGATCAAGGATTTCACGAAGGGCATAATCGCCGAGAACCCGGTCTTTAGAATAGTCCTCGGAATGTGTCCCACCCTTGCCACGTCAACCGCTGTGGAAAACGGGTTCTGGATGGGGCTTGCGGTGATATTCGTCCTCACATTTTCCAACATACTCATCGCGGCGGTGAGGAAGGCCGTACCCGATAAGATCAGAATACCGGCGTACATCGTCATCATAGCGTCCTTCGTTACCATAGTGGACCTGGTGATGCATGCCTTCGTGCCGGCCATGTATGAGATCCTTGGGATATTCATCCCTCTCATCGTGGTGAACTGCATAATCTTTGCGAGGGCTGAGGCCTTCGCCTCCAAGAACCCCATTCTGAACTCCGCCTTGGACGGGATCGGAATGGGAATAGGGTTTATGCTTTCTTTAATCGTAATCGGGTTTGTGCGTGAGGTGTTGGGCACGGCCAATCTGGCCTGGAGCGGACATTCGCTTTTCGGTAAAGGGCTTGGCTTTGAGCCCGCGCTCGTCATGATAATGCCCCCGGGGGCGTTCTGGACCATGGGAATCCTCCTTGGGCTCATGAACCTCGCGACCCGTAAGCCTAAGAAGAGGAGGGCCAGGGCATGACTTACCTTTACATTCTTTTGGGCGGTCTTTTGATAAACAACTTCATATTTCAGAGGTTCTTGGGAATATGCCCCTTCCTCGGAGTATCGAAGAGGGTAGAAACGGCCGCAGGGATGTCGATGGCGGTAATATTCGTCATGACCATGGCTTCCGCCGTAACATGGTTTTTCCAGCACATGCTGCTCGTGCCGTTCGGCGTTGAGTATCTACAGACAATCGTATTCATCCTCGTCATCGCAACACTGGTCCAGTTCGTCGAGATGGTGGTCTTGAAGACGAGCCCGGTCCTATACCAGGCCTTGGGAATATACCTTCCGCTGATAACCACCAATTGCGCGGTCTTGGGCGTCGCGCTCATAAACGTGGTGGAGAACTATAACCTCATAGAATCCGTGGTGAACGGGTTTGCCAGTGCTTGCGGCTGGAGCCTCGCAATACTGCTCTTTGCGGGGATCCGAGAGCGTTGGGAGATCACCGACATACCGGATGTGTTGAAGGGTTTCCCCATCGCCTTCATCTCGACGGGGCTCATGTCCATCTCTTTTTACGGTTTTCAGGGGCTTTTCCAAAGTCTATTCAAGTAAGCAAGTAAGAGCCGAGTTGAAAAAGCCCCAAGGTCGAAAGAAAACCCAAGTCCAATTTCCGCGTCGGGAGGTCTTATTCGATGATAAGCGCGGTAGTGATCTTGGCGTTGTCCGGGCTCGCTTTCGGGGCGATTCTCGCCTTTGCGGCACGCAAGTTTTTCGTCCCCGTGGATGAGCGCATCGAAACCATAAGAAATCTTCTGCCCGGAGCCAATTGTAGCGCCTGCGGACATGCAAGTTGCAGTTCTTACGCTGAGGCCGTCGTTTCCAAGGGGGCACCGGTTGATGCTTGTAAAGTGGGAGGCGCGGCGGTGGCTTCTAAGATAGCCGGAGTAATGGGCGTAGAGGCCGTTTTGGATGAAGAGGCGAAGGTGGCGGAAGTCATGTGCCGGGGAGGACGCTCGGCGGCTCCGCACTCTTACGAATATATGGGCATCTCGGACTGTAAAGCGGCGAGTCTACCGATGCTCCATGGGGGACCGAAGATGTGCGAATACGGTTGCCTTGGGTTCGGGACGTGTGTCCGCTCCTGTCCATTTGATGCCATGTACATGGGAGACGATGGTGTTCCCGTGGTGGATAGGGATGCGTGCACTGCATGCGGGAAGTGCGTCGAGGCTTGCCCCAAGCACCTGATCCGGCTGGTACCTCGATCGAAGAAAATCCACGTCGTATGTTCGAACCGCGATCGCGGACCGGTGGCCAGAAAGGTCTGCAAGGTGGCGTGTATCGCATGCGGAGCGTGCGTTCGAGCTTGTAAGGTCGGCGCCATTTCTTTAAGGGACAACGTGGCTCTGATAGACTATTCCAAGTGTACAGAGTGCGGCGAGTGCGTGGCCAAGTGCCCCACTAAGTGTATAATAGAGGTTCCCCGCGTCGAGGATACGAAAGGCGGGACTCAAAGTGCACAAGGGGAGGTGGCCTGACCGGGAGTTGGCGAGATTCTCATTGGGCGGACCGCATGACCCGGGTGGTGCTTTGACGGCAAGGCGCCCGGGTCACCTTTTTTGGCCCGTCACGTCCCTGCTGAGGACTTGTGGGCTTCTTTTCAAATCGTGGCCGGACTATCCTTCGTGGCCGGTAACCGTCGCTTTTCGGATAGTAGCCCTTGGCTTGGCCGTATCGGCTCTGGTTTTCTCATCAGGGCTTTGTGCTGGCTGCCTGCGGAGGCCTGCACCCCTCGAGAGAACTGAATTCATGATGGACACGGTGGTGACGGTAAAGGCCTTCGGAGCATCCCAAGAGGCGTTGAGCGAGGCATTTGACGTCATGCGCCGAGTTGACGCCCTCATGAACAGATACTCCGAAGATAGTGATATCGGGCTCTTGAATCTCCACGCGGGCCGGGAACCCGTCAGACTTTCGGACGATACCATGGAATGCCTCGAGGAGGCGATCCGATATGCTAAGATCTCAGACGGGGCCTTCGACCCAACATTGGGACCTTTGATAGATCTTTGGGGTATCGGAAAAAGGGCGGACTTCATACCATCACGCGAAGAGATAGAGCGCGCGCTGAAGCTGCGCGGTATAGACAAGATCGTTCTTGATCCCAAGACTGAAACCGGATTTCTCAAGGTAGAGGGGATGAAGGTGGACCTTGGCGGCATCGCCAAGGGTTTCGCCGTCGATCGCGCTGCCCTGGCGCTAAAAAGACGCGGTATTCGTTCGGCGATCATAGATGCGGGCGGGAACGTCTACGTAATCGGAAAGAAGCCCGATGGGTCTGAATGGAGGGTGGGAATAAGGCACCCCCGGAAATCCGACCGCATGATCGCGGTGGTAGAGGTTTCCGACACGGCGGTGGTTACATCCGGGGATTACCAGCGATACTTCGAAAAAAACGGCGTCAGATATCATCATATCTTCGACCCGGCTACAGGGGAGCCGGCAAGAAAGCTCATCAGCTGCACCATCATCTGCCCATCGTCAACACGCGCCGACGCGCTTTCCACGGCGGTTTTCGTCCTCGGGCCGGATTTGGGCATGGACCTGGTCGAACGACTGCCGGATGTCGAGGCCGTTTTGGTGACGCCTCGAGGCGAGGTGTTGGTATCGAGCGGTCTCAAAGCCGCCGGGAATGTCCGGGTTCTTCCCTGGTAGGGGCTTTGATTGTATTTGGCAGTTTGTGGGAATACCTATATTCAAGAGGAAGAAGATACCAAGAACCGCCGTTTTCAACAAGAACAGGAATCTCGAGAGCGGGAAAGAACATAGACACCATTGGTCGACGTAATTCTCCTCGGAAAATGCGAATGATCGAAAAGGGCTAGACTGACGAAAAAGCTTTGAACCCAAAGGGGGTATCTTTTGAATTGAGAAGGCATATAACGGCGGGCGCCCTAATAGTGGCTGCGCTCGCAGGGGCTATTGTAGGAAGTTTTGTCGGAAATCTCCTCGCGCCTTATGTTGAGTTCCTGGGGAAATCCATAAACTTGGGCATTACACCACCGTTCGTCGCGCGGCTCGGTGTTCTCAACATCACCTTCGGATTCGACATTCACCTGAATCTGTTAGGTGCTATAGGAGCCGTATTGTGTATATGGTTGATCGGCAAGAGGACGTAGTGAAAACGAGACTGATCCTGGCGTCTTCGTCGCCCCGGCGTATCGATTTATTACGTGGGCTGGGACTTAGCTTTGAAATAATGCCCGGCGACGTTTCGGAGACCGTGTTGCCACATGAAGGGCCGTCGGAACTCGTCGAAAGGCTTGCCCTTAGCAAGGCGAAGCATGTCGCTGCATCCCTTGGCGACGACGTACCGGGAGAGCGTTCGGTGGTCATCGGTGCCGACACGGTCGTGGTTCTTGGCGGCCGAATTTTGGGAAAACCCCGTTCCCGGGACGAGGCCTATGAAATGCTCAAAGAGCTACAAGGGAGGACCCACGAGGTTTACTCCGGCGTTGCGGTGGTATGCTCCGACGAGTCCTTCGAGCGTGTGGCTCATGAGGTCACCATGGTGACGATGCGGCACCTCACGGACGGAGAGATTCGAGCGTACGTGGCGACGGGAGAGCCGATGGACAAGGCTGGGGCTTACGCAGTCCAAGGTAAGGGTGCGCTCTTGATTTCCTCCATAGCGGGATGTTATTACAATGTGGTGGGTCTCCCGCTGACCAGGTTATGTCTAATGCTCCGAGACCTGGGAATCGACTTGTTATCGGAAACCCCGGGAAGAGAAAGGGCTACCCAGGAGGGTGCCCATGGGGATTCCCGAATACCATATATCCATTAAAGACTTACCAAGAGAGGAACGGCCTAGGGAAAGGCTTGCGGCGTATGGCCCCGAAAGTCTTTCGGACCGGGAGTTGCTGGCGGTGCTCATCGGTTCCGGCTCGGGGACTGCAAGTGCCCTTGACGTAGCGGGGATGCTCATCTCGAAGTTTCCGGACGGGTCATTGAAGTATCTGACGAAAGCAACGCTCGAGGAGCTTGAAAGCGTGCCGGGTATCGGCCGAGCCATCGCCGTCAGGATAAAGGCTGCCGCCGAGTTGTCGAAGAGACTCGGTATCCCTGATCGCCGGAAAGCCATCATCAGAACGGCGGAGGACGCGGGAGTCGTCCTCATGGAAAAAATGCGCTACTTGGAAGCAGAGCACTTTTGCGAGCTTCTCCTGGACACAAAGAACCGTTTACTGGGCTTCGAGGTGATCTCGGTAGGCACCATTGATACGTCCGTAGTACATCCCAGGGAGGTATTCAAACTGCCTATACGGCGTTGCGCCGCGGCCGTGATCTTGGCTCACAATCACCCGAGCGGCGACCCGAGCCCGAGTCGTGAAGACATAAGCATCACCGGTCGGCTGATCGAAGCCGGGAGAATCCTCGGTATCGAGGTCCTGGATCACCTGATAGTGGGTGACGGACGGTACGTGAGCATGAGAGAGCATGGCTTCGGGCTTTATCAGGGGTGATGACGGTCAAGATGGGGAGGCACGCTTTACGGGGAGAGCCTCAGTTTACAGCCGGGCAATGTTCGTAGGAAGTGTTCGTAGGAAGTAAGAGCAGAAAGGAGCGACACGATGTTCGAGTTCATACTGGGTTTTCTGTCAAGAGACATGGGAATAGATCTCGGTACGGCGAACACCCTCGTGCACGTCAGGGGCAAGGGTATAGTCCTTTGTGAGCCATCGGTGGTCGCAATTCAACGGGAGAGCCGGGCCGTCCTGGCTGTCGGCAACGAAGCGAAGCAAATGATAGGACGTACGCCCGGGAACATCATTGCCATCAGGCCGATGAAGGACGGTGTCATCGCCGACTTCGATATCACCCAGACCATGCTCCGATATTTCATCCAAAAGGCACACTCCGGAAGGTCTTTGGTTAAACCCCGCCTGGTGATAGCGGTTCCATCCGGGGTGACGGAGGTCGAGAGGCGCGCGGTCATCGACGCCGGGCTCCAGGCGGGTGCGAGAGAGGCTTACCTCATCGAAGAGCCCATGGCGGCAGCCATCGGTTCCGGGCTTCCCGTTCACGAGCCCACGGGCAACATGATTGTGGACATCGGAGGCGGAACCACGGAGGTGGCTGTCATATCCCTTGGCGGCATCGTCACATGTAAGTCCATAAGGATTGCTGGCGATGAAATGGATGAATCCATCGTGAACTATATCAAGCGTACCTACAACCTGATGATAGGCGAAAGGACAGCCGAAGAAGTCAAGATCAGTATCGGAGCCGCATATCTCGACGGGGCCTCCGAAGAGAAGTTCGCAGAAGTACGAGGACGTGACCTGGTTACCGGCCTTCCGAAAACGATAACGGTGACGGCCAGAGAGATAAACGAAGCGCTCAAAGATCCCGTGTCCGCCATCATCGACGCCATTAAGGTGACGCTCGAGAAAACACCGCCGGAGCTCGCTTCCGATATCATGGACAGAGGGATCGTGTTGACCGGAGGGGGTTCTCTCCTTTCGGGCTTCGAGCGGTTGGTGAGCAGGGAAACGGACATGCCCGTGCATATGACGGAAGAACCCCTGCTGAGCGTCGTGAAGGGGACCGGTAAAGTACTCGAAGAACTCGAGACCCTCCGCAAGGTGGTATTGACCTCGAGAAGGGTTTAAAAGGACTGATTTCTTTTGAGGGGCTTGGTGAGATACCGACGTACGATATTGGCGTCATTCATAGTGGTGCTGAGTGTGGTACTCACCAGTCTCACCACGAGACGCAGCGGAGACATAACCTGGGGCGAAAGGGTTCTAAACGAGACGCTGGCGCCGGCAATGGTAATACTCGAGGCGGCGAGGAGTTGGACCGCGGATTCCGTCGAGGCGTTGGCGGAGTTCAAGACCCTTAGGGCCGAAAATGAGGAGCTCAGAGGGCTCCTTGAGAAGTATAAAGGAGTGGAGAGCGAGGTGCTCGAGCTCCGCGAAGAAAACGAGAGGCTAAGACGTCTCTTGGATTTCACGGAGCGATCCTCCTTTCGGTTTATCCCTGCCCAAGTCATAGGGAGGTCACCTGATAACTGGTCATCCCTGATAAAGGTGGATAAGGGCGCTATCCACGGTGTCAGGAAAGATATGCCCGTGGTGACGGATGCGGGCTTGGTGGGTCGCGTGATCCAGGTTTCGCGTACGGTGTCTACGGTGATGCTTTTGACCGACAGGGAGTCGAGGATCGGCGCTATGGTACAGCGGTCCAGGGACGCAGGGATAATTTCCACCGAGCTCGGGGAGACGCGCCTTCTTCACTTGAGACTGTTTTCTGCAGAAGCCGACGTAGTCATCGGGGACAGGGTTATTACGTCGGGGCTCGGAGTGGTTTTCCCGGAAGGACTATTAATCGGCCAGGTGGTCGCAGTCCGGACGGGCGAGGGAGGACTGGTGAAATACGCTCTCGTGGAACCCGCCACAAACCTTGACAGACTCGAAGAGGTTTTACTCATTGACGGTGTAAAGGAGCCTGTCCCCGCGAAAGACGGAGGGGGTCAGGGTCAGGGGGGAGGGCGTTGAGGTTTCGCTGGTGGGCGTTTTTCTTGTTCATAGCGCTGGGCGCATGTGCCCAAGGGACATTCGCTCATGTTCTCGCCGTCCGAAGCACGAGACCTGATTTCCTCCTCATTTTGTGTTTATCCATCGGAATGGGATCGGGCCCCATAAGGGGATGTCAGGCGGGCTTTATCGCGGGCTTTCTCATCGATCTGATGGGCGGTAGGTCGATAGGTCTTCAGGCCCTGTCGTACTCCGTCGGCGGTTTCGTAGCGGGGTGGGTGACATCCGGTCCCCTCAGGCAGAGCCCTCTGGTGTATGTGGTATCCGGTCTTACAGGGTCTCTCTCGGCATACCTGGTCGCCTATGCGTTGCTCGCGAGCTTGGGTTTTCCCCAAAGCCCTGCAAAGGTTTTCGGTGGCATAATATGGCCGGCAAGCCTTTACGACGCGTTATTGACGCTACCGGCGAGCTTGGTCGTCTCGAAGGTTTTGGTATGCAAGGGCCAATCTCACGTCATAGAAGGGACATGAGATAGAATTGGCATTACCCATATGGCAGAGAAGAATAGGGGTCTTTGCTGTAATCCTCGTCATGGCAATAATGGTGTTGCTGGGAAGGTTGGCCCAGCTTCAGCTCGTGCACGGCCAGGAGTTCGCGGAGCTCGCCGACGGCAACCGTATTAGAATACAGATCATCAAGGCTCCGCGCGGAAAGATCCTCGACCGAAACGGGGCGGTATTGGCCTCCAACAGGGCGTCGACCAACGTATCGTTCCTTCACATGGGTCCCCGCATCGACGTGGAAGAAGTGGCTTCAAGACTTGCAAGCATTCTCGGGATGAGCGAACAGGAGATAAGAAGCCGCATTGAGAACCCCGAGACCCCCCTTTATATGCCCGTTCTAATCAAAGAAGACATTTCTCCAGAAGTCCAGACCAGGCTCGAAGAAGACGCCTATGACCTCCCGGGTGTCGTCCTAGAGATGGAGCCAAAGAGGGTTTATCCTAACGGTGATTTCGCCGGTCACCTGTTGGGATACCTGAGGGAAATCGGCCAAGAGGAGTTAAGAGAGAAATACTCTAAAGGTTACCGCATGGGTGATCAGGTGGGGCAGATGGGGGTAGAAGCCCTATTCGATGAAGACCTTCACGGTACCAATGGTGGAAGACAGATCGAGGTCGACGTCAGGGGGCGTTTCGTACGCGCCATTGACGAAATGAAACCGATCCCGGGTGACGATATCGTCCTCACCGTCGATGCCGGGCTCCAAGCCACCGTCGAAAGGGAACTCAAAGCCCAACTCGAGCGGCTGCAGCACGATCCAGTAGATCCCGCACCCAACGCCAAGGCTGCGGCGGCGGTGGTAATGAAGGTGGATACGGGCGAAATCCTGGCAATGGTCTCGATCCCTGGGTTTGACCCGAACATATTCAGCGGTCGGATCAGCGCCGTTTTATGGAATTCCCTTCAAAATGACCCGCTAAAGCCCCTTACCAACCGTGCTGTGACCGGCGAGTATTCCCCGGGGTCGAGCTTCAAGATGGTCACGGCTACGGCGGCCCTCGAAGAAAAGAAGGTGAGCCCTACCGAACGGGTTACGTGCGGCGGAACGTATTTCCGGGTGATGCCCAAGAAGTGCTGGCAAAAAGGCGGCCATGGGCCTGTAGACGTAAGGCAGGCGCTCGGAGTGTCATGCAACGTTTTCTTTTACGAGATGGGTTACAGAGTCGGGATAGATAAGCTCGCCGAATACGCGGAGAGATTTGGTCTCGGAGTTCCTACGGGCTTTCAATTCGTGCCGAGGGAAAAACCGGGTTTGATCCCGTCCACTGAATGGAAAAAGGCAGCGTACGAGCACCACCTTCCGGGAATAAACGACCCCAGATGGTACGATGCCGAAACCCTCGATGCTGCCATCGGACAAGGATTTCATAAGGTTACGCCCCTTCAGATGGCGGTTTATGTGAGTTCCATAGCGAATGGCGGCAAACGTTATGTCCCCTTTATTGCCCGGGAGATCCGTTCACCTGATGGGAAGGTGATAGCGGAGTTCGAGCCTCGTGTCGCCGGTGATGTGGGCGTTTCCCAGGAAACCCTAAAGACCATCAGGGAAGGCATGTTGCGGGTAACGCAACCGGGGGGAACTGCGGCGGGTGCTTTTAGAGACTTTCCGCTCAAAGTAGGGGGGAAGACCGGAACCGTTCAGATGGATCCCTCCCTTGGGATGGACGACCACGGTTGGTTTGTCGGGTTTGCGCCGTATGACAAGCCCGAGATCGCGGTGGCCATTATAGTGGAACAAGGTAAGGGTGGGGCCAGGGCCGCCGCACCCGTAGCCCGCCGGATATTCGAAAAGTACTTCGGCCTGTCCGGCGGTGAGGCGCAAGGTAATAGCCTAAAAGGCGACACGCCTTCCGGGGAATGATCCGGGGAATCATCCGGGGAATCATAGATGTTCAAATTAGGAAGGATATGGTAAAAAACTGGCGAACATATGGAGGTAGGAAGACGGTTGTTCCACAGTCAGACCGAGTACAGGCGACGTATGACCGGTGGAGTAGGTTTTAGGGGCAGCCGCGACGGCCTGCTGATCGTGCTCGACGACACGGAGGATTTCGAACTCGTTCTTGAAAAACTGCGTGAGAGGCTAAATGAAGCGCCGCAGTTCTTTTACGGGGCCGAGGTGACGGTTGATGTCGGAAAAAGAGAGATGTCTCGGGAAGACCTCCTCAAGATGCGGATGATATTGAGTTCGGAATTCGGGCTAAGACTCCTTGGGATTATCGACGATCACGAAGGAGAACGCTCGGGCGGTGTCATGCCCTTCACAGGCGGAGGGGCCTTGCAGGTGAACGGCGGCAGTCGCCGGAAAGGAAGAAAAGGTATCCTCACCGGTGAAACCCCAAACGTCACGGAGATGATCGGAAGTATGAATTCAAGGAAGGACGAGGGTTTGAGGTTCAAGGGGAAGACGATTCTTTGTTCCGGCACATGTCATGATAGGATGAAGACTGAGGATTATGCCGGTGGTACCACCTCGGTTATGTCGCCGGCCACCGAAAGCGCGGTCATCGACGGGGAAGATCAGGCGGAAGGTTTTGGTATTACGGGCCGCGACGGCTTCGCTTGCGAGCGGGACGTGGGAGGAGAGGCGTCCGAAGGATTGCGCCTTCGAAAAGGGGCCCCGGAGCGGACGCAGAGAAGGCAATTACTACCCAAAGTGGAAGAAATGAGACGCACGCTCCTCCTCAAAAAAACCCTGCGGTCGGGACAGAGTGTGCGATATAATGGGAACGTTGTAGTTTTTGGTAACGTTAACCCCGGCGCGGAAGTGGTGGCCACCGGCGACATCATCGTGGCGGGTAGCCTCAAAGGAGTAGCCCACGCCGGGGCGTGTGGCGATGAGTCGGCCATCATCGCCGCCTTTTCCTTGGCCCCCACCCAATTGAGAATCGCCGGGTTCTTGGCGAGGCCGCCCGAGGCGGAGGTTTCGAGGAGAAACGCCGCTCCTGGGTGCCCCGAAATGGCGAAGGTGAAGGATGGGTTGATCGTCATAGAGGCGTGTCCGGGTAGTTTCAAGGAGGAGGGGAAGTCGGTATGGCAGAGACTATAGTGATAACATCCGGGAAAGGGGGCGTTGGTAAGACGACGAGCGTGGCGAATCTCGGTTCCGCCTTGGCTATGTTGGGAAAAAAGGTGGCTATGGTGGATGCGGACATTGGGCTCCGAAATCTCGACCTTGTCATGGGACTTGAGAACCGCATAGTATACGACCTGGTAGACGTGGCCGAGGGCTATTGCAAATTGAGACAGGCCTTGGTGAGAGACAAAAGAGTCGACGGACTGTTTTTGCTGCCGGCGGCTCAAACCCGTGACAAGACCGCCGTCAGTCCCGACCAGATGAAAAGCCTCTGCGACGAACTGAAGGAGGAATTTGACTACGTCTTGGTGGACTCCCCTGCAGGCATCGAACAGGGGTTCAGAAATGCGGCAGCAGGAGCCGACAGAGCCATAGTGATCACTACGCCCGAGCTTTCCGCCGTAAGGGACGCCGATCGGGTTATCGCCTTACTTGAATCCATGGAAATATACGATCATAAGCTTCTAATCAATCGGATCAGACCGCTGATGGTCAAAAAAGGCGATATGCTCGATATCGACGATGTACTGGAACAGTTGGCGATCGATTTGATAGGGGTTATACCCGAAGATGAGATGATCATCGTCACGACCAATAGGGGCGAGCCCGCCGTCTTGAACAACCATTCGAAGGCCGGACAAGCCTACAGGAATACGGCTCGCAGGATCATGGGGGAAGAGGTGCCCTTCCTTTCCCTAGACGTACCGGAGGGGCTGCTGACAAGGCTTAAAAGGGCCATGGGATTCAAATGAAGAACGTAGCCCTGGTAGATGAAGGGGAAGGAGGATAAAGGGAGATGTTTGACATCTTCTCAAGGGTATTCGCGCCCAGGCAAACACCGAGCAAGAACATAGCCAATGAACGCCTCCGGATGGTGTTGATACACGATCGCGCGAGCGTATCGCCACAGTTTCTGGAAAGCCTCAAAGGAGACATGATGGCGGTAATATCCAAATACGCCGAGATCGACGAAAAGGAAACCGTGGTCAACTTCTCGACGGCGGACGGATCGGTAGCCCTGGTCGCAAACATACCCATAAAGAGGGTTAAAAGGGGCTCGGGCATCAATCGTAATATTTGATCGTAATATTTGAAAGGAATTCGTACGTAACTTTGAGCTTAAAGAAGGTCCGGGACGAAGCCGCAATGTCGAACCTTTTGAAGAAGTTCGATTGGACGCTTATCGGAGCCGTTTATGCGGCGATTTGCCTTGGTCTGGTCCTAATAACCAGTGCGCAAGGGGTAGGTTTGCTGGAGCGCCAGCTGTTATGGGTGCTGTTGGGAACCTGTCTCATGTTGGCGGTGGCCAGTATCGATTATCTCACCATCGACTTGTTGGGCGGTATCATATATGTTCTGGTCCTTCTTCTCCTGCTTGCGGTCTTGTTGGTCGGTCGCAGCGCACTCGGAGCACAACGTTGGATACAAATCGGGCCCATTCCGATTCAGCCATCGGAAATCGCGAAAGTGACATTAGTCGTCACCCTGGCAGGGCTGGTCGCTCGAAAGGAGGGCAAATGGGAGGGGCTACGGAGCTTTGGTATCCCACTATTACACACAGGCCTTCCCATGGCCTTGATCCTCGCTCAGCCTGACCTGGGAACTTCCCTCGTATTTGCCGCCATCACCTTCGGAATCATGTTCGTCGGCGGATGCCCCGCCAAGTACCTGTTCGGATTGTATGGAGGCGGGTTGGCGGCTGCAATCGGTTGGGTCGCTCTTCACCTGAGATACCACATACCCATTCCCCTGAAAGACTATCAGCTTATGAGGCTGATCGTATTCATGAACCCGAGCATGGATCCCCTTGATTCGGGTTACCACATCATTCAATCCCGGATCGCCGTCGGATCCGGGCAGCTGCTCGGTAAGGGTTTATTTGCCGGCACCCAGAACAAACTCGCGTTCCTTCCCCTGCGGCACACCGATTTTATCTTTTCGGTCCTCGGGGAGGAATTGGGTTTCGTCGGAGGGGCACTCCTTCTGTGTGCTTATATCGTCATAATACTCAGGGGCCTGCGCATCGCTTCGCTTGCCAAAGACCTCACCGGAACCTTGATGGCGGTGGGGGTTGTAAGTATGATAAGCTTTCACGTAGTTGTGAACGTGGGAATGACTCTAGGCCTTATGCCCGTGACCGGGTTGCCCTTGCCCTTCGTGAGCTATGGAGGTAGCTCTATGGTGACCAACCTTGTAGGCGTCGGCCTTCTGCTCAGCATATACACACGAAGGCACAAAATTTCGTTTTAACTTTCCATCCAGTCCGACGGAGATTACGCCGGCGATTACCATGACCATGCCGACGGCCTGCGTGACCGAGACCATTTCACCCCAGAACAAAAACGCAAAAAAGCCGGCGGCCACCGGCTCAACCGTAGCTATTATCGAGGCCCTGCTCGATTCGACCCGCGCGAGACCAGCGGTGTAAAGGCAAAAGCCCAACACCCCTGGAAGGAGACTCAACAGGACCACCAGCCCCCATGGTGCCGGACCTGACGGTACCCGAATACCCTCGCCTCCGACCAGCGCCACTATAGACGCCGACAAGGCGCCGAAGGTCATGACCCACATTGTGAGATATATTGGATGATGCTCCGTGCTCGAACCCTTTAGTAACAACGTATAAAGCCCGTAAAAGAACCCTGAGGTCAGGCCGACGGCGATGGCAAGAGGGGATACGGACGACGCGCCGCCCGACAGAAGGTCGACAAGGCCCACCGCCAAGGCGAGGCCGCTGACGGAGATCACGAGTCCGGCCATTTTGAGTGGCGTAATCGGTTCCTTGTACACGAGTCTCGATAGCACTGTCACAAAAAAGGGGGCGGTGTACTGGAGGGTCACCGCTACGGCGACGCTAGTAAGGAGGACAGAGTACGCGAAGAGGTACTGAACCGGTACGATGTTTATGAAGCCCAAGAGAGCGAAACGCAAGATGTTCCGGGTATTAGGAAAAACAGGTATTTCGCTCGGGACTTCGGTGCGTTTGCCGTTTCTTCGACCAGACCAAAGTACGAGCATCCAAACGCAAAAACAAACCACGGCCATCAGGCCGGAACGCCAGAATACCGCCGATAAAGGTCCGATACCTGCCGAATTGAGTCCCCTGAAAAACAGGCCCGAAGTGCCCCAGGTGACGGCCGCGAGGAAGACGAGGAGATAGCCGAAAAGCGTGGCGTCCTTCATCACCGCGCATGTCCCTTTACGTGAGCGCGCTCCTTTACATAATGAAGGAGCCCTTTTGCGGCCAGGATGTAACCGAACCACCCGAAACCTGATACCTGGCCAATGGTGGCAGGCGCTATGACAGAGCGAGATCGCCATTCCTCTCGCGCGTTGATGTTGCTTATATGTACTTCGACCGCGGGGATTTCCACCGCCTTCAGTGCGTCATGCAACGCGAAACTCGAATGCGCCAAGGCGCCTGGGTTGATGATTATTCCCGATGCCCACACTCGGGCCTCGTGTATGGCGTCGATGATGGCGCCTTCATGATTGGATTGGAAAAAGCGCGCACCGGCGCCGTTCTTGTCTAGGTACTCGATCAAGGCGGCATTGATCTCGTCGAGGGTCATGGTTCCGTACACTGACGGTTCGCGGCTTCCGAGCAGGTTGAGGTTAGGCCCGTTTATCACGAGGATTTTCATCGTCATTTCCATTGTCCCTTACCCCTCCGATTGTTACCTTTCGTCGTAATACCTGGAGTTACCCGGGAGTTCTCTGCGGATCAGCCGAGGACTCCCGGCCGGGGACTTCTTAGCCGAGGACTTCTCAGCCGAGGAGTTCTCAGCTGAGGACTTCGTCCAGTGTTTCGTTCAAAACGTTTTGGGGTATATCCTGAAGTTCCCGGATTTCAAGGCGTCCGGGATGCCGTGGCAGCGCCAATCGAATACTGCCGGCCCGGGCCTTTTTATCGAGCCTCATGGCGGATAATACCGCATCACGGTCGATTTCGAGGGCATCGACTCGGGTAGGAAGGCCGAGCCGCTCGAGGAGGTTTTTGACGCGCGCAGAAAGACCCCTCCCGGTAAGTCCAGATTCCTCGGAAACCCTGCACGCCCAATGAAGCCCTATGGCTACTGCATCTCCATGACTCAGGCCGCCGTCACCTTTCTTATATCCCGTTACGGACTCCAGGGCATGTCCCAAGGTATGACCGAGGTTGAGAAACTGCCGGACCCCGTAGTCTCGCTCGTCTTGAGAGACGATCTTCGCCTTGATTTTGACGCACCTTGAGACCAATTCTATAAGAGTGGACGGGTTACGCGCGAGGATGTCTTTTAGGGAACCTTCGATGGCGAGGACCATGTCCTCCCCTTCTATGAGAGCATACTTGACCATCTCCGCCAGCCCTTGTCTATATTCCGAATCCGGGAGCGAAGAGAGGGTTTCGACGTCGGCCATGACCAGGAGAGGGTGATAGAAAGTGCCGATGAGGTTTTTCGCCAGGGGGTGGTCTACGGCCACCTTGCCCCCCACGGATGCGTCGATTTGGGCGAGGAGTGTGGTGGGAACCTGTACGAAAGGGATACCCCTCATGTACGTGGCCGCGACGAAGCCGGCAAGGTCACCCACAACCCCGCCGCCGATAGACATGAGTACGGTATCGCGGGTTACACCGTTTTGGGCGAGAAAGTCGTACGCCTCCTCCACCGTACGCATGTTTTTGGACGCTTCGTCTCCGGCGAAGAGAAACCGTAATACCGTAAACCCCTCCGATTGGAGTTGGTCTTCGAGGTCTTTCCCGTAAAGACAGTAGACCAGGGGGTCTGAAACCAGAACGACCCTTTTTCCGGATCTTCCCGTGGATGTTTCCGCTCGTCCTCCGGGGGGTTTCCCAGCCGCCGTCTCGCCTGGCGGCCGGGCCTGTGACTCACTTCTCTTCTGTAATGTCCGTGATGCGGCCAACGTGTTCGCTGCGCCTTTCAGTACGCCGGCTCCTACCATCACTTCGTATGAACGTGCGGCATCGCCCTCCGGGGTGACCGTGACAGCGCTGATTTGTCCGTGTTCCCACCGCCCGGTCATGGAGCGTGCGTACAACTCAATACCTCGGAGGACCTCATCGCATACCGCACCGGGCAGTTTCCCGGCGGTATCGACTTTGAGGTGGGCTGTGGAAGAATAAAGGGGGATACGTATGCCATATAGATCTGCCGCCTTGCCGAGCAGGGGCCTCGAGTCGGTCCTTGCCAGGCCGCCCTCGGCGCGCCGGACGGCTTCTTCCAAGGGAACGTCAAGCCATACGACGAATCCGGTTTCCTTCATCAGAGCCCTGTTCTTCTCCGATAAGACCGCGCCCCCTCCGGTAGCCACCACTACGTTTCGTAAGCGTGATAACCGATAAAGCGCCGAAGACTCGAGATCCCTGAAGGCTTTTTCGCCGCGTTCTTTGAAGATCTGGGGTATATCGAGGCCTGCACTGAACCTGACCAGATCGTCGGAATCGACGAAGGGCACCGAAAGCCGTTCGGCAAGCATCCGGCCGACGCTGGTCTTTCCGGATGCCATGAACCCGATCAGATATATGACCTTTCCGCTGGGTATCCGAGGGCACCAAGATCCTTTCACGTTCTCATTTGAATTCGTCGATCTCGCGTTCATCAGTCTCGTGCCTTTGGTTTTTCTCTTATCCTTTGGTTTTCGTCTTATGTCGTCTTACATGTCCAGTTGCGGAAAGCGTTCCAGCCTGTTTGCGTATTCCCTGAAAGCACGCTTTATATCGTACATGTTATCGCCGCCGAACTTACAGAGCCACGCGCTCATGAGCTCGATGGCCACTACGGCTTCTCCGACCACCGACGCCCTGCTCACGGCGCATACGTCCGACCGCTCGTGATGGGCTAAGACGGTTTCCTTCGTGAACACATCGACGGATCGCAAGGGTTTTCTTAAAGTCGCTATGGGCTTCATGGCGGCGCGCACCACGATGGGCTCTCCGTTGCTCATACCGCCCTCTATGCCACCGGCATTGTTCGTTCGGCGGTAAAAGGTATTTGGCTCGTCCGCGCGGGTTCTTCCGAAGAAGATCTCGTCGTGAAAGGAGGATCCAAGCCGCGACGCGGACCCAAACCCGAGCCCTATTTCTACGCCTTTTATGCCGTTCAACGCCATCATCGACCACGCGATCCTGCCGTCGAGTCTCTTGTCCCAATGCACGTGGCTTCCGAGTCCCGGAGGGACGTTAGACGCTATGACTTCGAAGATTCCGCCGAGGGTATCCCCGTTTTTTCGAACCTCGTCTATGTGCTCCAGCATCTTTGCGGATGCAACGGGATCGGCGCATCTTACCGGCGAGGCTTCCGCCTCCGCGAATATGTCCTCGACTGTGGCCGGAATGCGTGAGGCTTTTACTTCTCCGATTTGCAGGACGTGGCTTATGACCTTCACCCCGAACTCTTCGAGAAACGCTTTTGCCACGGCCCCCACGGCGCAACGCGCCGCCGTTTCCCTGGCGCTTGCCCTCTCGAGGACATCGCGCATGTCTTGAAGCGCGTATTTCATGGCACCCGCAAGGTCGGCGTGACCAGGCCTGGGCCTCGTAACCGCCGGCCTTCTCGTCGTCGCGGTGACCGACATGCTCGATTCCGGAAGCGTAGAAGGCTCAGGAGGTTCCGAAAGATCGGGAGGTTCCGGTTCGGCGGCCAAATCTTCCTTCCAATTGGCCCAATCCCTATTCTCTATCTGTATGGTTATAGGCGCTCCGGTGGTAAACCCCTTGCGCACCCCAGATAATATGACGGCCCGATCCCGTTCGATGGCCATACGCCCGCCGCTTCCG
>DUSP01000147.1 GCA_012842575.1 Clostridia bacterium
AAGGGTGACCCTCTACCGGGTGAGGCGTTGAAGTGCCCCGAGGAAGGGCGAGTCAATGAAGATGGGAAGACCGTGTACCGACGGACGACACCGGCAACGGGAATCCCGACTTTAGGATGCTGCCTACCAACCCGGAAGCTGGATCCTCCTCGCGATCTTCTTCATGGATTCCTGGTCGAAATAGCGTCGGCCGATCGCCCACTCGTCGTTCTGCTCCATGGGCACCGCCCAGAAAAACACTTCACTCCGACATCCTAACCATCGGCCGGACCATCGAAGAGAACATGGGGGAGGGTAAGGTTTCCCGAGAAGTCGATGCCCGGGCAATTGCGGGAGATTGAGAGCGCTCCTTCGGTACAGCCCCATAAGATCAGCCCAGGTGCGAAACGGCAATGCGCATGCTTTCTCGGATGTTTCGTTGGAGAACCTTAACCGAGGAGTGGTCTCCGCATTGAGTGGACTGCCCGCAGGTACATACCGGGCAAGTGTTCACCTTACCGAATTTCCAGTTCCGACCTTCACCCAATTTTATGAAACTCGGAATGCAAGACCTTATATCCGGATAAAGTTGACGCAGTCCTGGCAGAAACGCAGCGTTGACGTGCCTTTGTCTTACGCCTATGATGCAAGTGAAGGAGGCAGTAAGACGGTGCCGATTGTAACCGTTTCGTCGAAGGGCCAAATAGTCATCCCCGCGGAAATACGAAAAGCCCACTCCATCAAGCGGGGCGACAGGTTCGAGCTCCGGGTTTCCGAGGGCAAGCTGGTGCTGGTCCCGCTCGACGAGAAGCCCTTTGTGCGCCTGTACGGGGCGTTCAAGGGCGGCACCAGCCTGGTCCGTGCGCTGGAGGAAGAGCATGCGCGCGAAATCGAAAAGGAAGGCTGAGGAGAAATACGTCCTGGACGCCCACTCGCTCCTCGCCTTCCTGGAGGCGGAAAAAGGCGGCGAAAAAGTCAAGGGCTTGTTGGAAAGCTCGGGCAACAGACTCTACATTAGCGCTGTAAACCTGGGCGAGGCGTATTACATCCTCCTGCGCGAGCGGGACAAAGACGCAGCCGAGCTGATGCTGACCGAGCTCCGCCAGGCGACGAGAATTAGCGTGGTCGACGCCACCTGGGAGAGGGCCAGGGAGGCCGGAAAGCTGAAGGCCCGCGGCGGTATTTCCTACGCGGACTGCTTTGCGGCCGCGCTGGCGGAGGAAAAGGGTGCTTGGCTTGTCACGGGCGACCCCGAATTCAAGCGCGTAGCGGATAGGGTAAAAATCCTCTGGCTTAACGGCGAGTGCTGATGAAAAAACTGGCTACCGCAGGCTCCACCCTTTAGGGCTGGAGATAAGGATTTCGGGCCCGATCCGGGCGCTGCTGCGGGGCAGCGGCCGAATGAAAGGTACGCGGAGGTTATAAGGTGGTTGGGCGGTGCGTTCGACCCCGAGGCCTTCTCACCGCAGGACGTCGACAAGGCTTTAGCTTGCGTGGCCAGGCGGCGGGGCTAGAAGGCGTGAAGGCGCTATGGTTCAAATCTTTCAACTCATATTCCGCACCCTTAACTGTCCAGCTTTTTCCCGCTCCATCCCTTAAGATCGATCCCGGGGGGTGGCGGGGATGGTATGCGTCTACCACGACAGTCCGGCTCCGCTCATCACCGCTATGTGCAGGTCGGTCGGCCTTACGAAGACGATAGACGAGATGCTCCGGTGGCATCCGTCCCGGTGCAGGCTCTCTCCCGGGTCGAGTATAGAGGTGATCATCATAAATGCGTTCACCAACAGGTGTCCGCAGCTACAGGCTTTAGGCTGCTCTTGATAAAGTACATTATCCGGCGTTTTCGGCCCAAAGAACGCAGGATAATCCGGAAAAACGGGGCAAAAACGGTCAGAAAAAACGCACGAAAAGAAGGTGGCGATAGGTTCCGTTAGGCTCGGAACGCACTTTTCCCGGGAAGACCACGCTGAAGGTAGACTTCAGACCCAAAATGGGGAAGCGGAAGCCGTAAGCGATGCTTTCCCAAACCCGATCACAGACTGGACTTTGAGGCTTATACATGACCGCTCCAGGGGGATCCCGAGGCTCATAAACAACGTATGCGTTTCGTGCCTCATAGACCTTAAGGCCAGGGGTGGAAACGTGGTGGAGGAGGACAACGTAAAGAAGGCGTTTTTTTTTGAGATGAACGACTTCTGAGAGAGGTCCTGCCCCCCTGTGGGGGCTTTTCTTTGTCGCAGTCGCCCTCATGTCCACGGCGGTATCAAGCGAGGACTCGGAAACCTAGGAAACAGGTGATTGAAGAGGCGTCATTTTACACCTTTTACGCTCGCATGCACGGACTGTCCGTTACCGGTCCGCAAGTAGGTCAGGTTAACGAAAAAGAGAGTGGGCATCAACACCGGGGCGTCTGGAGGAACCATTGTACGCGGGAGCCGAGGTGTACCTTGCCCGTTCACGTTCAAAGCAAAAAGGGACCTGTCGAAGAGGTGGCAGCGGGAAGAATGGGGAATAGAAAGGAGGTATTGGTAAGCCCTTTATATGTCACTACACTTAAGAGAGCCCGGAAAGGACGGTAGAGCCCATGAAAACCCTTGTCGTCTATTACTCTTTGGAAGGCCATACACGGGCCATTGCCGGTTTCATTGCCAAAGAAACAGGGGCGGATTTGCTTGAATTGAAACCTGTCAAGCAAATCCCGACAAGAGGGATCTGGAAGTTCTTCCACGGGGGAGCACAGGCGATTCTCAAGAAGACCCCCGAGCTGCTGCCCTTTGACATCGATGCCCGAGATTACGACCTGATTTTCGTCGGAACTCCGGTATGGGCTGGTCTCATCGCTTCGCCCATGAGAACGTTTCTGACAAGGCAGAAGGTGAGAGGAAAGAGGATAGCTCTCTTCTGCACTTGTATGGCGGGTCCGGGGAAGTCTCTCCAGATCATGAAAGAACTCTTGGAGGGCAATTACGTCTTGGGAGAAATGGAGTTTCGTTCGACTCCAGATGAGATGGAAAACTGGGAGAGGAAAGCCATGGAGTGGGTCCGGAGCATTTGCGGTGGATTATGAACCTGCGTGAGGTTGCTCCGCTCCGATCAGTTGAAGGGCAGATCATCGTCGTGGAAGATTGAGATGACCTGTACACAGCTCTCGCGAATTATCGTTTACGATAACCTGCAGGGCGGCGCAGCACTCGTTGCCCGACCGGAAGATGAGGACGTGATACTGCGATGTTTAGGGGCAGCGTGTTCCCGGGTGGATGGTCGACGCGGGCGTGGCGTCGACGAAAGCTTTACGGGTGCTTCCAGGGCTACACAAACGAGTTCATGTTATGATTAAGTAATATTGAACAAATGCCTAAAAATACGAG
>DUSP01000158.1 GCA_012842575.1 Clostridia bacterium
CTCGCGGGCCCGCCAGCTGGAGGGGCGGTCGCTGTAGTCCCTGACGAGGAGGGCCTCTACACAGGGCCCCTCCGACTCCATGTCATCCAGGTTGACCCCGCAGTTTCCTACGTGGGGGTGGGTGAAGGCCAGAATCTGGCCCTTGTAAGAAGGGTCGGTAAGCGCCTCCTGGTAGCCGGTCACGGCCGTGGTGAATACGACTTCGCCCAGGGCTTCACCGTCCCCGGCGAAGGCTTCCCCCGCGAGGGTGAACCCGTCTTCCAACACCAAGAGAGCTTCCGGTCGCATGTGTGTCCCCCTTTGTCCCAATGAGGAACTGTCACGAGAGTGCATAATTATACATCGTAGGGCATATTTATACCAAATATACTCTTGGGGCGCCGTAGCGTCAACTACGGTACCCAAGTTTTCGATTTGAGGAAAATTGGAATGTCGCTCAGCCAGTCGGTAGCTTCCGGGTCTTCCACTCTTCCCTTATCCCCTCTAGCTACGCCTACTACTCTTCTGGAAGGTGCTCTTTCCTCGGTATTTCCGATCGCCGTCGACGCGAATTTCGCCCTCGTCCGGAGCGTACACCCCGCGCGAATACCTATAAAGGTGGCTCGAGGGGCATGCGATTTCTGCGGAACAGAGGCGTCCAATATCTGCTGTGGGACTCGGCAATAACATGACATGAAAAGAGGATGGGTTTTCAAGAGGAATCTGGTTCATTGAGGACAATCTTAACAATAACGCCCTGATGAACGCCGCATCTACCACTGCCATACAGTCTACCCGCAAAAGCACAGAGCCTAAGGAGGAGGTGAGGTCTATATCCAAATAGTGGCCGCCCGCATGATGTCATTTGCAAACAGACGTTCCAAGAGATGCTCCACTAGAGGTGGAAAATCATGAAAATCCTTACATCCGGTCACGTCGTCGGCCTCATTGCGACCTTGACCCTCGCCGTCGCCTTTGGAATACATTTCGGCAGGAAAGTACGCTCATCGTCTGATTTCATAGTCGCGGGAAGGCGCGCCACGGTATTCACGGTTATGGGCATAATCATGTCAACCCTCGTGGGCGGTGCGGCCACCATAGGCACTGCTCAAATGGCCTTCCAGTACGGACTGGATGGATGGTGGTTCACTCTTGGCTCCGGTTTGGGCTGTCTCGTTCTCGCGCTGGTATTGGCATCACCCCTGCGTCGGTCGGGGATGGAAACGATCCCTCAGTTCCTCTCTCAAGTCTATGGGCCTACTTGCGGTCTGGCTGCGGGCATCTTTTGTTCGGTCGCCATATTCGTGCACGTAATCGGCCAAGCGCTCTCGGGCGCTGCGCTCCTGGGTGAAATGGTCGGACTCGACCTTTGGGCGAGTTCCTTCGTCACCATGGCTTTAGCCGTATCCTTCATATTCTTCGGTGGAGTACTAGCCCAGGGGGCCGTCGGCGTACTAAAGTCGGTCTTACTTTACGCATCTTTAGGTTTGTCGGGTGTCCTCGCCTACCGACTCAGTGGAGGTTTTAGCGGCCTACGCCAAACACTCGAACCATACCCGTGGTTTAGCCTTTTCGGCCGGGGGTTTCTCCCGGACCTCGCTGCGGGGTTATCCGTGGCCATCGGAGTGATGTCGACCCAAACATACCTGCAGGCCATATTTTCCGGCAGGGACGTAGCATCTTCGCGGCGAGGGGCAATCCTGTCGGCCGCGATCATCCCACCCATAGGGCTCGGAGGAGTGCTGGTCGGACTCTCGATGAGGGTCTTACATCCCGAGATAAGCGCCGCCTCCGCCTTCCCCTTTTTCATCTTGCGCTATTTTCCCCCGCTATTGGGAGGCGTGGTGCTGGCCACGTTACTCATTACGATAATAAGCGGGGCTGCGGGGCTCATACTGGGAATCGCCACCATGCTCACAAAAGACGTCTACTGGACACATATAAATCCTAAAGCCTCTGACAGAAAAGTCCTCCTCATTTCGCGCCTGGTGGTTTTGGTGTTGGCAGCTTCTTGCTTTCTCTTGACTGCCCTGGGCGGGTCGACCCTGATCCTTCAATGGGCTTATCTGTCCATGGCTTTACGCGCGTCCACCGTTTTTACGCCTCTTTTATGGGCCATATGGGCAAAAAGACTCGTGCGAAAAACGGTCGGTGTTGCGGCAACGATAATCTCTCCCCTGGGAGCATTGGCCTTCCGCATCTTTTATCCCAAAGGCCCCGATCCACTCTTCGTGGGCCTGGCGTTAAGCCTCGGAATCATGATTGTAGGTCATACGGTGAGAATGGGGTCGAGGTGAGGTCGAGGATCGAGGTGAGGTCGAAGCGGAGTGTGATCGGAGTCGGATCGAGGCGAAGCGGTACACTGGGCACCCTCACTTCGCCGCGCAACTCCCGACCGTATCGTATGAAGCAGCGGCGACGCGCGGTAAACCGGGTACCCCCTCACCCCCCTTCCTCATCCCGCCGCATGGGCACGTCCCGGACGTGATTTTGCGGCCCCTGGCGCGTCGCGATCATCTTGCATACCAACGTTGTCCCACTTACCGCAACGGCTTCCCCATCGAGCCACTATATTCCCTTCCACCAGGATCTCTACTATCTCGCACCTGTTGGAGCAACCGTCGCACTCGAACCCGGTTGTTTTGTAATTCCTCATAACTCCGTCGAATCCCCTAAAATTGGTCTTCCCCTGTTCCCCTACCGCGTCTTGAGCGAGGATTGCCGCGCCGATGGCTCCCATCACCTTGTGGTATTTTGGGATAAGTACTTCATGACCAAGAGCTTCTTCAAATGCTTGCTTCATCCCGACGTTAGACGCCACACCGCCTTGGAAAACAATCGGAGGCCGTATTTCCTTCCCTTTTGCGACGTTATTCAGGTAATTTCGGACGAGTGCCTGGCAGAGGCCCTTGGTGATATCTTCTAGCGAATGCCCGATTTGCTGCTTGTGGATCATGTCGGACTCTGCGAAAACCGCGCACCGCCCCGCTATGCGCACCGGGCTTTTAGACCGTAGCGCCAGGTTGCCGAATTCCTCAATTCGGATGCCCAGTCTCGAAGCCTGCCTGTCGAGAAAGGACCCGGTCCCCGCTGCACAAACGGTGTTCATGGCAAAATCGGTGACAACGCCGTGGCGCAGAATGATGATTTTAGAGTCCTGCCCACCGATTTCGATGATAGTATGGACGCCTTCGACGAAATGTAGCGCCGCCACGGCGTGGGCGGTAATCTCGTTCTTCACGATATCCGCACCTGCGACGACCCCCGCGAGCTGCCTGCCGCTACCGGTGGTCCCTACGCCCCTGACCTTTGCGTTGACCGGCAATGCGTCCTTCACGATTTGCATTCCTTCCTGTATGGCCTCGATCGGGCGCCCTCTGGTGAGAACGTAGGATTCGGCTATGACATTTTTATGCTTATCTAAAGCCGCTACATTTGTACTCACCGACCCTACGTCAATGCCAAGAAACACTTCAAGCGTTCCGCTCTCGGCGAAAACCGGCTTAATCGTGTTCATCACGACCTTACTCCCTTTTGTCTTCGTCTCCATCGAAGCAAATCCACGAAGGCCTCAAGCCTGGTTTGCAGACCCGCTTCGCCAGAATGCTCGTCCAGGGTTAAGTGTAGAACCGGTATGTCCAAATCCTTGCTAACCTTCACCAAAATGCTTTGCGCCACTATTTCCGGCATGCACGTGAACGGCATAACCTGAATTACTCCGTCGAACCCCTTGTTTGCGTAAAGCACCGTGTTCCCCACGGATTCGAGCCCCTCGCCACCCACGAAGTGACGAAGGTACGGCCGTGCCGCTTCCTTGACGCTACCTCCCTTTTTGATCCTCAAAGCGTCGAGGAAAATATGGTGGAATGCCCAATCCGAAAGAAAGATAGAACGGTCCACTTCGGCTCCGAGTTCGCCCAGCATCTCCTCGAGGTTCTGATTGGCAAATGGTTCGAGGACCATATATATTTCCCCAACGATACCGACCCGTACGGGCGGTTCCTTGCCATCCTGAACCCCGTTCGGACGCTTTGTCAACATAAGTAAATCGCGTTTATACCCGGATACCGCTTCGTCAATCGATCGTGTATCAGAAGCCTCGTCTACAAGAGCGATGGCCGACCTCTGTAATCTGTTGACCTGTGCCGGTACCAAAGCCCGGGGTCTTGCTTTATGAGCCGCTCTCTCTATCGCCTCAACCGCTTTCAACTTCTTCCAAGCCAGCCGGGATGCCTGTATTACGTCCTTCCAGCTCGCTTTCGCCTTGAGCCTCCTGAGCTGATTGAGAAGGTCATCCATATGCCCCCTTGGAGGTTCAAGGACGATCAAATCGAGGTTATAACCCAAATCTTTGAGAATCTCCCTTTGGACCTGGGCATAGTAACCGAACCGACATGGTCCCACTCCCCCCGCCATCAAAACGGTGTCGGCTCCCATTTGATATGCTTCAATGAAATTGCCCAGGTTCAGCTTCAATGGAAAACACGCGAACTCCGGCGAATACCTAACTCCTAAAGAGAGGGTCCTTTGGGTGGGCCTCGGGGGTACCACGACCTCTATCCCAAGACCCGTAAGGAGTGCCTTGATCGGGACGTATAAATACCCCATATGTGGAAAGGTCAATTTCACCGGATTTCTGCCTCCATCTGATCATGTCGATAAACGCTTCAAGGCGCGTCATTATGCCCGCCTCGCCGGTATGTTCGTCCACGGTCAGCTGAAGATAAGGGACGCCACATTTTCTGGCGACGCTTTCCGCCAATTGGCCCACCATGGAGTCGGGTCCGCACGCAAAAGAAACGAACTGGATCACCCCGTCTACCGCCCTGGTTTTAATCAAATGAACCGTGGCGCCGAAAACCCTTTTTTCAAAGCTCCAAAACATCGCCTTGGGGACGATGCCTGCTCCTTCTTCCACCTGCGTGTCAGCGACCATGTCCGCGGTCACTATTTCAGCTCCGAGCATCTCCAGGTACCTCATCGGGGTTAAACCCACCTGCTTATCGAAAAGCAAGTAGTTATGGCCCATGAAGGCAATCCTCAGGGGTCGGCAGTCGGCGGCTTCGCCGTTTTTGGGTATCGTCCGAAGATCCGAAGGGCTCTCGGCACGTCTTGGCGCCTCCGGATAGAGATTCCCGGTATCGCGGCCTTCTTTTACCCGCCGTGTAAGGCCGTTGGAGAGACTCCCTCGATCGTCGGAGAAGCCCCCTGGGCCGTCGGAGAAACTCCCTCGGTCAATGAGCTCCATTGCCTTGGGGAGGAGAACACCATTCCGCAGCATTTGCTTGTACTTTGCAAACACCTCGTTGGCCTTTTTCAGCGATGCTTCTGCGAGGCCCGATGAGCGGCCTAAAGCCCTCGCGACGTTCGACACGAATTTGTGGACTTGCGATACTCGCCTACTCAAATCTAGGCTCGCGTCGATGATGAATGGGAGATCGGTGAAACCGGCTTTCACCATATCGGGAAGTCCAAGGAGCTTGGGGCAGGTGTACTCGTAGGGGCATACGCTTACCATCCGGGGGATGAACAGGTAATTAACCCTATCTTTCAAATACGAAACGTGCCCGAAGAACATCTTCACCGGAAGGCATGCTTCATCGACCGCCGTTTGCACCCCTTGATCCAAAATCTGCTTGGAAGTGTCTGGTGAGACTACGACCTCCGCCCCTAATCCTTCAAGCAACGCCCTGTACCACGGATAATACTCGTAAAAAAGAAGCCCACGGGGTATGCCTACAACGGCTTCCATCCCGCGACCCTCCATGTTATACCTCTATGGGTTGTCCAGCATATATTACCAAATAAAGCCTCCGTTCTCAAGAACCAACTAAACGCCCTTCACGGCCTGGCCATAGCGGCCAAGCCCCGTCTATCGTCTGCCCTTCTTTGTCGTACGCGTCCTAGTGCCTTTATTCTTCTGATCACCGCGTCTGTCACCCGCCTCTCTCGCGCCCCGATCCGAAGCCGTTCCACCCCCCTCGGGGAGCCTCGCCACTTCTTGAGGCTTGAGGGCGGATGGCCGCACCCAATGGGAAGGGACCGGCAACCTCACGAAGACGGCTTTGAGAGCCCCGAATTCAAAGGGTATAAGGGGCCATAAATAAGGAACGCCGAAAGACCGAGTGGTCAAGAGTCTTAGGAAAACCATGGCCACCCCCGCCGCAAGCCCGGGGAATCCGAATATCCCGGCCACAATGAGGAGAAATATGCGGCTGAGCCTTATCGCTTGAGAAAACTCCATACTGGGTGTGGCGAAGGTGCCTATGGCCGCAAGTGCCACGTACATCACTGTCTCCGGCACGAAGAGCCCGACCTTGGTGGCCATCTCCCCCAGAAGTATGGCGCCGATAAAACCGATTGCCGTTGCCAAAGAGCTCGGCGTGTGAATCAATCCTATTCTGATCAGGTCCACTCCGATTTCAGCCACCACAAACTGTAGCGCTATCGGGATTGGGGTCTGAGTCTTGGGTCCGATAAACTTGAGCCACTCCGGAAGGGCGTTTTTCTCGAACACCAACGAGATCCAAACAGGCGGAAAGGCCCACGCGGTGAGTATTCCGAGGAACCTCACCCACCTGAGATACGCGCCGACCAACGGGTTTTCCCTATATTCTTCGGCGTGCTGAATATGATGAAACAAGGTCACCGGCAATATGATGGCGCTCGGGGATGTGTCGGCGAGGACGACGATATGCCCTTCGAGAAGGTGTATTGCCGCCGCGTCCGGCCGCTCTGTGTACCTCACGACGGGAAACGGGTTCCACCAGTTACGCTTTTCGGTGATGAACTCTTCAACGCTTTTCTCCGCCATCGGGATGCCGTCTGTCACGATCTTACTTATCCGATCCTTCACGTCCTTGAGAAGGTCGAGGTTCACGACGTCTTGAAGGTAAAGGATCGCTACGTCGGTCTTGGACCTGTTCCCCACCTGCAACACTTCAATTCTCAGACTACGGTCGCGCAATCTGCGTCTGATTAGGGCGGTGTTGTATACCAATGTCTCCACAAAACCGTCTCTTGAACCCCTGACGACCCTTTCGAGATCCGGTTCCTGCGGATTACGACCGGGATATGATCTGACGTCCATCAAGACCGCTTCGTCCTCGCCGTCCACGAGTAAAGCCGCCATGCCGGAAAGGACGCGCATAATCAGGTATTCCAGGTTGTCGGTGGTCTCGACTTCCGAGAAATTCACTTCCTGCCTGATGAGCTTGTGCGCGGCGTCGGGTACGAGTTCTCCCGCGGGCAAATCGAACAGTCTGTCCAGTATACGCTGGATTAAAGCGTCACTCGTAAGCCCGTCGATCCATATGAGGACCGCGTCTTTCGAAGCCACCCTGATTTCTCTTACTAAGACATCGAAATTGACCCCAAACCCTAGGTCTTTCTTCAGGACTTGGAGGTTTTCTTCTAAATGTCTCGATAGGGTTTTCGTATTCTCGGGATTGCGTTTCACTTTTGAAATCGCCCACCATCAGATAAGCCGGTTTACCCTTTGGGGACAAACAGGACCGACATCAGGTAGCCGAACACGATGGCGGCCGCTATTCCCGCTGAAGCCGCCCCAAATCCCCCGCTGAATAGTCCCCAAGGTCCCTTAGAAGCGATGTCCTTCAATACACCCTGGGTCAAAAGATGGCCGAACCCCGGAAGAGGAACGGTGGCGCCCGCTCCTCCCAAGTCCACCAGCGGTTGGTACAAACCCAGCGCACTCAACGCGCTCCCCATAGAGACGAATAGCACCATGACGTACGCAGGGTTCAGCTTGAACCCATCCAACACCAGTTGGGCGGCCGCACAAAACAGCCCCCCTATGATGAAGGCCGCCAGTAACTCACGAAAGTCCAACCGGTTGCCCCCCTTACTCCCATGCGACTTGTTTTTATCCGTCTTGGCTTTTGCTCGATCCGTGCCTTAGTCTTCTTCGCGCGACACCCCTTCGATGGCCACGGCATGGGCTATCCCCGGTATACTCTGCCCCTGCTGCACCGAACACGGGCTGTGCAATGACCCGGTGGCTACCAGGAGTACGCGACGTAATTCACCCGATAGGAGCCGTTGGTATACCGGCCCGCAAAACACAAGCCCGGAACAAGCACATCCGCTTCCGCCGGCCTGGACATTTTGCCTTGCCCTATCGAATATCAAGAGGCCGCAATCCTGGTGGACCGCCGATATATCGACTCCCGCCTGTCTTAACAACCGTAACGCCGACGCAGACCCCACTTCCCCTAAGTCCCCTGTCAAAATGAGGTCGTAGTCACGGGGACTTCTCTCGGTATCCTGTAGATGCTGCCAAATCGTATCGCTTGCGGCGGCCGCCATAGCTCCACCCATGTCGTTTGGATCCGAAACGCCCATGTCTATGACCTTTCCTATCGTAGCGTGGGTGATCCTTGGGAAATTGGGACTCTTTCCTACCAATGCCGCACCGGCTCCGGTAACAGTCCATTGTGCAGTAGGGGGCCTCTGATTTGCGAATTCCGTGGGGTACCTGTATTGCCGTTCCGCCGTATCGTGGTGACTTGAAGCCACGGCCACCGCGTAGTGGGCGTATCCGCTGTCTACAAGGATAGCTGCCAGTATCAGGGCCTCGGACAACGTAGCGCACGCCCCATATAAACCGAGAAACGGGATGGAAAGTTCCCTGGCCGCATAGCTTGAAGAGATTATCTGATTTAATAGATCGCCGGCGAGAAGGCAGTCCACTTCCGTAGGGCCGAGTCCCGCCTTCTTAAGTGCGAGTTGCACGGCCTCCTCCACTATCTTTCTTTCGGCGCCCTCCCAGGACTTTTCCCCTAAAAGCGTGTCCTCTTTCACCGCATCAAAGAATTGGCCGAACGGACCCTGGCCTTCTTTGGGACCCGCTACGGTCGCCGTAGATGTTAGGTTCGGGCTTTGGGGAAACAGGATCGTTTGTTTTCCGACCCTTTTTGAGGGGTTTCCGGAGACATCCCGCTTTTTTTCGCCGCCGACGGGCAAGGACGATCCAGATACGGTTTCGTTGTTCTGTGCGATACCATGCCCGCCGCGACAAAGCGGTATTGCGCACCGTATGTGGTTTTTTGCCGTCGTCGCATCCTCTGGGATATCGCACCCGAAGCCTTCGAACATGTAGCTACGAAACCCCCTTCGTTTCAGGAGGATTTCAAAAACTCCAGATCAAATCGAAAGCCCATTGAGGCCAATTCGAGCCGGTTAAGTTTAAGCCCTAGCTCTGCGTCGATTCTTAAGGCATTTAAGCGTCTTGATTTCGGCACGCTTTTTCGCAGCTAGGGGAGCGTTGGGATCAGATGGCGTCAATGAGTTTTGCCGAATACTAGAGAGATGATCCC
>DUSP01000174.1 GCA_012842575.1 Clostridia bacterium
TAAAGAGGGACGGTAAAGATGTTACGATCGTAGCTGTCTCCAGAATGGTCTTAAAGGCAATGAACGCGGCGGAAACTCTCGCAGGTCAAGGCATTGATGTCGAAGTAATCGATTTAAGGACGCTTGCCCCCATGGACATAGGGACGATAATCGAATCGGTAAAGAAAACGGGACGCCTGGTGACTGCGGCAGAGGGGTGTAAGACCGCAGGTATTGGATCCGAGATTGCAGCGCGCGTGGCGGAAGAGGCCTTTCCCTATCTTCGTGCGCCAATCAAGAGGGTTGCAGCCCTTGACACGCCCATTCCCTTTAACCCGAAACTTGAGGACTATGTAATACCAGACGAAGCCGACATCGTAGAGGCAGTAAAGTCGGTTGTCGGTTAACATGTGATGGTCAATCATTTGGTGTTTCGAAGAATGCGTCATTCCCTGTCTCTCCTATTGGAGAGACAGGGAATGACTTCTAACTACGGGTTGCATTTACCCCACCAGTTTACGCTTGTAATGATCGACTTGAAATATGGATTGGAGGGAGATAACGTGGATATCTCTGTTGAGTTCTGCGGTATGAGGTTTAGGTCTCCCGTATTCTCTGCTTCCGGTCCCCCAGGATGGAATGGGAAGAGCCTCAGAAAAGCAGCCGAGTCAGGTGCGGGGGCCGTTATCACGAAGACTATGCTGTTGGAAGAATTTCGTATTCCTCATTGCGGAAGGGTTTGGGAGTACGAGCCTGTCGAGGGCATTAAATTGCCGCTTCATGGCCTAGAGGGATATTCCGAGCTTTCGGTAGAGCAATGGTTGGATAAGGAATTGGAGGAGGCGGCGGGTGGCGGAGCGCCTGTGATAGCCAGTGTGAGAGGCTATTATCCCGAATTGGACAAGACCGCAAGAATCGTGAAGATGCTCTCCGAATCCCCGTACGTTAGCATGATTGAGCTAAACGTCTCTTGCCCCATTGAGATTGAAGAAGGCGAAGTATTGGCCAACATAGAACAAGATCCCTCCGCCTTGGAAAAAGTAACCCGAGTCGCAAAGGAAGCGAGCTCCGTCCCGGTCATGGTCAAGCTCGGTTTAGAATGCAATCGAGCAATGGCAGCGAAAGCGATAGAACGTGGGGGCGGTGACGCCATTTCCCTTATCAACAATCCTTGGTCCATTCTGCCACCGGATGTAGAGACCGGCGAGATGCAGTGTCCGAGCCCAGGTGGCCTTTGCGGTCCTGCGCTGAGAAACTTAGCATTGGCAGCTATGGTGGAGGTGGTTCGGTCTACGCATCTTCCAGTGGTAGGAATCGGAGGTGTTCTCAACTGGCAGCACGCGATGCAATTCATACTACTGGGGGCCAGCGCCGTACAGAGCTGTACCGGGGTCATTCTGAGGGGTTACAGATTCTTCGAGGAAACAAATCGAGGTATTCAAGACTATTTGAAGAGAAAAGGGTATGAAAACATTAACTCGCTTCGAGGAAAGACGCTCAGAGAACGAATCATAAGTTTTAACCAACAGGCGGCTCGACCAAGGTGTGTTGCCCGAATTAGGGGTGATAATTGCAGTGGATGCGGAGCATGTCTCGATACGTGCTTCTACGGAGCCATCGACTTGAAGGACGGTGTGGCGAGTGTTAACGAGGATCTTTGTTCTGGATGTCGGGTATGCGTCATCACATGTCCCATGTCAGCAATTAGCTTCGAGCAGGTGTGATGCGGACTTCAACTGTTCCTTGTGGAGTGTCTAGGGCGTAATCGGGAGAGCCTCCGAACCGATTATTTGTGTTAGTTCCAAAGTTATAGCGCTTTTGGCTGCCTTCGCGCCGGCATTGCGGCAAGACGTCGGCCGGCGGGCAACTGGACTAACTTCGCCGGGCATTGAGGTGTTTACTCCACGCTGGTCGGTATCCTTGCTGTGGTAGCGTTACCGTGATCGCTCATCTTGTTTTGACGTTCGACCTGTTTTTGGAGCGGATCGGTGGCTTCCACTAAGGAGGGTGTGGCGTCCGTGGTGCGGCGATATTAGGAATGTGACGCCTTGCAGGATCCATGCGAAGATGGCGCAGACGAGAGAATTCGTAGGAGCGGGTATACATTTGGCTATGGTGACTGATGACGTCGAGAATAAGATTCCTAAGGCTGTCGGGTACGTGCCGAACGTCTTGTTTTTCGTGAGACCATGACTGTTGGCTTTGGAACGGGACCGTGCATGGAAGAGCCTTGAAGTGTAGTGGACAGAGTATCGGGCTGGACTAGCAAAGGGATGCAGTGGTTGCGATAACCACGTGTAGCTCATCGCAGCAAATATCCTAGGTTCCTTGTGCTGTCAAGAACCAGTGTTTTTGGCGTAGTATGATGGCGGGTCCCGACAGATGACGTTTGCGACGGGGAGAGGGCGGTATTCAATAGCAGCTGCCAGGAAGACATCCCTATAAGAGCAAAGTTTTTCGGCGGACATACGTTGCACTGCAACAAACCCAGTATCAGGCTGAGAGCTGTGATGAATGCCAAATCGACCTGGTGGTTTGTATCACGCATCAGTACAAACGCTGAACGTTTGAGGGGCCACTTTCGTATTAGGGGCTGTTGCCAAACTCCAGTTGTCAGATGCCGTCTGGACGTGTATCCTATTGAAAGGAGGAGATACTGCGAGAAAGAAGGCGATATCTCGAGATGATGGGCAGGAAGCAGGCGACTAGGAAGCTA
>DUSP01000091.1 GCA_012842575.1 Clostridia bacterium
AGTCGAGAATGACCCCGTCGTGGCGAAAACCTATCGTCTAAACCACCCGGAGGTACTGTTATATCAGTGCGATGTTCGTTCGGTTTCCCCGACCGAGATGATGGAAAAGGCCGCGTTGGAAAGGGGCCAGCTTACCGTCTTATCCGTGTGTGCACCGTGCCAGCCTTTTAGCCGGCAGAACCGATACAGGTTGGGCGACACCCGGGCACCCCTGATCCTCGAAACGATACGGTTTGTCTCGGTCTTACTCCCGGTTTTCGTGTTCCTCGAAAACGTCCCGGGCCTGAAAGAATGCGATCCGATCCTGAAAACCCTTACTGACGGCCTATCTGACATCGGCTACCTGGTCGAAGGACCCAAGGTAGTGGATGCGGTGAACTACGGGGTGCCTCAATTCCGCAAGAGACTGATCTTGTTGGCGGGGCGGTACGAAAAACCTGCATTTCCGAAGCCTACGCATTTGCCCCCCGAAGAGGCCGCGAAAACGGGCAAGGCACGATGGCGGACCGTAGCCGACGCGTTCGTGGGGCTCCCGAAGCTGGCTTCCGGAGAAAAAAGCGAAGTAGACCCGCTGCACAGGGCCAGGCGTCATGCTTCGATCGTCCTGGAACGCCTAAAGTACATCCCGCATAACGGCGGAAGCAGGCACGAATTGCCGCCCCACCTACAACTGACGTGTCATTGTAAAGGAAACGCCATTGGCTACAACGATGTTTACGGGCGGATGGCTTTCGATAGGCCTTCGAATACTTTGACCGGCGGCTGTACTAACGTAACTAAAGGCCGATTCGCGCACCCGGTCGAGGATCGTGCAATTACCCCCAGGGAAGCCGCCAGACTTCAGACCTTCCCGGATTGGTATGAGTTCTTCGGAAGCTACGGGCAGGTTTCCGAACAGATCGGGAATGCAGTTCCCGTATTGCTGGCAGAGACATTTGCGCGTGTGTTTTTCGACCTCTGGCAAGACCTGACGCGACCAGAAGCGCCGGTTGCAATTGCATGTTGACCCGCATCTCCGTTTCTACAGAAGGCGGTTTCGGAAGGGCGCTTTGATATCGGACCGGCAGCGTTGCTTCTTCCGTCTTGTTTGCTATAAGACTTGACTAACTCGGATGCCTTTGGCAAGCAGTCGAGGAGGGTCGAACGCGTGGGCTCCAAAGCCGTCGCCTATGCCCGCCATTCCTCGGACAGCCAGCGCAAGGTGATCGTAGACAGGGTTGACCCAGCAATGGCTCTTATCATCGACCGTTTCGAATCCAACTGGGCCATCCTCGAGTGGGACGGCAAGACCTTTAGCTTACCTCGGGCTCCTTCCCACATCGTGAGATGATTCGGCGAACTCGGCGCGTATTCTTTTAATTTCTCCGTTCCAGGCGGTGTGATGCCGTGAAGAAGAAATACTTCGCGGGCATGCTCGTTGCATTGGCCGTCTTGCTCTCGTTCCTATCGATCAGCTACGCCCAATCCATCCACGGTCGGTACAAGGGTCATCCTATCGTAAAACTTGTCGTTGACGGTAAAGAGCTTGAGCTCGACGTTCCCGCCATCATTACGGACGGACGTACGCTCGTCCCGGCGCGTGCCGTCGCCGAGGCTTGGGGGCCGAGGTCCAATGGGATCCCGCCACGTATACCGTCCGCATCACAAGCCGCACAACCGAAGACGCTTCAAGACCCTCGGCAACGCTTCTGGAAGCCACGGTGACCAGGATCGTCGACGGAGACACCGTGGAAGTATCCCTTTCCGGCGTCAAGGAGAAGGTGCGCTTCACCGGCGTAGACTGCCCCGAGGCAGGAACAGATGCAGGAACTGCTGTTACGGAGTATACCAGAAAGGCCCTCGACGGAAAGAAGGTCTACCTCGAAACCGACGTGGGTCTTCGGGATAAGTACGGACGTCTCCTTGCCTATGTCTGGCTGTCGGAACCAAAGCAGGTTGCCGAACAGGCCATCCGTTCCCAGATGTTCAATGCGAGGCTCCTGCTGGTCGACATGGCGCAGTTGATGACCGTACCTCCAAACGTTAAGTACGTCGACTACTCTACGGCGTTTCAGCGAGAGGCCCGTGAGGCCAAGGTCGGGTTATGGGCCGATGATCGGGACATTCAGGAGCCTGCG
>DUSP01000068.1 GCA_012842575.1 Clostridia bacterium
CCTCTTTCGTTTGAAGGCCGTCCGCATAGCATCTAGGTCCGGCCCTTCGACGGGCACCATGAGGGCGATAGGGCGACCGGCCTTGGTAACAACACGGCCACAAATAAGTCGACCGAACCGCCTCCCTCCCTTCCGTTATTGCCTCTGTTATTGCCACGCCCTCGTGAAAAACCTACAATAATTCCGAGGGCACGAGTCAAACAAGACCGGAAAATCCCGTTGTCAATCTGTCTGATACCAGGATTACGGGCGACGCGATCTTCGAAAACGCATCGCAATAGAAATCGCAATAGAAGAAGAGGGAGGTGTCGCGTCCGATACCAAGATTACAGGACGAGCGCGTAACCCGGTAATACCTGGTAATAGTTGGAGCTTCACTTTGCAGAGTACCGCGACAGAACATAGCAATGTCAGGCAGAAGATGTGGTATTCGACGAGAGGGAACCAACTCGAGAGGGGAACCAACTATGGAGGACACGGATAAGGGATTCCGTCGAGAAGATCGAGAAACCATACATGGCGAATCGGAGCGGGAGCAAAGCGAACCTAAGTTGTCGCCCGAAATGTTCAAGCCTTCGGTATTGATCCAATGGTTTGTGGCGGCGATGGTCGGTAAGGCGTGGGAAACCATGGGCCTTGTGGCTGACCCCCTGTCCGGCAAGATCGAGAAAAACCTTCCCGAAGCGAGGATCGCCATAGACGCCGTTGGCGCGTTGTATCCGGTTATGCGCGATCGTATGGGGCCTGAGGAACAGAGGAGATTTGAAGCCCTCCTCACGGACCTCAGGGTGAACTTCGTGAACCAATCACGGGAAGCCTGAAGCCGTTTTACGTAGTTGGGAAGTTAATCTAAAGCCTCAGTAGAGATCATAAGATATCCAAGCGATATAGTTTTGAAGAAATCTATCAAATTCTGGGAGAAGTTTTCAGGGCTCTACAAAACGCCTCTACAAAACGCTAAGAGTAGTTTTTGAAATCGACTTGGGGGAAGCCCGATGGCGATATCTCCGACAGATCAAATCGCACCCCACATCCGGATCATTTTAGCCGATGACCACCCCATCGTGAGAAGGGGCACCCGCGAACTGATAGACAATGAAGAGGACATGGAAGTGGTTGGGGAAGCGGGTGACGGGTTGGAGGCGGTAGAGCTCGCGATTCGGCTCCGACCAGACGTGGCCATCCTCGACATTTCCATGCCCGTCCTCAACGGTATTGAAGCGACACGCCGGATTAAGGCGGAAGCACCTTCTACCGCAGTCCTGATCTTCACCGCGTATGACGACAAACAATACGTTCGCGCCCTCCTAGAGGCTGGCGCGGCAGGGTACCTACTGAAAAACGCCAAAGGTGCCGAGGTCATACGCACAATACGAGCGGTCCATTCCGGCGAGTCCGTGCTGGATGGCTCGGTGATGCGCGCGCTCCTGGAGCGTGACAGCGACCCGGGCGCGCTCTCCGATTTCAGAAGCCAACATGCGAGTGTGCCATCAGAGGAAGCCCTCTCGCAGCGCGAAATCGAGGTTTTGACCTTCGCGGCCGCAGGTTTGACGAATAAAGAGATAGGAGCCCAACTAGGTATAAGTCCGAGGACGGTACAAGTCCATTTGGCGAATATATTTGGCAAGCTGCAAGTTGCCTCGAGAACCGAGGCGGTATTGACGGCGATAAAGAGGGGATATCTTGACGTCGAGAAGATTCCACAGCCTCCGCCCGGCGCGAGGTAAACGACTATTTCGGCCCTGCTCCCGCGACAGCAGGCGTAGGAACCGAGACCGGACTCAAGACTTCTTGCTGTCATGCATGAGGCTTTTTGCCCTTCGGCAAGGGGGGTTCAGCGACATATTGAGGGAATTCCTCCGATATCTCGGGGAATTCACAGGATCGAGCGACGCAGTCCTTTTTATTCATGATCCCCTCCGTCACTCTGTTACCGCGCAAGTAACTTGGGCGCGTGTTGTGAACGCGCCAAAAGTGATCGAAGAAGGGATTTCGCTGAGACTGGCCCCGAGGGGCGTCCTGAATGAGACATTGAGGGTTGGCCGAAAACTGTTGGAAGCAGAGGCCCACGGTAACGGCTCACTCAATCTCGGAGAGATCTCCATAAGGGCTTTTCGGAGGATCGTTCTCCTTCCGATGGTCGTCTCAACAAAGGCGGTGGGATGCATTCTTTTGGCATGGCCGCCAGCGGATTTGGCCGTAAACGCTTTTGAAAACCGGGAAACCGACGATATCGGGGCGAGCGCTTCCCAAGGTCCTGCAAATCCTACCGGTTCCACCGATCTTACCGACCATGACTTCAAAACCTCACCCCTACGCGGTAAAACCTCACCCTTCCCTGGCAAAACCTCACCCCTCCACAGTAAGACCTCGCCCCTCTACGGCATCCCCACTGAATTGCTGCTCAGAGTGGCGGATATGGCCGCACTTTACATAGACGACTACAGTTACCTATGCGAGCTCAAGCGATCGGAAAAGACTTACAGAACCCTTACGGAAGACGCAAGTGATCTAGTGTTCAGCCTAGACGCGGCTGGGCGTTTCACTTTCGTCAATCGGCGTTCCGTCGATATTCTCGGTGTCGAGCCCGGAGATCTGTTAGGTATGTTTTATGGGGAAATCCTTACTCCGGAAGCCTGGGAACACACCTGCGAGGTTTTAGACGCTGCAAGACGCAACAAGAGTCGGCGAGTCTTCTTCGAATGGCGGACGCGAGGCAACGGTGCGGAGCTCGAAGTGCATTCGACACTCATGTGGCGGCATGGCGAAATCAGCGGTCAGTACGCCATTGCGAGAGACGTTACCGAGAAAAGGCGCATGGAGCGGGAGATTGCGGATAGAAAGAGACAACTGGAATTGTCGGAGCAACGGAGGTTGCAAATGAAGGAGTTCCTCTCTGTGGCGACGCGGGCGCAAGAAGAAGAGCGTAAGCGGATAGCCCGAGAACTCCATGACGATACGACTCAGGCCTTACTCGTACTTTCGAGGGAGCTTGAGGTAGCCCAAATGGACATAAACCGTAATCCCGAAAAAGCCGCCCGCCGTCTCGAAGAACTGAGGAAGATGGTTGATATCTCCGTCGAAAACCTACGGCGCTTCACTCGCAACCTCAGACCATCCGTTCTGGACGATTTAGGTTTGATCCCGGCCATCGAGTGGCTCACGTCTTTGCGCCCCGACCCTGAGGGAAGAATCGAGGAACATAAGGAAAGTGCGCAGGTCCGGTTTGAGGTTCGGGGCGAACCCTACCGGCTCGATTCCGCCACTGAAACCGCTCTATTCAGGATCGCTCAGGAAGCGTATAACAATGCCCTTCGTCACTCAGGAGCCCGAACCATCTCCATCGAACTATTCTATTCGGCCGATTGCGTTACCCTTACGGTAAAGGACGACGGCAAAGGATTCGACCCAGTACCTGACCCCGCGCAGTTAGCTTCCAAGGGGCGCTTCGGCCTGGTGGGGATGTATGAAAGGGCCGAGCTCATCGGCGCGCGTCTCGATATCCGTTCGGGAACTGGATCCGGAACACTGGTAAGACTCGTGCTACCCAAGCCACAAGTGTCGTGAAACGGACCGAGAGCATGTGGCTTCCCCGCGGCCTCATCCACGGATTGCTATAGATTCTATTGCCTCGAGAAGTCGTTCGACCTCCTCAGGCGTATTGTAAGGCGCAAGCCCTATACGTACCAACCCGCCACTTTCGGCAAGCCCAAGCCGCTTTACAAGCGTTGTGGCATAGAAGTCTCCATCCCAAACGAAAATACCCCTTCTCCCGAGATCTGAAGCTACCTCCTTGGGAGTCTTGCCCTCGAGGGTGAACGAGACGGTAGAGGTACGTGGACCGTCGATGGGAGGTCCATAAACCTTCACGCCGCGGATTTGCATGAGGCCTTCTATGAGGCGTTTCGCCATAGGTTTTTCATATTCTTCTATGGCAGTCATGCCCGCTATAACGAGGTCTCTTCGGGAAGGGACGCCTCTTGAGGTGTCTAAGAAACGTTCGCCGATACGGGAAATGAAATCTACTGCCGCGATGGCGCCGGCGATACCCTCGTGGTTGAGGGTTCCCGTCTCGATTTTCGCCGGCGGGGCTTCCTCCTGAGGTGCTAGCTTATACGTCTTGAGACTACGGAACGCGTCTTTTCTGCCATACAGTACACCCAAATGGGGGCCGAAAAACTTATAAGCGGAACAGAGCAGGAAATCACATCCGAGATTTTTGACGTCAATGGACCCGTGAAGGGCGTAATGCACCGCATCGATAACGGTGATGGCGCCGACTTCTTGCCCCATTTCGACGACCCTTTTTACGTCGTTCACGGTCCCGACTGCGTTGGATGCGTAGCCACAGGCTATCACACGCGTCTTTGGCCCGACTTTTTCTTCGAAGTCGTCCATATCGAGGGTGCAATCTTCGGTGTTCACCCTTACGCTCTTGATGACGACACCCAATTCCGCGAGATCAAGCCAAGGGCCTCGGTTCGCCTCGTGGTCCAGATCGGTTATGACTATCTCGTCGCCAGGGCCCAGATCCCTCCCTATCGCTCGCGAGAGCGCGTAATTAAGGGTTGTCATGTTGGCCCCAAAAGCTATTTCCGAAGGGTCGGCCCCGAGGAAATCGGCCATGGAACGCCTGCCTTCCTCTATAATTTCATCCGTCTTTTGGCTTGTGAGGAAAGCCCCGTGAGTGTTGGCGTTTTCAAAGATAAGGTAACGTACGACTGCGTCGATGACGCACTTTGGTACTTGTGTGCCGCCCGGACCGTCAAAAAAGGAAACGGGCTGACCGTCAATACGTAATTGCAGAGAAGGAAACTCGGCACGTATAAAGGATAAATCAATCGCAGGCGCCCCGGACGACGCGGACGACGGCATGGGTGTCGACATCAAAGACTCTCCCTCTCCGTGAGTTTTTCTTCGGTTCTGTAACGAATTTCCATGTGAGACATGGGATATGAATTCGATGCCCGAGGAGGGATTCCTTTGAAGACTCTCGTGGCAGGACATCCCTCGACTAAGCAAAAGGTGAAATATTAAGCCGTGAAATAACGAATACGCCATTTTGCCGACCAATGGCTAAGCTTATGTGCCGATGTGAGGTGTGGCCTCGAAGTATATTCTTGATACAGAGGACACAATCCCATTTCGAATGAGGGAGAGACGACTCATGCCATTGGCGTATTCGTCCGGCGCACGTTCAGATCGGCAAATCCCCTCACTGCTTCCTGAGTTTCAGGGCAAAACCTTGGATCCCGAGGCTTTCATGGAGATAATAGTAAAGGTGTACGAAAAAAAGATATACAACTATGCGTACAGGATGACGGGCTGCCCCGAAGACGCGGAGGACCTCACCCAAGAGACCTTTTTCCGCGCATACCGGTCACTGAGATCCTTTAGGGGCGAATGCAGTGTTTCTACTTGGATTTTCAGGATTGCGGCCAACTTGTGCACGGACCAATACAGGCGAAACCGAAAGCGTCCTTTGTGCATTGATTCTCCTGTACTGTATGAAGATGACCGACTCAAGTACGAAATTCCCGACAAATCACCTTCTCCCGCCGACATTGCCGAGAACATCGAATTGAGGAATGCCATAATGGGTGCAATAGAGCGCCTTCCCGAAGAGCAAAAGAAGGTTGTGCTTCTAAGGGACGTTTACGGACTCAAATATGAGGAGGTCGCTTTCTGTCTCGGTATTCCGGTCGGAACCGTTAAATCTCGGTTAAACCGCGCTCGCCTTCTGTTACGGACGTACCTTGCCGGTTTGATCACGCCTGAGGAACTTAACCCCAAACCCGAAAATCGTCCACCCTCAAATGACCTTCCGCTTCTCGACGGGACCCGCGACAAGTTTTTGAACAGCCTGGAGGAACGACAACGTAAAGGGCGAAATATAATTAACAATGTGACGGGTCAGCGGAGTCTCAGGCTTGCAGAGGCATAGGGAAAGCAGATCCCCGCCGCGGTTCATCGGTGTTGGCGTGGCCGAAACCACGAAAAAAGGGTTCGTTGTGCCTGAGGTGATTAAAAAGTCGGTATATTCCTCCGTTGACCTTTCGGCACCCGCACCTTATGATTGTTACGGTGTGGTTTTTTAGGCTCAGCCTTTGTGAAAGTGTGAACTTTCACATTTGTATGAAAATACTTGTAAACTTACATATCAATCCATAGACTCATCAAGATTAAATTCTACAATGTCGTATTAATTATTAACGTCACCGCATGGGCTCCCGTCGTGAGGCTCTGATCATGGGCCTCGAAGGCGGTGGTCACGTGGGCATGGATCATATGGGCTTTACAGGCTCTCGTATGTCACAGGGTCTAATCTCTAATTGTGGGTAAGCCGGGGCCCCCGGGTGGATCGAAGCGGTTTTTTGAAGGTGAGGATTATAGTGCATGACGCTGGACGATGTAAGGCGGTATTTGGGAGCTGAGGTCATCTGCTGTGGGGAGAAACTCGACAGGGAAGTCACATCCGCCTTTGGCTGTGACTTGATGAGCGATGTCTTGGCGTTTGCGAGACCTGGAACGCTACTTCTCACAGGGCTTACTAATTCTCAGGTCATTCATACCGCTGAATTAATAGACGCGGCAGGCGTTGTTTTCGTACGAGGAAAGCATCCTTCAAGCGAAACCATACGGTTGAGCATTGAAAAGGGAATCCCACTCCTTGCAACCCGGCTTCTTCTCTATGACAGCTGTGGGTTGTTATTTAGCAAAGGATTGAGAGGCTGTTCCACCGTCGACCTGCCGGAAACGCCTAGAGAGGCAACGGCGATTTGACGAGGATCGATCTCGAGTTTACAATAGACGCTCTTGATTTTGTCCATGCCGGCGAAGCCGCTTCCCGGGTGAAACGGACTCTCGAGCACGTGGGGATGGAGCGGGAAGTGGTTCGCAGGGCTTCGATTGCTGCCTACGAAGCCGAAATGAACATAGTGATTCACAGCGTCGGCGGGACCATGAAAGTCACAATACTTCCGGATTGTGTCGAAATAGTTGCGACGGATAGAGGACCTGGGATTGAAGATATAGATTTGGCAATGCAAGAAGGGTATTCTACAGCACCGCCCCACATACGGGAGATGGGGTTCGGTGCCGGCATGGGCTTACCTAACATGAAGCGCTGTGCCGATGATATACGAATAGAGTCCGCTCCGGGTCGTGGGACCACGGTTCGAGTCATAATTCGACCGAGGCACGCAGCATAGGAAGACGGGGGAGCAGTGCTTTGACGACTAGGTATTTCCACTCGGTTACCCTTGATAAGGAGAAGTGCAGGGGATGTACCAATTGTATAAAGCAATGTCCCAACGAGGCAATAAGGGTTAGGGAAGGAAAAGCCCGAATACTAGAAGAGCGTTGTATAGACTGTGGTGAGTGCATAAGGATTTGCCCGAACCATGCCAAGCTCGCCGTTACGGATACCTTGGAAAAACTCAGTGAATTCAAATACTCCATTGCACTGCCCGCACCTTCTATCTACGGGCAATTCGAACCGGGTGTCAGTATTGAAGAAGTACTTAGGGCTTTTATCGATATAGGGTTCGACGACGTATTCGAGGTTGCTTTGGCGGCCGAGGCTGTAACTTATGCTACCCGCAGGTTTCTTGAGAATTACCGGGGAAGCCGACCTTTAATATCCTCCGCTTGCCCTGCAGTGGTCCGCTTCATACAGATTCACTTTCACAGTCTATTAGACCACATTGTTCCCATAGACACTCCCATGGAAGTGGCCGGCGCTATGGCCAAAGCATGGGCTGAGCAGGCGTTGGGCTTAAAGAAGGAAGAAGTGGGGGTTTTCTTTATCAGTCCATGTCCGGCGAAGGTGACCGCCATCAAACAGCCGGTCATGAAAGAAAAGTCCAACGTCGACGGGGCCATCTCCATTTCCCTTTTGTACGGCCTTCTTTCAAAGCGGGTTTCCACGCAAATGAAAACCAAAGGCGTCGGGTGCTCGACACACCTCGCAGGCAAGAAGGAAACGGAAGAGGAGTCGCACGGCAAAGAGGGCCACCATCGAGAAGGCTGGGTCGATCTTGTGCGTCCGTTGCGAGGTGACAATCCGTTCTTATCAACCGGTAGAGGCATAGGTTGGGGGAGAGCCGGTGGGGAGGCCCAAGCCCTCGGGGGTTGGTCGATCCTTACTGTGGATGGAATACATAATGTTCGCGGCGTTTTAGAACAGGTTGAACGAAAGAAACTTCTTGGAATAGACTTCATCGAAGCTCAAGCGTGTACGGGTGGTTGCGTAGGCGGCTGCCTGACCGTACAAAACCCGTTTGTGGCTCGGGTCCGGCTGAGAGTGCTTGCGGAACAACATTGGAACAAGCGTCCTGCGTTGGATGAGGATTGTCTCGATAACCTCATCGCAGCTGGCGCTTTCACCACCAAGAAGGTAGAGCCTCGGCCGGTCATGGCTCTTGACGAAGACGTGGCGAGGGCCATCGCCAAGATGGACATCCTGGAAAAGACGGTGAAAGAGTTACCGGGGCTTGATTGTGGGGCTTGCGGGTCACCCAATTGCCGGACGCTCGCCGAGGACATCGTACGCGGCATTGCTCTGGAGACTGACTGCACATTCAAACTCCGTGAAAGGGTGAAGGCCCTGGCCGAGGAAATGGCCGATTTGGCCGGCAAGATTCCGCCCGCCATGGGTCTTGAAAAGACCGGCGGCGAGAGCTCGGAAGGGAAGTGAAACTAAAGTGAATGTAAGCGATATCGTCGGCCCGTTGGAGCTAAAGGTCATGTGTCCGGGCGTACAATTGGACGCTGAGGTTAAGGGCGGCTATTGCTCCGACCTTCTGAGCGACGTTATGGCTAACGCCGAAGAAGGGGACGTTTGGATCACGCTGCATACGCACCTTAATATCGTGGCCGTCGGCATGCTGTCTAAGGTGGCGGCTATAGTGATTACGGGGGGACGAATTCCAGAGCAGAACGTAATCGACCGTGCCGCCCAAGAGGGGCTTCCCATCTTATGCACTCACTTGTCGACGTTCGAGATAGCCGGCAGGCTCTACCAGATGCTCAAGCAGGCTCTACCAGACTACGAGGAGGACGTACCTAGCGGGCCGACTAAATCTCAAGGATAAAGGATGCGGGACGGACGGGTGAGGGATAAGACCGACCGCCTGCGTCGAGGCTTGGAATTCTTGGACCCAAGGGGTCACAAAAAGGATAAAGAGCGTTGATCTTGAGGGGCGAACTCGTGGATTGGTATTCGTGCGACTTACATGTACATACTGCACTTTCACCGTGTGCGTCCGAGGAGATGACTCCTGCAGCCATTTTATTGGAAGCCATGGAGAGGGGCCTTGATGTAATAGGGATATGTGATCATAACTCAGCTAGGAACCTCGAGGCCATAGTGGCATTGTCACCAGCGGCCGGCATCAAGGTGTTTTGTGGTATGGAGGTTCAGACGCAGGAAGAAGTACATGTTCTCTGTTTTTTCCATACCGTGCGTGAAGCCCTTGATTTCCAAGACGTCGTTTACTCTAGGCTCCCAAAGAAGAAGAACGTACGAGAATACTTCGGATCTCAACTGGTTTTCGATCATAACGGCGAACTCGTCGGCGAAGAAGAACAACTCTTACTGACTTCGGTGAGTGCCGATCTTAAGACCGTGTGCGATGAAGTAGCAAAAAGGGGCGGGATGGCGATACCTTCCCATGTGGACCGTATGGCCTTTGGGCTTCTGGGCGTTTTAGGAATGATCCCTGACGGACTTAGCGTATCGGCTCTAGAGATATCACGTACGCTCACACCCGAAGAAGCCAAGACGAGGTGGAAAGATATCAGCCGCTTTTCCCTTATCACCTCATCGGACGCTCATTGTCTAGGGGATATCGGAGCGGCTCGGGTGCAGGCGCTGATGAATCATCCTAGCCTTTCGGAATTTAGGCTGGCGCTCATGGGCATAGAAGGGCGGAAGGTGGTGATACCGGGGAGAGGACTGTAGGGAAAAGGGTATTCGAGGAAGAGAAGGAGGAAGAGAAGAAGAGAAGACGTACGGACCGAAACGTGGTCAAAGAGGAGGTAGCGTCGTGGAGAAGAAGTCCTGCTTGTGTGAGGAGCTCTGGAGCGAGCTCGACAACGTCATAGCGAGCAAGAGAGGGAAACCGGGCGCCCTTATGCAGGTTCTTCACTGGGCCCAGGAAAACATAGGGTACCTACCACGTGAGGTACAGGTTCGCGTGGCGGAAGGACTGGGTGTTGCGCTATCTGAGGTTTACGGGGTGGCGACTTTCTATGCGTTCTTTTCCCTGAAACCGAAGGGCAAATACCAGATTTCCTGCTGCAAGGGGACAGCATGTTACGTAAGGGGCGCTCCACAGGTTCTAGAGAGGTTTGAGCGGGAACTCGGCGTAAAGGCGGGGGATACCACCGACGACGGGATGTTCTCGTTGGAAGTGGTGCGGTGCCTCGGGGCGTGCGGGCTGTCGCCTGTCATCACGGTGAACAAAGACACTCATGCTCGGATGAAGGCCGACTTGGTCCCGGGGATATTGTCCAAATACAGGAAGGCCGAATTGGCTTCGGAGACGGCTTGAGCCGCCGGTCGTGTTGGTGTTGCCCGGATTATGCGAGAGTTATCCCTTCACGTATTGGACTTAATGGAGAACTCTAAGGCGGCCGGTGCGAGGACTGTTTGGGTATCGGTCGAAGAGGATCTTGTAAGAGACCTCTTGACCATAGAGGTCCGGGACGATGGCAAAGGTATGAGCCAAGACCAGGCCCAGGCGGCTCTCGATCCGTTCGTGACATCACGAACGACCAGGAAAGTGGGCCTGGGACTTCCTCTGTTCTTGGCCGCCGCAAGAAGATGCGAAGGCGATCTGACCATTGAGTCCGAGGCGGGGAAGGGCACTTGCGTCAGGGCATGGTTTCGGCGGTCTCATATCGATAGAGCGCCCATCGGGGACATGGCCGGGACCATCGCGACTTTTTCGGGCCTAAACCCTATGATCAGGACGGTGTATTCCCATAAGGTAACGAAAAAGGCTTCCAACACCCAAGCTTCTGACACCCAAAGGGAGTTCAGGTTCGATTCATACGAAGTCGTGAAATACCTGGGTGAAGACTCAAGAGTCCTCCAAAACCCGGAGGTCATCAACTGGATGAGGTGCCATTGCGAGGAAGGCATCAGGAACCTATACGGGGGTGAAGGCGAGTGACTGGGATTAAGTCCATCGAAGACCTGAGGGCACTCAAGGAGAAGGCTCTCCTGGGGCTAAAGCAAAGGGAAACATCGAATAAGCCCTACATCGTGGTGGGAATGGGAACCTGCGGAATCGCGGCGGGGGCACGCGAGGTCATGAAGGCCATCCTCGACGAGCTCGAGAAAAGGCACATGACCGATGTTTTGGTAAGCCAGACGGGTTGTATAGGGCTTTGCGCGAAAGAACCCCTTGTTGATGTAACCCTCCCGGGGCAACCCAAGGTGACGTACGGAAACGTTAATGAAGCGAAGGCCCGCCAAATAGTGGCACAACACGTGGTTAACGGGCAACCCGTTTACGAGTGGGCCATCAACGTAGTTGAGGCCAAGTGAGTCGGCGTATTGTCACTTGAGGAGCCGATATCGCTGTTGTGACTAGGATGTTGTCACTATGATGCCGTTACCATGATGTTGTCACCATTAACGTAAAAAGACCGTGAAACCGTGACGCATCAATAGTCAAGAGGCGGAGTGAGCACCCAAGATACAGTCGAAGGAGGAAATCGCTCATGGCGCTATACCGATCACACGTACTGGTGTGTGCCGGTACAGGCTGCACCGCGTCGGGCAGCGGCCCCATGCGTGAAGCCCTGATTAGGGAAATCAAAGAACGCGGACTCGAGAACGAAATCAGGGTTCTCGAAACCGGTTGTTTCGGGTTCTGCCGCTTCGGCCCCAATATGATGGTATACCCTGAGGGGGTCTTCTATTGTGAGGTCAAACCCGAAGACGTAAAGGAACTCGTAGAAGAGCATTTCGTGAAGGGCCGCGTGCTGCAGCGGCTGCTCTATAAAGAACCGATCACCGAAGTCTCGGTAGTGGATTTCAAAGACATACCCTTCTTCAAGCACCAAGAGAGGGTAGTCTTGAGAAACTGTGGGTTGATTGATCCTGAGTCCATCGAGGAGTACATCGCGAGAGACGGTTACCAGGCTTTAGCCAAGGTTCTGCTGGAGATGACTCCTCAAGAAGTAATAGACGTGATAAAGAAGTCCGGCCTACGCGGTCGCGGTGGAGCAGGTTTCCCCACTGGCTTGAAGTGGGAATTCGCTGCGAAGGCTAAGGGTGATCAGAAATACATGGTATGTAACGCCGACGAGGGCGACCCGGGCGCTTTCATGGACCGAAGCACTCTCGAAGGTGACCCGCACAGTGTCCTCGAAGGGATGGCCATTGCTGGTTACGCCATAGGCGCAAACCAAGGGTACGTATACATAAGGGCCGAGTATCCCATAGCGGTAAAGAGACTACAGATAGCCATCGACCAGGCGCGCGAGATGGGTATTCTTGGAAAGAACATTTTTGGAACAGATTTCTCCTTTGATGTTGAATTGAGGCTAGGTGCCGGTGCTTTCGTCTGCGGTGAAGAAACCGCCCTCCTCGCATCTATAGAAGGTCGTCGCGGTGAGCCCAGACCCAGACCTCCGTTCCCGGCGATATCCGGTCTGTGGGGCAAGCCGACGGTGATCAACAACGTGGAGACGCTCGCCAATGTCCCGACCATCATACGTAACGGCTGGGAATGGTTTGCCAGCATGGGTACGGAGAGGAGCAAGGGAACTAAAGTCTTTGCCCTAGCCGGAAAGATCAACAACAACGGTTTGGTCGAGATCCCCATGGGTACAACTTTGGGGACCATCATATACGATATCGGCGGCGGAATCCCCAGGGGCCGCAAATTCAAAGCGGCACAGACGGGCGGGCCGTCAGGCGGCTGTATCCCGGTGGAACACCTGAATACGCCCATCGACTACGAGTCACTCGCGGCCCTCGGTACCATCATGGGGTCAGGAGGCCTCATCGTCATGGACGAGGACACCTGTATGGTCGACTTGGCCAAGTTCTTCCTCGAATTCGTCCAGGACGAATCCTGCGGTAAGTGTACCCCTTGCCGTGTAGGAACCAAGAGGATGCTCGAGATCTTAGACAGGATCACCAAGGGCGAAGGCAAGGAAGGGGACATCGAGCTCCTGATCGAGCTCGGGCAGCAGATCAAGGACGCGGCACTGTGCGGCTTGGGGCAGACCGCTCCGAACCCGGTATTGAGCACCATCAGATACTTCAGGGACGAATACGAGGCCCACATCAAGGACAAGAAGTGTCCCGCTTCGGTATGCGCGTCGCTCTTTCTGTCGCCGTGCCAGAATACGTGCCCGGCGTCGGTGGACGTTCCGGTGTATCTCGATCATATAAGGAACGGCAGGTTCGTCGAAGCCTATCTGACCGTCAAGGAAGAAAACCCCTTCCCTCTGGTATGCGGTAGGGTATGCAACCATCCTTGCGAAGGCAAGTGCAGGCGGGAGCAAATCGATCGGGCCCTGGCTATTAGAGCCCTGAAGCGTTTTGCGGCAGACTACGCTTTTGGTCTCAACGGGCAACGCCCGGTAGAGAAACCAAAGGCGCCGAAGGGCAAGAAGGTGGCTATTATAGGGTCAGGGCCTGCCGGTCTGACCGCAGCGTACTATCTTGGTAGGGAAGGGTATCAGGTCACGGTGTTCGAGGCTCTTCCCGTGGCTGGCGGCATGATGGCCGTAGGGATTCCCGAATACAGACTGCCGAAAGACATGCTCAATAAGGAAATCGATACCATCAAGGAACTGGGCGTCGAGATCCGTACCAATACGCGTGTAGGTAGGGACATATCCCTTGACGATCTCAAGGCCCAAGGATACGAAGCGATATTCATCGCCGTGGGTGCCCATAAAGACCAAAAGATGGGTATTCCGGGCGAGGATATAGATGGAGTCATATCGGGTGTCGAATTCCTGAGGGACGTGAACCTCGGTAAACCCGTGGATGTCAAGGGTAAGAAGGTCATAGTCGTCGGCGGCGGAAACGTGGCCATCGATGCGGCGAGGTCGGCCTTGAGGCTGGGCGCCAAGGAAGTTCAGATCCTGTACCGCCGCATGAAGCAGGATATGCCCGCATTGAGAGATGAGGTGGAAGACGCCGAAGCCGAAGGCGTGAAGCTTAACTGCATGGTAGCGCCTAAGCGTGTTATCGGTAATTCGCGGATCGAGGGCGTGGAGTGCCAGCTGATGAGGCCTGGAGATTTCGACAAGAGTGGACGCAGACGGCCGATCCCCGTGGAAAACTCCGAGTTCCTCCTCCCGTGCGATCTTCTGATACTGGCTATAGGGCAGCAGCCCGAAACAGAGGGCCTTGCGGGCGACAACGGAGTGAAGCTCGGCGCTGCGGGCGTTATAAGTGTCGTCGACGAACACACCCTCGAAACCGACGTTCCTGGGGTGTTCGCCGGCGGTGATTGCGTGAGCGGCCCGGCCACCGTGATCGAAGCCATAGCCCACGGCAAACAGGCGGCGATTTCCATAGACAAGTATCTCGGTGGCACCGGCGACATAGTCACAAGAGCGCAAGTAAAACGGGCGGTGAGCGGCGAGCTTCTCGAGGAGCCTACCCCGAGGGTAGAGGTGGAGAAGATCGAGATAAGCGAACGACTGGCCGGCTTCAAGGAGGTTGAACTCGGCTACACGGTGGAGCAAGCCATGAAGGAGGCCGCACGCTGCCTGCGCTGCGACGTAAGAGACTAGAGACTTGACTTCTCGACTTGATGCTCAAACGAAAGACGACTCCTGATTGAGTACGCGAATGGGAGGTAGGAAAATGGCCACGGTTACGTTGACCATAGATGGCCGTAAGGTTGAAATCGAGCAGGGCTCTACGATCCTCGAAGCGGCCAAGAAGGCCGGGATCGATATACCGACGCTCTGTCATTTGGAAGAGATCAACGAGATCGGAGCCTGCAGGGTGTGTGTGGTCGAGGTCGAAGGCGCCAAGACACTGATGGCTTCCTGCGTGGCACCGGTCGCCGACGGCATGGTGGTGCACACCAATTCACCCAGGGTCAGGAATTCGAGAAAGATTACGGTGGAACTCCTCCTCTCCAACCACCCATATGAGTGCCCGACCTGCATTCGTAACGGCAATTGCGAGCTGCAGTCACTGGCTGAGCGGCTTGGGATTCGAAGCGTCAGGTACCAAGGAGAGAGAATCGAATATACACCGGATACCTCTACGCCCTCGATAGTAAGGGATCCCAATAAGTGCGTCCTATGCCGCCGCTGTGTGGCAGTCTGCGACAAAATCCAATCGGTCAAAGCAATTGGGCCGCTTGATCGTGGGTTTGATACGACCATAGGCCCGGCCTTCAAGGATCCGCTGAAGGACGTGGCATGCGTGCTATGCGGCCAGTGCACCCTGGTGTGCCCTGTCGGGGCGCTGTACGAAAAGGATCAGATCGACGAAGTGTGGGCGGCGTTGGACGACCCGAAGAAGCATGTGGTAGTCCAAACGGCGCCGGCAACCAGGGTTTCGGTCGGAGAGATGTTCGGGCTGCCGCCCGGAAGCATCGTTACGGGAAAGATGGTAGCCGCTTTGAGACGACTCGGGTTTGACAAGGTATTCGATACCGACTTCACTGCGGACCTCACCATCCTTGAGGAAGGATCGGAGTTCCTGGAGAGGCTGACCAAGGGCGGGACGCTTCCGCTCATCACTTCGTGCAGCCCGGGCTGGATCAAGTTCATCGAACACTTCTACCCGGACCTCTTACCGAACCTCTCGACTTGTAAGTCGCCTCAGCAGATGTTCGGCGCTTTAGCGAAGACCTACTACGCCGAAAAGATGGGTATCGACCCCAAGGACATCTTCGTCGTGTCCATCATGCCATGTACCGCAAAGAAGTTCGAGGCCAAACGCCCCGAAATGACCTCCAGCGGGTATCCCGACATCGACGTGGTGCTCACCACCAGGGAACTCGGAAGGATGCTCAAGCAAGCGGGGATCGATTGGGATGCCCTTGAGGAGGAGGATTACGACGCGCCACTGGGGATCAGCACGGGTGCGGCCGTCATTTTCGGCGCCACCGGAGGCGTGATGGAAGCCGCGCTCCGTACGGCTTACGAGCTTGCTACGGGCAAAGAGCTCCCCAGCGTGGACTTCCATGACGTGCGCGGCTTCCAGGGGATCAAGGAAGCCACGGTAGACGTGGACGGCACCAAAGTGAACGTGGCGGTCGCCCATACCCTCGGGAACGCCCGCAAGGTTTTGGATCGCGTCAAGTCCGGAGAAGCGGATTACCACTTCATCGAAATAATGGCTTGTCCGGGCGGTTGCATCGGCGGTGGCGGCCAACCCATACCCACCAATACGGAGATCAGGCTTAAGAGGATTGCGGCCATCTATACGGCGGATGAAATGATGACCATCAGGAAGTCCCATGAGAACCCGGTCATAAAGCAGCTTTACGAAGAGTATTTGGGTCAGCCGTTGAGCCATAGATCCCATGAACTCCTCCACACTCACTATTACGCAAGATCCAAATACCCGGGCATGGAGGCTGCTACCGGGCAGCACGCGAGCGCATCGCCGGTGGCCGCTGACTGAGACGCCTAGGGGCCGCCGAAGGTGAGGGCGAACCGTAAAGGATAATAAATTAGGAAAGGATAATAAATCAGGGATAATAAATATTAGGAGAACGATGAGGAGAACTTAACGATAACGGAAAACGAAACACGGCGGGAGCGCGTTACAAGCGTTACTAAGGAAAAGCATCCATGTAGAAACCGGATGCGCCGAATGTTAATAGCGCGGTTCCCGCCGTGTTTCTACAATCAGCGATCAAGCAGGGCTGCTACCCCCGTGCCATCCGCACGGGCGATTTCCGAAGCCGTGACGTCCGTGGTCGACTCGGCGAATTCTTCCCGCTTTACACTCCGGGCATGTCATGTTCGCCTCTTCTTGATCGGTTCTAACTTGATCGGTTCTAGAAGGGACCTCCCAGATCAATCCGCAGTTTTCACACTTAAACCGCTTGGACGTCGTCACCTGGTAATTCCCGCCCTCGATGCGTATCGCCTTGCCTTCAGTGAGAGCGCGGGCCACTTTGGCCCTGGCGGTTACGAGTATTCGTCGAAAGGTAGTTCGAGCCACTCCCATCCTGACGGCGCCTTCCTCTTGCTCGAGGCCCTCTACATCCTTCAATCTCAAAGCCTCAAGCTCATCGACCGTCAGACAGACTTCGTCCAAATCGCGCATGGGGATACCCGCGGGCTTGAAGTAGGTGACGCGGGGAACATACTCTACAAAACGACCAAGCGGAGGTCTAGGCATCACGAACCCTCTTTCTTCATATTTACTTGTTTACTTCTTTACTTGTTTGCTTCGTAATTTACTTCTTTACTTTCTAACCTCGTCTACATACATCTACCATACATCCTAGGGGTATTCAGATCATATGTCAATTCGGACGATCCTTCCACCCACCGACGTCGTGCGAGTCGAGCGGGAAAAGGTATTGAGGTCATATGTCAATTCGGACGACCCCTCGAGACCCAGAGCCCCAAATCTGCTACCGGAGGTCAGACTAAAGCGTCAGAAGTCAACAGAGGGGAACCCAAATCTGTTGCGGTTGTGGACCGCGGAGCAGTAGTGTTATAGTGTGCAGGGGGACTTGCTGAAAGGCAAGGAGACTCACTGAAGCCATCATTTCAGGGACACGGTACACGACATGCGCAAGCTCGCGACACTCTCATTACTTACTTCACTTGCAGTCATACTGCATACTGTGGAAGCGTGGCTTCCAATCCCTTACCTGCTGCCGGGGGCCAAGCTCGGTTTCGCCAACATCGTAGCCGTCTATACCCTCGATGTTATGGGGATTAAGGACGCGTTACTAATAGGGATTCTGAGGACCACCATAAGTGGCTTGTTGACGGGCACTTTCTTGACAATGGGGTTTTTCTTGAGCTTCTCCGGAGCTATCGTCAGTACCCTTGCCATGGGCGCGGCATTTTATTTTAAAAGGAATTCGCCCGGCCTGACCGTAATAGGCATAAGCGTTTTGGGCGCGACGGTGCACAACCTAACCCAACTCCTCGTCGCGAGCCTAATAGTACGGCACACCGGGCTCTTATTCTATCTCCCATATCTTCTATTATTTGGCGTACCCACGGGGATACTCGTGGGTATCTTGGCCAAAAGGTTGATCACCGTTACGGCGGCGCTGTACAGGCGATAGACGAGCAATAGCCGCGGTACTTCGCCAGGACTTAGAGACCAGCGTCTCTTTGCATTTTCGCGATGAGGGCGACCGCCTCCTTGAGTACCGTTAGATTTGAGGGGTATCCCTTTACTTTCAGGGCTTCAGTCAAGGGAACCCATTTCACTCCGGCAACTTCGGTCTCCTGAGGTTTTGGGGACCCGTCTACCGCCATCACCAGAAAATAGTTCACCGTTTTGGAAACCAGCGTACCGTCCCGATCGGTATAATAGTAATGAACGGGAGACAAGTCTTTGACGATGATCCCTTCTATGCCTGTTTCCTCGCGAATTTCCCTGAGAGCGGCCTCGGCCGGCGTCTCTCCCTCCTCTATCAAACCCTTAGGGAACGACCACCTTCCGAAGCGGTCATAGATCAGGAGGATATCGGGTTTTTCTTCGAAAATCCTATAAACCACGCCACCTGCAGAGTGTTCGAGTCTCAATTAGGTCCCCCCATCTTGTGAGATCAGAGAGCCGTTTTTGCGGCAGACGTGCTCCGTAACATTATAACCCTCGTCGAGCTGTGCTGTATACTCTGGCTCCCCGAAGCGCGGATGACCCCACCTGGGTATCCCGGCCCAGGTCGGACCGTGTACTGCATGCCTCAGTTTGCGAAGTGAGACGCAGTCGAGGGATAAAGGCAGGCGCAGGATCTATGCGGATCTGTGTGAGAGTTCTCTAATGTGAGACGCATTCTTAAAGGTGCGAATTATGAAGCAACAACCTAATTTTCAGAGATTTAACCGTGAACCTTTCGCCTGTCAAAGCGGCATGGCAACGGCTAGTCTCAGTTCCAGGATTCGATTTGCCGTAGCGGGTGAAGGCACGCGATGAGAGTGGCTCACATAGACATCTTTTTAGACCCATAATTTTGGAACGTATTCTGCTTATATGTGCAAAAGTTAAGACCCTTTGGAGTCGTAGGCGTCCTCGAAGTTAAAAGTCTTATGTCATGAAGGAGGTAGTTATATGGAACTTGGTATGTACCAAGGGGCGTGGTGGGTACTCACCATATTCATCATCTACATGTTAGGCATGCTTTACATCGGCTACATTTGCTCAAAACGCATCAGCGACACGACCGACTATATCGTGGCCGGTCGACGACTACCTCTCTTTTATAATGTAGGCACTCTGTTTGCGACGTGGTTTTGTGCGGGGACCGTCATGGGCGGTGCGGCCAACGCCTACCTCTTTGGGAACCAAGGAGTGATTTTTGATCCGTGGGGGGCTGCTTTGTGTCTCGCCATCGCGGGCCTGTTTTTCCTGCGCCTCATGAGAAGGGGTAGGTACATCACCCTGGTAGACATCTTTGATCTGAGGTACGGCAAAAGAATGGGGCTTGCCAGCGCCATAACGCTGGCCATCGGAGAGGCCGGTTGGGTAGGTGCACAGCTTGTCGGTTTCGGTTCGATACTTCAGGTCTTCACCGGTATCCCCCTTGGTTGGGGAATTATCATTTCAACATTTGTGGTCGTGCTCTACACGTATCAGGGCGGGATGTGGTCGGTGACCCTGACCGACGTCGTTCAGATGATAATTCTCATAATCGGAATACTCATTCTGTTCCCCGCGGTGATTTCCCACGTAGGCGGATGGAACGCCTTTGTGACGAACGCGGGGGACTGGGCGGATATAGCGCCGTTTGCCATGGCGCCAACTGCCGAGTCCGGCTTCCTAGGATATACCGGCACGACCGGATGGATTTACTACATCGCAGCATGGCTATCTCTGGGACTCGGGAGCATACCCGCACAAGACCTTATGCAAAGGGCTTTGTCCGCCAAGAACGAGGCGGTGGGCGTCCACGCCTCATATATATCGGCCATCATGTATATCGTCATCGGTCTCTTACCGGTATGGATGGGTATCGCCATGTACGAGATCAACCCAAACCTGACTGTGCCTGAGACGGAGATGATCCTCCCCTGGCTCGCAAAAGAGTTCCTCCATCCGGCTTTTGCGGGGATTTTCGTTGTCGGACTGGTGGCGGCGCTTATGTCCAGTGCCGACAGCGCCCTTCTCGCCGCCGCGTCAATGGTAGGCTACAATTGTGTGAAGTACCTGAAACCAGGTGCCAGCGAAGAATACATGTTGAAGGTCACGAGACTGTTCGTGCCTATCACTGCTGTGGTTTCCCTCTTGTTGGCGCTTTATGCGGCTACCATCTATAAGCTCATGGTCATCGCTTGGACCATATTCCTCGTAGGACTATTTGCCCCTTATGCTGCTGCCTTCTTCTGGAAGAAGGCGAACCATACCGGCGCCCTCGCGGCACTGTTAGCGGGCTTTGGATCTTGGGTGGCTTTCATTTTCTATTATCTGCCATCCACCATGGAAGCCAACGTTGGCGTGATCGAAGAAGGCGTAGTGTATATGGATTGGGCCATATGGGATGCGGTTTATCTCGCTTCGGTTCCGGGGTTCATCATCTCCATCGTGACTCTTGTAGTCGTCTCCCTTCTCACTCAAAAGCGTGACCCTGCAAAACCCCTAGTCGACGTGGACGGCAATCCTCTACCGGTCAAGGACTACCTCGGGCTGATGCATATCAAGTATGCCATCGGTGATCGGTGGGAGAAGCTCATGGAGAGAAAATCAAAAGGCGCGGCTGCATGAATATTGGCAAGCGAAAACCGAAGATCAGCCTGAAGTCGTCGGCCATCGCCTTCAGGCGGCTGCATGAGTATTGGCAAGCGAAAACCAGGGGAGTTCGGCTTTTTACGAGCTCCCCCTGGTTTTCAGCCGGCTTTTTATCTCTTTACGGCTCTTGCATTATGGCCGCTTGCATTGAGTTCTGGCCCTGTGTTTAAGTCCGGTTTTTGTCCCCGTTTTATGGTCTACGGGAGGGCAAAAACCACTCATCAATTGGCAGTGCCGCACAACGCCTTAAAACGCCTTAAATCGACCCTTTCAAAGACGACGCCACCGATACGGCTTCCTTTACGGCGGTGGCCACGGCCCTCGATGATACGGTGGCGCCCGATATGGCCTGCACGTCCTTTTTCACCAAAAAGGCGTCATCGGGGCCCTTCCCCTCGAATTGGGAAAGGAACTTGGGATCATCGACCTTCATACCAAGGCCCGGTGTTTCGCTGAGACTGAGGATTATCGCTTTCTTCACGACGCCGCTTTCGTCGGTGGCCACGAACATCTTTATGGGTCCGCCGTAACCCTGTGCTTCGGAGACCACAACGATACCCATAAGATTGCCATTTGCCCTGCCGAGATATACCGTGTGACCGTCTTTCTCCATCGTTTCAAAATCCTCGGCCTCTGGAACGGCGTCCTTCAATGCTCGGTGTAGCTCCTCTTCTTGCTGAGCGGCTATGCGTTCTTCCGTAAAATCATACGTTTTTGCAAGTGCCAGCCCTGCTACCGCACAGAATATCATCAAAATGACGCCCAGGCGTAGCATGTCATGGAGAGCCGAGCTCTTTCCCATGAGAAAGACCCCTTTCATCTACTGGATACGGCTGAGACGAATGGCCTTTGTGACAGCCAAAATGATAACAAAGCCGAGACCCAGGTGTCAACGACGACCACGTTATGAAGCCCTCCATGAAGCCATCAGGTATGTTCAGACACATAACACATAACAGGGCGCGCCCGCTCAGTACCCGAAAACATCACAATGTAAAGCCCTCCATGCAAGCCCTCAGATTCTGGGCCATCGCGGCGAGGTCCTGCGAGGAATGGGCGATTTCCGTAGAAGAAGCCGACATCTCTTCTACCGACGCCGATACCTCCTCCGACGCAGCCGCGTTTTCTTCCGATATGCTTGCGACGTTGGTCATGGCGTCTGAAGCCGTGATGCTCGCGGCCAACATATCCTCGGTTGTCTTGAGGATGGAGTTGACCGCCTTGCCCACTTCTTCGGTGGAGTGAATCATCAGGTCCGACTCCCTATTCATCAAGTTTACCGCTTCCACGATACCCCCGACTTCAGCCATGGTTTGCTTCATCGTGTCGATGATGTTTTGCAGTACTGCTCCCGCGCTTCTTGCCAGTTCCGTACCTTGGCTGACTTCGACCGTTGCGGCTTCCATGGCCTTGACCGCGTTCTGCGATGACTTCTCTATGTTGGCGATAAGTTCGCCGATTTCCTTCGTGGCGTGACTTGACCTCTCTGCAAGTTTCCTCACCTCTTCAGCCACCACAGCAAAGCCCTTTCCGTGTTCTCCAGCACGTGCCGCTTCTATGGCTGCGTTCAAAGCGAGGAGATTTGTCTGATCCGCGATGTCGGAGATCACCTGGACTATCTCGTTTATTCTGGCGCTGTGCTCCGCGAGTTCCGTTATCCTCTTGTGCGCGATTTTCGCGGCTTCGTCTATGCGCTGCATGCCTTCGACGGTTTGTTTGACCGTTTTGCCACCGCCTTCGGCTGCAAGCATCGTTTGGGAAGAGTCCTTGGAAACGGTTTCGGCGATATGGCTTACGTTACGGGTGGCCTCTACCATGCGGGATATGGCCCTGGCCGCTTCGTCGACTTGGTTCTGGAGGTTCTGCGTGCGCTCGGTGATCACCGCTATGCCCTCTTTGAGCTTTACGGTGAGATCGGCCGCGTCTTGTATGTTTTTCGTCTGTTCGCTGGTCCCTCGCGCCACGCCCTCGATTGCCTTTGCTATCTGTTCGGTGGCGCTGGACGTCTGTTCGGCGGTAGCTGTAAGCTGTTGCGAAGCCGCGGCCACCTGCGCTGCAGCTTCCCTGGTCTTCGATATGATACTGCGGAGAGCCTCGAGTGCCCGTAGGAAGGCTTCCGCGAGTTTCTGCACTTCGTCGCCTGTCTTCGGCACCTTTATTTCCACAGTCAGGTCGCCGCGACTGATCCGGTCGGCTGCTGCCGTAAGCTTCTTTATCGGCGCCGAAATCGCTTGGGAAATGATTAGGGCAAGGAAGACACTGATCACTACCGCGATTATGGTGGCGACGACCGTTACCATCCGGCCCTGCACCTCTGCCCGACGGGCCTTTTCTTCAAACACTTGGTTCTCCTTTGTGAGCAGCTTCACCCAATCGTCGGTAACCCGCTGCACGCTGTAGTTTAGTCCCGCGCCTTCCGCTGAGACCGCCACGGCCGCGGTATTTACGTCATTTATTTTAACAAGGTTCGAAATGCGCTCAAAATAGCTTTTATAGTCGGCTTGGTATCCTTGGATGAGGGAAAGAAACTTCTTGGACTCCTCCGTTTCGATCAGTCTTTTTGCCTGATCTATGAGCTTGTCCACTTCGCTTTGGGATTTGGAGAAAACCTCCATCATTCCCTCGTCGCGCGATATGACGTACGATTGTGCTGCGGCGGCCTGAGAAAGCATCTCGGCCCTTATGTTCAGCACGATTTCGGTGAGGGGGAGCCGTTTTTCGGTGATCTTGCGGTAGTTGTCGACGATCACCGTTTGCCCCATTACGGAGAAGGCAGCTACCGCCGCCATCATGAGACACATGATTAAAAACCCGAATAGGATCTTCATGGAGATCTGAACTTTTGGCATGTTTCTTACCTCCGTGTAGTCTGGTTGGACGGTCTATTGTGCCGGTCCGGATGCGTGTTCAAGTGAGACCTCGTCATCAATGGACTCCATCATAGCCGAGCTCTCTTCCCGGCTTAGAACCTTTAAGAGATCCAGCACGATGATTACCCGGTTCCCCAGGTTAGCTACGCCGCGGATGAATTTGGCGCCCGCGGACGAGATAACAGGGGAGGCGGGTTCCACCGCGTCGGCAGGAACCCTCAGGACTTCCTTTACGTTATTGACGATCATACCGATGGTGTTGTCCTCTTCTTCTTCCGCCACTATGATGCGGCTTTCTTTTGTGAGTTCACCGGCTTCGAGGCCCAAGCGTTTACGCAGGTCGATGACGGGGATTATCTTCCCCCTCAGACTGATTACCCCCTCTACGAAGGCCGGAGCTCGGGGAACGCGGGAGATGTTCTGAAGAGTGACGATCTCCCGAACCATGGTGACGTCCACGGCGTAGTCTTCCTTTGCGAGACCGAATACCACGAGGTGGTAATCCTTGGCCTTGACCTGGAGCCCCGAAGGCGCCGGTGCGTTAGACTGCTCTTTCACCTTCACGATGGCCGTCACACGCGATCACTCCTTTCTGAAGAGACAAGATTAAGTTTTCGGCGGTAACGGGCCGTGCCCGGTGAAACTTGGGTGTGAAACCCAGGCGATTGAGGTGACGGATACCCCGGGATGCCCATCGGCGCAGAACTTCGGCGCCGCTAAAATGCCGTTACTTATCCAAGCGTGGCCTTATCAGAACTCAACTTTGTTATTACGACTTTATTGCGACATGTATCACGAAAGGATGGGTGTCCACCCCGAACGGGAGGACGATCTTATCTTGGCCAAGGGTCGACATGCGCACGGCGCGCCCCTCTATTATGGCGGGCGGCGTGAGGCGACACTCCCTGTTGAACCTTTCAAAACCTACGGTGGCGCGCCCACTGATCATGTTGGCAACCTCACACAAGAGACTCACCCTGACCCGGTCTTCCTTGGTGCCTTCCGGAGGCTCGAGGCCCGCGTGCTCCGATATGGCCGCTGCCGCTTCAGAAGAGAAGGTGTAAAAGACATTTCCCTCGATATCTCCTGTCAGTCCGATGATGACCGTCACCTCGAGACTCTCCGCCGGCGTCTTGTCTATGAGCACTTCCTTGAGTGTGACTTCAAGCCCCAGAGAATCCACAAGCACCTCGTTCACAGCTTCCTCGAAAAGGCGCGCTATCCTCGACAGGCTTAAAGCTGGTAACGAGGAGCGCGTATGTTGCATGAACATCCCTCCTGTTGTCGCTTTTCCGGCGGGTATCATGGGGAGTCGGTCAAGCCGGAGTGCGACGACCTCTTTTGGTAAATGAATGGAGAGAGTAGTTCAAACCCAAGCGCTCTCCACCCTGTGACGATTTCGCTCCCACCGACGAATAAGATCCCTCCCGGCTTCAGGGCTGAATATAACCCCCTATAAACCCTGTCTTTGACTTCACCGGTGAGATAGATGACGACGTTACGGCATAGTACCAAGTTAACCCCCACGGGATAAGGATCAACGGTGAGATCGTGAACCATAAAGCGGACCTTATTCTTTATCGAAGGCTTAAGCCGCCATCGGTCACCTAGCCTGTCGAAATTCTGAAGCAGCCTCATGGCTGAGACGTTTTTCAGGGTTTCAACGGGGTATGAGGCCTCTTCTGCCACTTTTAACGCAGCCTGATCGATGTCGGTGGCCAATATACGGTGGTTTCCGCCCGGATCGAGCTCCTCAAGGATAATGCCCATGCTGTACGGCTCGGCTCCGGTGGAGCACCCGGCGCTCCAAATGAGTAGGCTCTTGTGTTCCTCGATCATTGACGGGAGGATGGTATTCTGTAGATATTGCCACCTATCATAATCCCTGAAGAACTCCGTTACATTGATAGAGAGGTGGTCCACAAATTCCCGCCGTCTGGCGTCGTCCCTTGCGAGAAGAGCGACATACTCTTCGTACGTCGTCATCCCAAGCCGCGCCATGAGACCACGAACACGGCGCTTGACGTGGCTTTGTTTGTACCGAGACAAATCGATGCCCGTCTTGGACAGAAGATCCAAAGAAAAAGCATTGAAATCGGAGAGCTCACCCGTATTTGGTTTCTTTTCTTCTTCGCGTTGCCTTAACCTGAGTTCGTGCGGGCGTTTTTGCCAGCATGGGTCCGGTTCTCTCTCTAGTCCGTGTTTTCTCGGTTCCTGTAGCGACACGAGATACGATTCACCCCTTGACCTCTTCGGTGTCGCCGGGCGCCCTCGTCAAAAGAGAGCGCACCGCCGTCAAGATATATAGAGGCATGTACTCTGGAGGTAGGATCACATCCGCTCCAGCCGTTTCAATCACCGCCCTGGGCATACCCCAGACCACCGATGACTCCTCATCCTGAACGAAGACTCTTCCGCCCGCGCGCCGAACCGCCAGGGCACCGGCGGCACCGTCACTGCCCATACCCGTGAGGATGACCGCTACGACCTTGTCGCCGTAAGCCTCCACCGCCGATTTCAGCGTGACATCCACCGAGGGTCTGACTCCGTTCACAGGTGGGCCAAAGTCTATCGTCACCGTGCCGTCAGACGCCACAATGAGATGACGGCCTCCAGGCGCCACGAGGGCTTCGCCGTTTCGAACGACGTCGCCTTCCATTGCCTCCCGGATGGGAATAGGGGAAAGGCGGTGAAGGCGTGCAGCCAAAGAGACGGTAAAACCGACCGGCATATGCTGAACGATGACTAAGCCGGCGGGTATATCCGGAGACATATACCTCATGAGTTTTTCAAGAGCCGAAGGCCCTCCCGTCGAAGATCCTATAACCACGAGCGCCTTTGCCCTAATCCTGCCTCCGGGCATCTCCTTCTCTTGCGGCTCACCTCGGCCCTTCCCTGTGGGACCTGAGGGATGTTTTGCGTTCTTGGCATTTTTACGGCTTGCCGTGGTGTCAAAATACAAGCGTTCCGGATCCGTAACGAAACCGGTGACGATGTCTTCCCGGGTCAATGTCTCCTCATGACCTCGCTTTCTGAGTCACAGGGCCCGAAAGTCACGCGTTCGTCAAGGAGAGCCGGAACATCCAGCACGAAGACGATTCGGCCGTCTCCCAGGTTACTCGCTGCAAGAAGGCCGGGCACGGAACCGAGGTACTTTCCAAGACTTTTCATGACGACCTCTTGTTCTCCGAGGAGGTCATCCACGACGAACATCGCTTGTCTTCCCAAGCCTTGGACGATTACTCCGAATTCACTGCGGGTACCGTCGGAATCGTAGAGGATCCGAGACAGCCTCAACACGGGCAATAGTTCTCCCCTCACGAGTGCGTGCTCGTACCGCCACACATAATGAAAATCGCTCTCACTTATTCGAATGACTTCCCTGATATTGTTGAGGGGTATGGCATACGAGGAACCGTTTACGTCCACCAACAGGCACTTGACTATCGCAAGGGTGAGAGGGACTCTCAGGATGAATTCGGTCATGACGCCGATCTCGCTTTTGACCTCAAGGGTGCCGTTCAGAGTTTCGAGGTTCTTCTTAACCACATCCAGGCCCACGCCGCGCCCCGAGATGTCAGTCACTTCGTCGCTGGTGCTAAGACCCGGAAGGAATATCAGTCCTATCGTTTCATCTCGCGAGAGCTTATTAGCCATATCCTGAGAAATGAGTCCTTTGGTTAGCGCTGCGGAAACGATCTTTACCGGATCTATCCCACGACCGTCATCACGGACCGAGATTAAGGTGTAGCTTTCTTCGTATCGAGCGCTAAGGTGGATTGTGCCCTCGGGTGGTTTTCCCGATTTGATCCGCTCTTCTACCGGTTCGATGCCGTGGTCCACTGCGTTCCTTATAATGTGAAGCAACGGATTCGCGATTTCTTCGATTAGGAGTCTGTCCAATTCCGTTTGTTCCCCCGAAATCTCGAGCCTTATCCGTTTCCTGCTCTTTATGGCCAGGTCGCGAACGACCCTCGGAAACCGTCGGAAGAGGGTCTCAAGCGGAAGCATCCTGGCTTTCATGATCCTCTCCTGAAGGTCGTCAAGGGTTCGGCCGAGATGAGAGAGAGTAGCCGCCATTCGGGCGGCTTGTTCTTCCACGCCCGGCGTATTTGCAAGAACCGAAAGTAC
>DUSP01000127.1 GCA_012842575.1 Clostridia bacterium
CCCTCGCGAAAAACGACCCGTACGATCCCGGCATTGATCACCATCTTGGCGCATGTGGCACAGGGAGCGGTTGTGCAGTAAAGGGTCCCGCCCTGAACGCTGAAACCATAAAGAGAAGCCTGGATTATGGCGTTTTGTTCCGCGTGTAAGCCCCGACACAATTCCTGCCTCTCGCCCGAAGGGATGCCGAGTTTAGTCCTCAAGCAGCCCGTCTCCCGGCAATGGAGTAGGCCGCTGGGCGCGCCGTTATAACCCGTCGCCAGGATCCGCTTGTCCCTCACGATTATTGCTCCGACTCTCCGCCTCAGACACGTGGATCGCTTGGAAACCACTTCTGTGACTTCCATGAAATACTCATCCCAGCCGGGACGTTTGGTCGCGCATTCGGCATCCCCCATACCTCACTTCTCCTTAACCATTTCTTCTTAAATTAAATTCTTCTTATTCTTGTTCCTTTTTCTTCTTTTTGTTCCTTTTTCTTCGCATCAGCTCGCGCAGGCTGTGGTAGATCGGAATTTTTTCCTAAATTTCTTCGTTTATCTATTTCTTCCTTAATTTCTCCCTTATGTTCTCCGTTATGCCTATTTCTCCCTTACACCCCTGTATTGGGCTCTAGCCCCGCCTACCAATTTCGGCCGTGTTCTCGCCATGACCAGATTGGCATGACCGATCTTCTTCACTTGGCTCCTAACCGGTACTGCCACTGGCCGCAAGTGCATGCCGATCAACGTATCCCCTATATCGATACCGGCGTGGGCCCGTATGCTTTCGACAGTCACCGGGTTTTTGAACCTATCCATGGCCAAAGCAGCCAAGGCTCCGCCAGCGTGTAAGACCGGGTACACACTCACTTCCTCAAGCCCGTAGCGTTTCATCACTTCTTTTTCGACCACAAGAGAACGATTGATATGCTCGCACCCCTGTATCGCAAGATAAAGGCCGTTCTTCGACGTTACGTCCAAGAGTACATCGAGCACCGCGCCGGCGATTTCCACGCTAGACCCCTTTCCGATCTTTTCACCCTTTATTTCGCTGGTGGAACATCCGACGACGAGTATCTGTCCGGGTTCGAGGTCGGCGACAGATAGAAGATCCTCACATGCGCTCGCTAGGTCGGCCTTTATTCTGCTGAGATCCGGTAACGGGGCACCTTCCGGCCCGTACCGTTCCTGCTCGAACTGCTGCGCCCCGAATTGCTCCGGCCCATACTGCTCTAGCCCATGCTGCTCCGATCCGTACCGGTCTGGTCCGTGCCGCCGCCCCGGTTTCTCTCCTTCAGGCTCTTGACGACGCTCGCCTTGCGAGGTTTTACTGGGTTCATGAAGTTCTTTAAGAGGATGGCCTCCCGCATTGGCGATAGCGTGGGGCTTTGCTTCGAGCGGTTCTTCGGGTTCTTTAAGAGAATCGCCACGAACATCCCGCTGGTAAACCGCTTCACGGGCTTCAATGAGGCTTATCTTTTGAACCCTCCGCTCGTGTCTGCCCCCCTCAAACCCCGTTTTCAGCCATACCTCAACGATGTTTTTCGCCAATTCTTCACCCATGACCCAGCTACCTAGAGCCAGCACGTTCGCGTCATTATGAAGCCTGGACTGGCGCGCCGAGAACGGGTCGTGGCAAAGCGCCGCTCTTATCCCGCGCACTTTATTTGCGGCGATGGACATGCCGAGACCCGTGCCGCATATGAGGATGCCCTTTTCGCTGTACCCGTCTCGTACGCTCAGAGCGACCTTCTCCGCGATATCCGGATAGTCCGCGGATTCGGCCGAATCCACGCCGAAATCCACCACGTCCCATCCGCTTTTTCTCAACCATTGGACCATACGCTGCTTTAGGTCAAACCCTGCATGGTCAGAGCCTATCGCAAGGGGAACATTACCTGCCAACAATTACACCTCCGGCGAGTCGAGCTTCTGCGCGTCAAGTTTATTTATCAGCGCCCTGACAGATTTCTCGAGTTCTCTCCATGTTTCCTCGTAGGCTTCGTCGGAAAGCCCATACGGGTCACCGACATCGACCTCTCCTCTTCCCTCAATTGGCACCCAAGAGCCCCCTCCCTCGTCTTGATTTCGTCGATCTTTGGCATGGATCTTTTGTTCGGGAGGTGCTAAAAGCCCCGCATATTCCTTCAGCGTAAAGATGCGGTCGGCTTTCTTTGGTTCTTGCCTTCTCAACATGTCCCTCTGAAAGGCGGTCATGGTCAATACGAGATCGGCTTTCTCTATCATCTCGGAGTTGACTCTCCTCGAGCGATGACGCGAAAGGTCTACACCGTGTCTTCGGGCGACGTTTCTGGCCTGAAGAGATGCCGGTTCCCCTTCTGCCGCCGCCATCCCGGCGGACTCCGCCACCCATGGTGGTTTCGCCAGATGGTTGAACAACCCTGCCGCCATGGGACTCCTGCACGTGTTTCCGGTGCACACGAAAAGGACCTTTTTTGTCCCTGGGGGCTTTGTGGCTTTTTCTTCCCCGCATCCCCCCGGAGGTGTCTTCACGTTTTCGGGAACGCTCTCGGCGTTTTCGGGAAAGCTCTTAACGGTTTCGGGAAAGCAACGAAAGTCGGCGGCCCTCCTCAGCCTGTTCATAATAGCTAAGCCCAATCCCGTCGAGCAGAACCCTTCCGCCACCACCGTTTGGACCCCCGCGTCGTCCATTTCCCTCAAACACCCAAAAAGGCGCGAAGCCACTTCCCTCAAGTGCTCCCTCGACCCTACCGTCATCACCACGACCCCTTCTTTGAAGTGGCGGCGATACGCTTCCTCGGTTTCCTCGGAAGCGAGGATGCCTACCGGTGCTCGGGTCTCGTCTAACAAGGATCGTACCAGACGGATGGCGCGCCTTGCTATGTCCTCGGTGCTATCGGGCATTCTGGGATCCGGCTCCACGAGCCATACGGTCGCTTTGGGCGAGTAATGCCGATATTTCTGTCCGGGCGACCTCGGTGGACTCGAGTCTGCCGGGGACAAAGCGCCGTCCACCCGTGGATCCACCGTGACCCCTGGGACGAACGGGCGGAGGTCTTCGATCGTTATGTATCCAGGTCTCAGGATGAGGGGTTTATCTCCCGATATATCGAGTACCGTGGACTCTACCCCGATACCCGTCGGCCCCCCGTCGATTACGGCATCTATTCGTCCGTCCAGATCATGAACAACGTGTTCGGCAGTGGTCGGGCTCGGATAACTTGAAATGTTAGCGCTGGGTGCGGCGATGGGAACCCCCGCATGTCGGATTATCCCTAAAGCCACGGGGTGGTCAGGCATACGGATTCCCACAGTATCCAGGCCGGCTGTAACGATGTCCGGGATCAAATCGGACCGCTTGAACAATATTGTCAGCGGCCCGGGCCAGAAAGTTCGCATCAATGTCCGTATCTGGGGCGGAATCTCCGTCACGAGGGGCCTTACCTCATCGAACGACGAAACATGCACTATGATGGGGTTGTCGGCGGGCCTTCCCTTGGCTTCAAATATCCGTCGCACTGCTTGGGCGTCGAGGGCATTGGCCCCGAGGCCGTAAACCGTCTCCGTAGGGAACGCAACCGTCCCGCCGGATCTGAGAATGGCGCCCGCCAAAGAAAGTACCGCCTCGTCCGGCTGTCGCGGATCAACCCGGTACACCGGAGTCCTACCCATATGGTCTATCACCTCGTCCGCTCTCCCGGACCACGAGAGGTTCGAGAACTTTCATAAGGGCCTTAACGATATCCGTACCGTAATACCTCCCCGTAATACCTCTTGGCCCGTCCTTAGCCAAACCGAAGGGGATTACTCGACGACGTCCGCTCCCCGTCCGGTTTTCCGAATCACCAAAACCCGGTCTATCCCCGTGAGATCTTTGAGCAACCTCACGACTTCTAACCCGTTCGTCCCACGAACGTAAGAACATATCCTTGACGCCTGACCTCTACCGACCTCGAGAAGAAGCCACCCACCCTGAACGAGCCTTGACGGCGCTTGGTCGATCAGGCGTTCGATGAGTTCTACACCGGTCCTACCGCCCAAAAGCGCGGTTTTGGGCTCGAAATCGCGTACCTCGCGGACGAGGTGATTCATCTCTTCTTCGCCTATATACGGGAGATTCGCCAGGATCATATCCACCGGAGACGAAACGGGGTCCAAAAGATCGCCTCGAAGAAACGTCATGCGCTCCAAGACTCGGTGTAAAACGGCATTCTCCCGTGCGACCTCAAGGGCGAGATGGTCCAGGTCGGTGGCGATCACCTTCACATTCGGGACGTAATACGCCACCGATACCCCTATGGCGCCGCTCCCCGTTCCCACGTCTACGACGGTAAACTCGGCGCCAGCGCCATCGGTAAAGACTCTGGGTTGTCTCTCCCTGAGGATGGAAATGGCTTCCTCCGCCAGGATTTCCGTTTCGGGTCTGGGTACGAGGACGCCTGGTCGTATCTTGAACGTAAGAGACATGAACTCCTTTTTGCCCGTTATGTACTGCACGGGCTCGCCGGCAGCGCGCCGGAGGATGGCGTTCCTGAATCTCGCCAAAGCACCGGCGGGAAGCGCCAGGTTTCTTTCTGTAAGGATCACGTAAAGCGGTAAAGATGCCGCCTCGCTTAACAGCAAGCCGGCATCTCGCAGAGCCTCCTTTACGCCCGCCTCGCCGAGAATGCGCACTCCTTCTTTTAAGGCTTCGCCCACGGTGCCGGCTTCGCCGCCGCCCTTACCTATCTCACCCACGGGACAGAGCATTCCCTGCCCCCGACGCGGCCAGCCTGGCAGCCTGGTTCTCGGTGATCAAGGGGTCTATTATCATGTCCAAATCACCGTCGAGGATTTCCGGCAGCCGGTGTGTCGTGAGTCCTATTCTATGGTCGGTCACGCGGGCCTGCGGGAAATTATACGTACGGATCCTCTCGGACCGATCGCCGGTTCCAATCTGTATCCGCCTCGCCATGCCGATCTCCTCTTCTTGCTTAGCCCTGGCCATATCCAAAAGCCGCGCCCTGAGAACCCGCATCGCGCGTTCCTTGTTTTTGTGCTGGGACTTCTCGTCTTGGCACGTCACCACCAGGCCGGTCGGCAGGTGCGTAATCCTGACCGCGGAATAAGTGGTGTTCACACTTTGACCGCCAGGGCCGCTCGAGCAGTAAGTGTCTATTCGGAGGTCGTTTGGGTTTATCTCCACGTCCACTTCTTCGGCTTCGGGCAATACAGCCACCGTCGCGGCTGACGTATGTATCCTACCGCCCGATTCCGTGACCGGTACCCTTTGGACCCTGTGAACGCCGCTTTCGTACTTCAGTCTGCTATACGCTCCGCGCCCCTCGACTACGAAGATGATTTCTTTAACACCGCCGATATCGGTATAGTTCGCGTTAAGGACCTCGATCTTCCATCCGCACCTCTCGGCGTAGCGCGTATACATCCTGAACAAATCTGCAGCGAAAAGGGCGGCCTCTTCGCCGCCCGTACCCGCCCGGACCTCCATGATGACGTTCTTTTCGTCGAGCGGGTCCTTGGGCAGAAGGAGAATCTTCAGCTCGCGCTCGACTTCGTCGAGTCTATCTTCGAGTTTTGACAGCTCTTCTTCCAGAAAGCCCTTGAAATCCTCTTCTACGCCCTCCCGGAGCATGTTTTCGGCTTCCTGGATTTCCGATACCAGCGACTTATACTCCCTATATTTCTCGACGATCTCAGAAAGCTGGGCTTGTTCTTTTCCCAGCCGTTCGAGTTCCGAACGATTTGATATCACCCTGGGATCGCCGAGTTGCTCGTTCAACGCCTCGTATCTTCGCTCAATGGCCTCTAACTTATCGAGCATGGTAACCACTACCCTTCAACACGCGGGAACTAAAGCGACAACAAAAACCAATGCACGAAACTCGCGGCGGCATGCGGCGGCATGCGGCGGCATGCGGCGGCATGCGGCGGCATCGTGGCATTGTGACCACTACCTTTCCAACACACCCATGAGCGCACCGATGGCCACCTCGATCTGCCCGTCGTCGGGTTCCCTGGTGGTGAGGCCCTGAAGCCATATACCAGGTTTCGACATCCAGTTGAGTATAGGCCGCTTGCCACCGGATCCTGCGAGTTTGATCATCTCGTAAGACAAAGATGCCACCGCAGGCAGGAGTAAAACCCTGTAAAGTATCCGCTGCCAAACACTCGGCCACCCGAAGAGCGAAAACAGCGCAACACTCACGAGCCCCACGAAGAGCAGAAAACTCGTCCCACACCTCGGGTGAAACCTCGAGCTCCTCCTCGCAGAGTCCAGCCCAAGACCGCCGACGCCTTCGCCTTCAAGGGCGTTTATGGCCTTGTGTTCGGCTCCGTGGTATTCCAGGACCCGCTGGATGTCTTTTATACGAGATATGGCCCACATATAAGTCAAAATGAGTCCGATCCTTATGAATCCCTCGACGAGGTTGAACGCTATGGTGCTCACTGTCCCCGTCGGCTGTTGCGCCCCGACCCCGACCGGTAATCTCCAAGGGTTCCAGGCGAAACCGGCAAGCAATGTGGGGAGCAGCCCGAACACGCCCACGACGAAAGCGACTGCGGTAAAGATCATCCAGAACATATCCCGGGTCGTGAGTTTGGCGTCTTCGCCCTCCAGAACCTCGTTAGCCGAGTATAGAAGAGCCTTAATACCTATGTATAATGTCTCCGCCAGCGCTACCGGTCCCCTGATAAACGGCTTACCGAGGAAGCGCCAGCGCCTACCCCATGAAACGAAGGCCTCACGATGGGTGATTATCCCCCCGTCAGGCCCCCTCACTGCCACGGCGAAGGACCTCGGGCCCCGCATCATGACGCCCTCGATGACGGCCTGGCCACCGTATTGAAAGGCCCCTGAGCCGGGCCTGATGATCTTAAGGCGTGGAGGCGCCTGAAAAAGTCCCAATACAAGGGTCAAAACCACGTAGGCACATTCCAACAGCACAAAGAAGAGCGTGCGCTCAAACCCCGCACCCCACCTAGCCGAATGGCCCTTTGATTGGCCCTTCGGTCGACCTGCCCGGTATGAAAATCGGCTCACCAATTGATACAAGGCAGAACTCTTAAGGCTCTGCCTTGTCCTTCTCATGAGTCCGAGTCCGTCCTTAACTCCGCTCGCCCTGCTCGCCATACTTGGCCTTGAACCTCTCTACCCGGCCGCCCTTATCGATTATCTTCTGGATCCCGGTATACAGAGGGTGGCACCTGGAACATATATCGACCCTGATGTTCTTCTTGGTAGACCCCACGTTATATACCGCACCGCAAGCGCAGGTTATGGTCGTCCTGTAGTAAGGAGGATGTATTTTCTCTTTCATGGCCTCACCCCTCTAGTCTCATGCGATTAATTATAACACAAGGGAAAAAACCGAGAAACCCCGCCAGCTGAGAGCCCAACGGCCCAAAGAAATGGGATAAACGAGGATAGACGGGACGCTAGAGAAGCATTTACCCTGTCGCTACTGGCCTACCTACAAAGGATCGAAAGGAGGCACCCTCGACCGGCCCAGACTCCTTCTTTGGCCTACCTACAAGGGATCGAAAGCGGTAGATGCTACGTTACGAGAGCATCTGCCCCTTTTCCCGCATCGAGTGAAGCTCCTTGAGTATGCCGCTCATGAATTCCTTGTTGGATTTGGTCTTTTTGAGCCGTTCGATTAGAAGTTCGGTGACCTCCGCCGTTTCCATGTTATTTGTAACCTTCCGGAAAGCCCATATGCTATCCAGTTCTTCCTGGGAAAGAAGAAGCTCTTCCTTCCTCGTTCCGGATCGCTTGACGTCTATCGCCGGGAACACGCGCCTTTCCGAAAGCTTCCTATCGAGGTGCACCTCCATATTACCGGTGCCTTTGAACTCTTCGTAAATGACGTCGTCCATACGGCTACCGGTCTCCACCAGCGTCGTAGCGATGATGGTAAGACTTCCGCCTTCCTCTACGTTTCGGGCAGCCCCGAAGAACCGCTTCGGTTTGTGAAAGGCCGTGGGATCCATACCGCCGGACAAAGTCCGCCCGCTGGGCGGGACCACCAGGTTATACGCCCGGGTCAACCTCGTGATACTGTCAAGAAGGATTATTACGTCCTTTTTGTGCTCCACGAGCCGCTTGGCCCGTTCGAGAACCAGTTCCGCCACCTTGATATGGTTCTCAGGGACCTCGTCGAAGGTCGAACTGATCACTTCCCCTTTGACGGAACGTTGCATATCGGTAACTTCCTCGGGCCGCTCGTCAATGAGGAGGACCATGATGTGCATGTCCGGATAGTTGGTGGACACCGCGTTGGCGATTTTTTTCAAAAGCACGGTCTTACCGGCCTTCGGAGGAGCGACGATAAGGGCTCTCTGGCCGCAACCGATGGGCGCCACCAGGTCGAGCAGCCGGGTGGATATCTCCTCCCGGGTCGTTTCAAGCCTGATCCGACGGTTGGGGAATATGGGCGTGAGACCGTCGAAGTGCACCCTGTCTTTGGCGGTCTCCGGGTTCTCCCCGTTTATCGCTTCGACCCTGAGGAGCGCGAAGTACCTCTCGTTCTCCTTGGGCCTCCTGACTTGACCCGAAACGAAGTCTCCCGTCCTTAAGTCAAAGCGGCGGATTTGCGAGGGGGAGACGTAGATGTCCTCAGGGCTGGGCAGGTATTGGGTTGGCCGCAAAAAACCGTATCCCTCGGGCATTATCTCGAGAAACCCCTCCGCGAACAACAGCCCGTCTTTTTCGGTCCTCGCCTTCATTATCTCGAATATCAGCTCTTTCTTCCTCATAGTGCTTGCCCCGGGGATCTCGAGCTCTCTGGCGAGCTTATAGAGCTCCACCAGGGTCATTTGTTCAAGTTCCGCAAGTCCCAAACTCGTTCACCTCGACCTCGAATTAGTCATCTCGTTGAATTAGTCGTACTCATCGAGTCTCATTAAGTCACCAGATGGACGGATCGACGACTTGACCATGGGCGGCCACCTCGACTCCGACCATGAGGGGACGCCGCTTTAGACCAAAGGGGATGAAAAGCCGGTAAAGACATGGAAAACGGTCATCGGAAAACCGCAATCGTTGAATAGAAATCGAATAGAGATCAGCAGAAATGGGTCAAATTACGCCCTATTCAGGTTATTCAAGACTTGGGGATGTGACGAGAATCCTCTTCAAATCGTTTTATCCCTATGTCGGTCAGAGGGTGATGAAGCATCTGCTCCAATACCTTGAAGGGGACGGTGGCTATATGGGCTCCCGCCATCGCGGCCTCCATGACGTGAACGGGGTGCCGTATGCTGGCGGCTATTATCTCGGTCCGAAAACCATACGAGCGAAAGACTTCGGCAGAGGTTCTCACCACGTCCATTCCCGGGTTACCGATATCGTCCAACCTTCCGACAAACGGGCTCACGTAGGTCGCCCCGGCCAAGGCGGCCAACAATGCCTGGTTAAAGGAAAAGATGAGCGTCACATTGACTTTTATCCCATCGCGAGAGAGCGCATGGGTCGCACGGAGCCCTTCCTCGGACATGGGGATTTTTACGGCGATTTTGTCCGAAAGGGATGCGAGCCTATGGGCTTCTTTTATCATTTCATCGTACTGCGAAGATATGACCTCGGCACTGATGGAACCGTCAACGATAGAGGCGATTTCCTTGATAACCTCTTCGTAGCTTCTCTTTTCTTTCAATACAAGACTGGGGTTCGTGGTAACGCCGCTCAATACGCCCCAGGAATTAGCTCGCCTTATTTCATCTACGTTTGCGGTATCGAGGAATATCTTCATGGGCTAGTTTCCATCCCTGTCCTTCGATCTGGAACTCCTGCGTTTTCGCCTAGTCTTGGGGGAATTCGCGTTGTTCGACTCCGCTCTCCGTTCTCTGGCACTGACCAAAAAGTCGCCGATGCCATCGAAGTTCTCTAGGTCTTCGGGGCAAGATGCGGGCAACTTTTGGCGTTTCCCGCACGCCGGGCACTTAAGCTCCAGCCTGTCCTTGTAGATGTTCACTTCGAGCTTAGAGTTTCCGCAGGGGCAACCGAGTTTACCCCCGGTAGCCAGCGAGTGAAGCCGCTGCAGCGTCTCATACATCACCTGTGGGTCGTCGAAGTATTCCTCGAAGCTTGCCTCCGCCACCCGTGCGTCCAGCTCTTCCCGGGGCCACTCGGCCGCTTGCCTTACGCCCGCCTCTTCTCCCATGAATCCGATCTCGAGCTCCGTCTCAAGACACGACAGGGCCTTTATCTCCTTCGAAAAGAAATCCCTGGTGCTGAAAGAATAGGTGTGCGGCTCTTCGCATAATGGACAGGTCACCTTCAGCCAAAATCCCTGCTTGGACTCATGCCCGAGTGAGGCCTTTTCTTGGCCGCAGCGACAACGCACGGATGCAGACTGAGTCTTCCCCAAAGAAAACATCGAAACACGATGGTATCCCATTTTCCCACAGGAATGACATCTTAGGGCTATTACGGTTTCGGGAACAAAGAGGACGTCGCCGCGCGGTCTTTGGTGGGGACGCTTTTCTTTGCTCGCAGAGTCACTCATCACGTCTTTCTCCAGCTACTTCCAGGATAGGGGATCTACCTTGCCTCCATACATATCTTATTCTTCACATGAGCTACCTTCTCGTCAATAGGCTTAGGTCAGTCGGTAGCTTCGGAGGCATCCTCACTCTCTTCCTCCATAAAGGCCGCGAACATAAAGGTCGCGAAGACCTCTGCCTTGAACACCATTACTAGTTCGCCGGGATTGCCGGAATTCCTCTCCGCCATACCTTTATTATCTCCCATAGATTCCAATTTAAACCTGCCCTCGAAATAGCCTAAGCCGTCACTCTTGACCAGGATACTCACTTCTCTTGGGAGTGGCCCGAAGACAAACACTTTGACCCTCCCGTATCTGGCATGATACCAAAGTCCGTCCAAACGAACTCGAGCGTCCACCGCTTCCAAAGACGGTATCTTCCTCACGGTAATCAGTACGGGAACCGGATCTGGACCGGGTACGTCCCCCGACGGCATAGCCCCAACCAGCGGTCTTACGGTTACGGAAAACCGAGCGTCACTCCGCGTGACCGTTACCGGTATCGCGGCCAGGACCTCCCCTTTGTCGGCATCTTCCAGGATAACGTATCCGTAGTAGACGCCTTCTTCCTGGGGGAGGCTGATCTTTACTTTAAACCGAAGCCTTTCTCCTTCTTTAATCGGTAAGACATCTAGGCTTTCGGGGAGCTGCCCCGTCAAGGCCTTTCCTTTCGCCGGTATATCGAGGAGGATCTCGGGCTTTACCGAGATCATGTCGTGCTGATAAATCACCTCACTACTGAATTTACAGGTAACCGCCCCGCTCCTTATGTCGGAAGTCTCGACATAAGCCACATACTTCCCGGGAAGTGGATCCTTGACCCAAATCTCTTCACAGGGTACGCCCCGTCGGGCCGAGGCAGCCACCTCCTTCCAGCCGGCAGAAGCCTCGTCGTACCTGTATAGGAATATATCGAGGTCCGCGCCCGTACTCCCGGGCTCACATGCCTTCACAAAGAGCCAGCGTGCTCCCTCCTTTACCACCCCGATCTCCCCCACGCCGGCCTCTTCGGCATCCACCTCGAGGATCTGCGATACCACGCTCCGCGAAGGAGAAAGGCCGACACCTTCTATTCTTACGTTCTTTTCCCCGGACATATTTATGATTTCAATATCGCGCTCCGTTTGCGGACCTTCCCCCGCCCCGACGAAGACGTCAAGGCCCGAGGGCTTCGCGAAATTCCCCTGGAGTCGCACTCTGAGCTGGTAATCCGACGAAGAAAGCCCATACAAAGAACAAGCGGGATCACTCAACACCACGATCTCCCAGACTCCGGGTTCGGGGTCTTGAAACACCTTTACGTCCATATCCCCTTGCGGGGTGACGGATCTCACGCCTTCAACGGGCAGGAGGGGCTCCATCCTGCCCACAAAACCGCCGGAATAGGCAATCCTTCCGCCAGGGGCATAAATCATCATGGCGACCCTCCCTGCGGAAGACCCGTCACGCCCAATACTAGACCTGAGGGACACGAATAGGTCACTCCCGAAGGGCGGCACTTCGACGAAATATCTGCGGAAAGCGGCCGGTGCGAGGTTATCATTATGAGCGGTGCTCCAGATATTAGATTCGTCGAGCTTTTCCGGCACCACCAAAGTTTGAAGGATTTCCACCTCGGTACCGTACGATTCGGGGTCGTCGCCCTCCACGACGGCGCTATAAAATCCGGGTTCACGAGATGGGCAGTAGTCGATGGGAAGGGTTCTTTCCCTCACCGGCAGCACCGTCAGAACGCTTTGAAACATCCGGATCCACGGAGGGAGGCCACCGAACTCAAGCCGGTAAGGTCTCGGAGACAGGTTGGCGATATAGTATTCGATTCGACCGGGGGTCTCGTCTTTCACGAATATCCCGCCGTCTTGAAAACCGCCCCCGACTTCAGCGACGACCCTCATCTCCGAAACCCGTTCAAAGCGCGTCAATTCGTTGTACGCGCGATTGACGTCCACCAATCCGTGACCCTGTTCCGTAGGAGTAAGCCCTTGTATGGGCCTACTTCCCATGAGAAGGGCCCGGCGAACCGCTTCGGCTCTCTCCCTTGAGTTCAGTTTTGCAGCGGCGGGCGTCTCTAAGAGCAGCGCCAACGCACCCGCAACGTGCGGCGCGGCCATACTCGTCCCTTCGAAGGTCTCGTACCCGGATTCGTTGAGCCACAAAGGAACGCACGACGTAGCACACGCCGGCCCCAAAACATCCGGAAGGAAGCCGCCGTCAGCCCTAGGGCCTACGCCGCTATACGGCCAGAGGCCCTCTTTCGGCACCACGTAACCGTAATAGTGCTTCCACATGGATGGCGACATGTAGCCGCCTACAGTTATCGAGCCGTAGGCCCCTCCCGGGGCCGAAGCGCTCCCGAGCCCCGGACCTTCGTTGCCCGCCGAGATCACAAAAGTGACGCCGTATTTACGCGCGAGCTCCTGTATCATCTGGGATTCCGCAGTGAAACTCCCACTTCTGTCAAGGGACCCACCGATACTCACGGATATGACGTCCGCGCCGTTTTGGGCAGCATACTCGAGCGCCCGGGCGATGTTTTCCCAGGAACCCCTTCCGCAGGAATCCATGGCTTTCAGGCACATGATGGCGGCGCCGGGGGCTATGCCGCGCATTCCCTCGTTTGCCCCGGGAACGCCCGGTCTATAGGCCGCCGCGATCCCAGCCACGTGCGTCCCGTGCCCGTTGCCATCAAACCCGAGCGTGACCCACCGCCCGCTTTCATTGATCTCGCTTACCACGAACGGAACTCCCGTCTTCGCACCGGGACTTCGCGGGGCCCCTCCGAAATACCCCACATCGCCGGATACCTTGTACGGTTTCATTCCTACTTCATCCCTCAAGTCCCAGTCGTGGTCGGTATCCACGAACACGGTATCATACCGCCCGCGCTTTTCGGTATCCACTAACAGGACGAAGAAACTGTCGAAGGATGTTCCGTTCTTATCGAGATCGCCCCCACACGGACTATCCCGGTCTATGTCCGTTTCCCTGAGAAAACCGTAGCGCAGTTGCCCGCTTTTGCTCTTCGTGGCTATAGGACCTATCCAAACCTCGCCGGCCTCAGTCATCACTTTTTCGCCGAAACCGACCCTTTGGCCGAAAGCCCCTACGCTACCGCCCCCAAGAGGGGCAATCACGGATTCTCTGGTTGAGACGAAACCCTCGCCGCTGAAATCCTTCCAGTCTATGATCTTGTGCTCACCCTGCGGACCAAACCTCAGGTCCGGGTGGGTCACGTCTATTCCCGTATCCACGATGGCGATGACGGCACCGCGACCCGTAGCCCCGGTCCTGGCCACGAAAGAGGGAACGGAAATGGCCGAAGTATTGATGTCGAATCCCGAGGAATCGTATACGATACTACGCGGTACCTGACCGGCTGCCGCCACCTTTACATGCGAGCCATCACTTCGGGTATGAAGGCCGGACACCCATGAGTCAACGCTACGAGAACCGGTGGCACGGACGTCTTGGGATCCGGGCGCGAATTCCTCGGCCGGCTCGACGTCGACGAATATCGCCCGCTGGTTTTGCCCGAATACGATGAATACCTCGTCAAAAGGCTTGATTTCCCTGGGGTTACTTCTCTTGCTCTCTCGGTATATCAGGGCATCATTGCTCAACTTCACTTTGACGACTCCGACGGCGGCTTTCCCCGCCGGGTCGGCCTTTGTCACGTCACCTGACGGCAACGTACGACCGGGAACGGCTGGCTCGAAAACCCCCACTTCTCCCACACCTATGGCCGCATACGGCCTGATCTCAAGTACCGCCTCACCTGTATCCGTGTCCGCCACGCCGCTCACGGCATTTTCCGCGTTCGGGACCACGTTCGGAGCGCCGTTGACGTTCCCGGCGCTGCCAGCATCACCCGGACCGCGCACACCTGGCGGCGAACTGGAAGATTTCTTCGGAACGGATCCCGATACCTTGACTACGACACCCGAATAGTCGTAGTCATTTCCAAAAAGGACCAGAATACGCCTAATTATGGCCGCCGCTTCAGCTCTCTTGGTATATTCGTTCGGTCTGAAGGTGCCGTCGGGGTACCCCCGCATGAGACCTCTTCCGAACGCAAAAGATACCGAGTCTTCGGCCCACTCGGGAATGGAAGTAGCATCCTTAAATCGGGAAGCAAGAAGCGGTGAGGCAAAGGGTACAGCCGGGGCGTCCAGGCCCGATCCGGCCGTAGCTTCTCCGCCGGCCCCCCTTTCTTGTGAACCGCCACCAGACCGCATCGAGTCGGGCGACTTACCCATTCCGTAATAAACAGCGCGCATCAACATGGCCGCAATCTCGGCCCTGGTGACGTATTCCTCGGGACGGAAGGTGTTGTCGGGGTACCCCGAGACGAGCCCCAATTCGGCGGACAGTGTTATGTAACCTCTCGCCCAATGGGTGTCAGGTACGTCTCGGTAAGAGCGGACATACGGGGAGGCCGCAATTTCCTGGGCGGCCGAATTCAAACCGAGCCCCCCCACCAAAAGCTTGGCGAATTCCGCCCTCGTCACAGGTTTTTCGGGAAAGAAAAACCCCTCATCGCGCCCCGATACAAGCCGCTTTGATGCAAGATGGTATATGTCCCTTTCAGCCCAGTGGCCTTCTACATCCCAAAAGCGAGGAACCGGTTGGGCCGCTTCTGCCCGTTTCACCCCGGCAGAACCGCATGGACTCAGGGTACCGACTATGAGTGCTATGGCCACTGCGGATGAGACCACAAGCCGCGACGGGATTCCCGCGAGTCTCAATTCACAGATACCACCCCTGGTTTATCGTGTACAGAAGCCCCTATGCGTTCCCTCAATATGGAGAGGGCGGCATCGAGCTGGGCGTCTTTATCGCGTGAAGCGCTTTCTTCGCTCCCCGATTCTTTAGAGCCAGCGTCCTTCTGAGCCGCCTCACCGGTCTTGACCACCACAAAAGAAGGGCGCGTGTCTTCGACGACGAAGTCGGGCTTTACTCCCGTGCCCTGGATAGACCTACCCCCGGCGGTGAGGTACTCACCCGTGGTCACTTTTAGTGCAGAGCCGTCCGCCAACTTGTATATGGTCTGTATGAGACCTTTCCCGAATGTAGTCGTGCCGACGATCACCCCGGTCCCTCTATCCTGTATGGCTGCGGCTACGATTTCCGAACCGCTCGCGGTGCCCTCGTTGGTGAGCACCACCAGTCCTATGGGATCGGGGATGCCATTGTGACTTATCCGCCTCGTAGGACGACCCCGCTCTTTAACCGTAAGGATGGGACCGGGCGGCACGAACATGGCGGCCACCGAAATGGCTTGGTCAAGGAGGCCACCGCTGTTATTCCGCAGGTCGAGTACGAGGCCGGATAACCCCTGCGACTTCAATGCCTCATAAGCCTCCTTGGTCTCTTTGGCTACGTTATCATTGTTGAACGTCTTTATCTTAAGGTACCCTATACCCGGTTCCAACATCCTGTACTCCACCACATGGACCGTGACGAGCTGCCTCTTCATGCTCACCTTGAACCGTCCGACGCCTTCCCTGTCGATCTCAAGCCGTACCTCGGTTCCCACGGGACCCTTAATCAAACCCGATACCTTGTCGAGGGAAGCCCCGACCACGTCTACATCTTGAACTTTGACGATCCTGTCCCTTGGTTTGAGGCCCGCTGCCTCGGCAGGCATACCCTCCATGACGGAGACAATGGTCACGTAATCGCCGACCTTTTCGATGGTTACCCCTATGCCGCCGAAGGTCCCCTCCATGGAGTGACTGACCTTCTCGTACTCCTCAGGAGGCATGTACGAAGTGTACGGGTCGCCCAAATGGAATATCATTCCTGAAATCGCGGCGTCGATCATCCCTTTGACATCCCGAACCTTGTCGGGTTTATAAAACCGCGCCTCCAAGAGACTGAGGACCTCCTCGAGCCGCATTAGTTGAGTCTTTAGGTCCGCATCTTCGGAAGCGTGCGCCTTACGAGGCTCATACCCGCCGGGACCCTCTGTCTGCCAAGACCATATCGAGCCAAAGGGTCCTACATTGAGAAGCAAAGCCAATACCAGGCAGGTAACAAGGAGCAACTTGGCGCCACCGCGAAGGCGGCTGGGGTTGTCTTTATGAATCGCCGGCCCTCCCTTCCCTCTCCGGAGTCCTACCGATCTCCATCTCCAGAGTCCTGCCAATGCTCGAGCGGGCGCTTTCGGGTCATCCTTACTCATCGTCAGCCTTCCTCTCTCAGAATCTCCGTATTTAGACGTACCCGCAATCAAAGGTGTTTCATTAGGGTTTTGCGGGTTTCAATAAGCGATCTTGCCTCCGAGAGCAGGTCCCATGCTGGGTTCCCGTAGTCGGTTTAGCGGGTTTCAATAAGCGATCTTGCCACAGGTTCGTATCAATCACACTTCAATCACACTGGCTATTCGCCAGGATCCTCCCGTATCCTCCCGCTCCTAGAGTGCATGACAAGACCGTGAGAAAGCGCTTGCCGTTATGCCCGCCGACCGAGTCCGACGGAGGGTACATAAGAGCGTACATAATGGGTGGGACACATAATAAGATCCCCAAAAGACATAACCATCGCGAAAAAATCAAATGCTATCTGAAAGACCCTATCTTAAGGACGCCGTTGAGGAGTGATACTAGAGTGGGTTCCTCTCCCAAAAGATATCGGAAGGGGTTCGTCTGCGGCGATCTAGGCGATCTAGTGGTTGCCATTCGTACCGGTTTATGCGTCGGTTTGGGGATAGGTCTTACGACCGGCTTTCTTCTGCCCGGCGTGATAGTAAGTGATTCTCCCGACTACAATCCGAAATTCGGTTCCGCATCGACGCCCGCGACGACCGTTACCAGCACGCCTTTGCAGGAAACCGTATCCGAGAATTCCGGTTCGGACAAAGTTGCCGTCGAGGAGGGCTCACCACCCGATATCGCCTTCGCCCAGCCAGATAAGAGCTCGCAGGCGGGTCGCCCGGGGCAGGATCACTCGGGGCAGAGTCGCTCGGCGCCGGATCGTCACGAAACACGACCGGATGATACTCCGAAGAGTGACAATGCCGCTATGCCATCGAACAAACCAGTAGCGAGCCCATCGAGCGCCGACCCCGACCAAGCGTTGGCAGTGGCCCGGCTCTTTTCACAAGTCGCCATTACCCTGGTGGAAGACGCTATTCTCAACGGTAACCCGCTGCCTCTAATGGCGCACCTCGCCCGCCCCGACGTAAGAAGAACCCTCATTACTATGGCCGATTCCGAGGACTTCGATGATTTCGTTCTGTCCATGGTACAAAATCCCAGAGTAGCGGCCATATTGACGAAGATCTCGTATTCAAAACCTTTGCAACGACGATTGGTAGCCCTCGTCGACGCCCCTCAAGTGCAGTTTATCGTGGATTCGCTGGCCGATAAGCCACAAGTGAGGGAAGCAATCAAAAGAGCCCTCGAACTCCAACGCCTCGAGTTGCCGTCGCCCTTTATACCCTTTTTACGCTTACGACTAACCGGACTTCAACCTCAGTAGTTGTGCTTAGCAGGCAGCTCTTATACCCTTTTTACGTTTACGACCAACCCGAACTGATCCACCTGGTACTTCAATTTTCTCCCGAAATCGCCCAGGGAAGTCACTTTCTCGACACTACCGAGGTTGATGAACTCGTTGATGAGATAATCGAGGGTCCTGTATTGTTCTTTAACCCTCTCCAACTGAGACGTGAGCTCATTCACCCGCTCTTCTAGGTCTTCTTTCCTCTGCTCTAGCTCGGATATCCGAGCACTCATGCCAGGGGCATTGATACCGGCTTCTGCGAGCTCGGCCAATCTGGCAAGCCCCCTCACCATGCCGTCGAGGTCAAGACCTCTTATGTTCTTGGCACGCCTCAGGAACTCCGAAAGGCCAAGCAAGAAGGAATCCTGGTCTTCCTGAAGGGGAACCGCACTGAGGGCGGCCGCGCCCGAATGGCTCCTCTTTGACCCACCTTTCTTGAACCCGTGCGCGCCCTTGATCTGGTTTCCGGCGGAAGACCTCATACCGCCGCTTTTTGATCCACTTTCCTTTTCGGAAGCAGAGGTATGATCCGTGCCCGAAGCGAAGCCCTCATCACGTTCGCCTTTGCCCTGTAGGAGACGGTAATACCTCGCCCGAACGGCCACCGAGGTTCGATCCAAATTGGCCGCTATATCCTCAATCGCCCTCGCGATGCCTACTGGCCTGCCGCCATTCCGCACCAGGCTCAGGGCCCTCTCTTCGACGGACCGAAGGAGCCATGCGTCTTCCTCAGGCGTCCATGCACGCCCCCTACCACGGCGCAATGTAGATTTCAATGCCATTTTCTCGGTCAACCCCTTACTATCGCTCCCATACCCCTTTTGCTCCCGATTTGTTCCTCCGCCCGATACTCCGCCGACGCTGCCAACGGCCATTCTCTCCGCCATCAAAGACTCCAATGTATTGCCTTCCTTTCCTTCATTCTGGATGACTTCCGTCCCTTCGTCACCGGACCACTTCTCTTCATGGGCCAAGTCCTTCTCTTGCGTCTCCATCACAACGCAAAACCTCCCGTGTGTTCCCATAGTCACAAATGCGAATGTTCTAAAGTCCAAGGAGTGCCTCAAAACTCAAAGCACCACGTACCGAGTACGGTACGTGGGCGGGTTATGTCATTCTTGAGGGAAGTATGTGGAAGAACGCGCTACTTTATGCAACGCGTTCAGCACATTGTCAAATAGGTGAATCAAAAGATAAAAAGATAAATCAAGGGAGTTCGTAATAAGGTCGTACAAGAAAGTTTCATTCGTGAAGAAACCATATGGGTCGCTCCACCGCCCGTATCAGGAACGGGTCTTTGGACGAAAGTCTCTTTTGAAATTCCGTTTTGGAGTAGTGTAGATAATTGACCTGCAACGAAGTGACGCCCTCCAGGGCCCTTGCGAGCCCGAGGAGCGTACTGGGTCCTGCGTTACCGATGAATATCAAGCCGGCATCCTTTGCCGACCAACTAAAAAGGATCGCTTGCTCGATTCGTCCATCCGGGGCGTCCAGATGCTTTATCGCCTCTTTTAGGATCCTCTTGAATTCACACGGGTCCGGGGTCTTTATGTGGGTTTGCGATGAGTCTCCTGGTTCGGGACCTTGAGGTCGCCGGTTCAAATCCGGGGTCTTTATGTAGCCTTGCGATGAGTCTCCGGAAGCCCGGCGTGACATCGACGTACATACCTCCCTATCGGCTCATATTGGAAAACCTTCCTTTTGTTACCAATATACCATTAATTACCAGCCCATTTCAAGTATTCGACATTATTAAGTTAACTTTCGTTGTCAACTTTAGGTTTTCCGACGGATGGTAACGGTTGCCACCCCCGATGTATTTTTGTAACAGCGCTTTCATAGGATGTAGTGGTGCTTACGCTTACCCTGAAGCCGAGGAAGGGTACGGATGAGTCAGACATACCACTCTCGTTGCAGACCCGTTTTTCCGGCAGTCGCGGTGGTTTTCCTATTGACCGCGTTTTCATGTTCTTTCATAATTACGGTCCAAACGCTTACACTGACCTCAAATCCGTCCTATCTGTCAATAATAAACCGAGAGTACGACGACGGCAGCGATCGCACCGCAAATGAACCGAAGAAGCAGGAGTATTCTGTCGAGAGAAATTCCAAAAGTGTCGAGAAAGACCAAAAAAGACCCGAAAGCTTTAGGCCGGTAAAGGCCGGCGCCGGGGGTCCAGTAAGGGGGATAATCGTCTCTTACGGAACGGATCTGACGTCCGAGGACGAGTTCCGGCATTTCAGGCACGGATTTGACCGGTGGTTGTACCCTTGGGAGGTCGACTGGGCCGCTGGCATACCTGGAGTAGAGCCGAACCGTCAGATCTTTTTGTCATCCCCGCCCATCACCGGCAGTGACGTTCAAGAACTGCAAATTGGGTTGAAGAAGATCGGTTTTTACGATGGCGCTGCGACCGGTGTCTTCGATAGGAATACATGGGCTGCAGTGCGGCGTTTCCAAGCGGCTCGGGGGCTTGAGGCAAACGGCATTGTCCGCTCCGGCACATGGGTTGCCCTCGAGGAAGAGGTGTCTCGGGTCGAACAAGCCCCAAAAGGGGAGGCTAGGCCTCCTGGGAAAGACCGGCCCCTTTCGGCGCCCTCCGTACCTCCCGGTCCTGTAGAAATAGTGGTAGACTTGAAGACCTTGAGTCTTACCCTTTACTCCGGCGGCTTACCGATACGCACCTATCCTATCGCCATCGGTAAGAGCAATACGCCCACTCCCATAGGGGAGTTCAAAGTCATAAACAAGAAGGTCAACCCGGGAGGACCGTTCGGCAGCCGGTGGATGGGGCTTAACATACCGTGGGGCATTTACGGCATCCACGGTACCAACCGGCCCTGGTCCATAGGAAGCCATGCGAGCGCTGGCTGTATACGAATGCATAATCATGACGTCGCCGAGTTGTTCGATCAGGTACCCATCGGGACAAGAGTGACAATTAAAGGCAGGGAGTTTTCGGCTGGCATCAACCGTGTCATGAAAATCGGAAATACCGGGAAGGACGTCCAGTACGTCCAGCAGGTCTTAAGAAGAATGGGTTATGACGCGGGGCCGCTCGATGGGTACTTCGGCCCGCTGCTCCAAGAAGCCGTTCTACAAATGCAGTCCTTTTACGGGCTTCCTCCCACAGGTGAAATAGGGGAGACAGAGCTCTACGTAATGGGTATCAAGTGAATTCAAGGCATCCCGACCAAGACCCGCTAGATCGAATCGAATGTCCAGGTGGTCGAGCGGCCCAATGAATATGAATATGAAACTAAAAGAGGGGAGCGAAAAGGGGAGGAGAGTACGGTTTCCTTTCCGCGCTTCACGTTTCCTCGTGTTTTTAGGCCTCGTTTTATTTTTATCGCCACTCTTGGCCTATTGGATGGCAGTACGCTATCCCGACCGCGCGCTCACCATCTTTCCCAACTTTAAGTATCATCCGCTGAGGATCCACTACGAGCGAGAACGCCTCCGAGTGAACCCCCTGGTACAATTTGATCCGCAGCGACTGTACACTCTAGAACTCTGGGACGTACGCTGGCCGATATTCTGGCACGAATACTTCCAATACGAGGAGTTCCTGGTTTATACGCTAGAAGGGTTCTTCGAACGTCACCCGAACGTCAGCGTGCACATCACACTGTTTTCGCCCGAAGATTACCTGACTGCCCTCAGGACCGCGCTCTCCGAAGGAAATCTCCCGGATGTGTATGTGGGCCCGATCCTCCCGGAGTTATTGGAGTCGGGTCGCGTGATAGCGGTAGACGCTTTCCTGACCCCGGAAGACCGGGCTCTATACGACACACGAACCTTGGATGTCATTTCCTCCAAAAGAGGGGTCATCGGTTTTCCACGGACCATTGGGGTTTACGGGTGGCTCGCCAACGCGGAGATCATGAAAAGAGTCGGGATGAACCCCGATATCACCGTCTCGGATGGTTGGACCTGGAACGACTTTCACACCTTTGCCGGTAAGGTGAAGGAGGCGGGCCTCACACCCCTTGCCCTTGACAATTTCCGGGGCGGCGTCACGGCCGTAAAACATCTCTGTATGCAGACCGATGAAGGCTTGGGTGAAGACTTGTATACAGAGAACGGCGAACACCCTTCTTTACCCCGCTTGACCGAAGCGGGGCTCGGTACGACTTTGGAATTCCTCGATGGCTTAAGGAAGGCAGGATACCTTCCGGATCCTGTAAAAAACATGTATAAGCGGATGATACCCGGCTTCTGGAACGGTCAAATCGCGGTGATCGGACCCTGCGGGCCCGGTATGACAAGACACGTGCTAGAGAGGATGGAGAGGCTGGGGGCCGGTAAGGAGGGCGGGGCGCCGGCCGCTAAAGGTTCCACGAACGTCACTCCTGTCCTGGTGCCAATTCCTGCCCGAAGGCTTGGTGACGCCCGTACACCCTTCGAAGTCACCGTAGCGGTGCCCCTCGATCCGGGCGGTCAATCCGACAAAGCCCCCCCTGACCTAGGGCACGCCAGGCTTGCGGTGGAATTGGCGCGGTTTTTGTCACAAGCGGATGTGGCGTGGGTGGCTTATAAACTCGGAGAAATACCCGCGTATTTGCCGGAGAGACAGCGCTGGGAAGCGCTCGTGCCATCTTGGCTGCTTCATTCCATGAAGGCGCTTCTTGGCAGGGTGATACCGCCTGAGGAAGGGCCTCCCGGTGTTATGGGTCAGGCCCTGACGGAGGAGGCCCTCCGGGATCAGATGGAGCCCATTTTGGAGGAGTTCTGGGAAGGCGGCGTCGGTTCCGCGCAGCGCGAACAGACACCGTAAAACTCAAGCCTATGTCCCAATACCTTAAGGCCGGAACTCTCGGAGGCTTCTTCATCGAGACTACGCTTCACCGGCATATCCACGTCCAGAACGCTTCCGCACGAGACGCAGACCAAGTGATAATGGGGTTTGGGATTCCCGTCAAACCTGCTCTGCGCCGCACCGAAATCGAGCTCGAGTATCTCACCGGCCTCTTTTAACAGACGGAGGTTCCGGTAAACCGTACCGAGGCTGACGTTGGGTATCTCCCGCTTCACTTGCTCGTATATCCAGTCTGCAGTGGGGTGGGATTTCGTCCCCCTCAAGACCTTCAGTACCGTGTCACGTTGTCGTGACTGCCTACGTTTGGCGAGTTGATTTAGCATGAACGAACCCCCTCGACAGTATTATACCGGAACGACCAAGCCGAATGAAAGGAAAAACCTCTTTTGCCGCCGTCATCACCGCCATCATCGACCGTCGGTCGATTTCGGGAAGGCACAAACTTTAGATCTTGGAAAGATGCTGAGTTTGGATTTCGGGAAGGTGAAGGTCCCAAGTTTACGAAAACAAACTACTTTCAGAGGACAGAGAGCAAAGGCAGCGAAATATCACCTAAATAATTGAAGATGACAAGCATGAAGACGACAAGCGTGAAAATGACAAGGCGGGGGGCTACACAGAATGACCGAACACGCCGATATCGGCCACCTGAACCCGGCTTTGAAGGATCTTGTGGAGGAGCTCGTCTTTGTATCAAAACGCCTTTACGGCCGTGGGCTAGTGGCCGGTACGGGCGGCAACATCAGCGTGAGGGTCCCCGGGCTTGGCCTGATACTCATCAAGCGCAGCGGGGTTTGTCTCGGCGACGTAGTGGAAGATGACTTCCTCGCGGTGAACTTCGAAGGTGACATCGTATCCGCATCGAAGGAAGAGGGGATCGTGCCCTCTAAGGAGCTGCCCTTTCACCTCGCCATCTATTCAGTTCGCCCTGACGTGAATTCGGTGATCCACACCCATTCTCCTTATTGCACCGCATACGCTGTTTCTGGAAAAGATCTATCGGCTGTTACCGCGCAGGCCGAATCAGGGCTCGGGCGGGTGCCGCTGATCCCATTCGCCCCTCCGGGCTCCGATCGACTCGCGCGGCTTGTGGCAAAGACATTCGGGGAACACGATGTTAGAGTCGCGCTTCTCGAAGGACACGGGGTAGTGGCGGTAGGACGTACTGTGAAGGAAGCGTACTATACGGCGGACCTCGCCGAAGAGACGGCCAAGGTTTGTTATCTCGTCGAGAAAATGTAACCGGTCAGAAAATGTAACCAAGAGAACGTCTAAAGAGAGTGTCTGAGAGACAGCCTCGAGAGAATGCCTCAAGAGAGCGAAAAGAATGCCCAAGCAGCGCCTAACATAGTGCGCTAAGAGGGCAGTGCGCCAAGAGGACACTGTGCCAGGAGAATACGCCCAAGAACTGCGAAAGGAGAGAGCCGTCATGAGGGCAAACCAGGTAATTCAAGCTGCTCCGGAATTTCGGGTCTTATCCCGCTCCCAGATGGAAGAGATCCACAGAAGAAGCCTCCATATCCTCGAGCGCACCGGTGTCGCGGTCTACCACGAAGAGGCGTTGCGACTGCTAAAGGAGGCCGGGGCATACCTGGCGGGAGACAACCACGTCCTTATCCCCCCCGCCCTAGCCGAAGAAGCCCTCTCCTGGGCCCCGTCCAGCGTGACCATCTACTCGAGGGACGGAGAGCCTGCCATGTACCTCGAGGATTCGAGGTCCTATTACGGCACGGGGGCGGACTGTCTCTACATCATAGACCCCTACACAGGGCAGAGGCGTAACTTCGTCAGCGCCGACCTGGTGGCGGGAATGAAGGTATGTGATGCCCTCCCCAACATCGACTTCGTCATGTCAATGGGGATCATATCCGACGTCCCGCGCGAAACCTACGACATCCATCAGTTCGTGATCATGACGGCCAACACCTCAAAGCCCATAGTATTCCAAGCCCAGACGCCCGAAATCTGCAAGACCATCATAGAGATGGCGGCAGCGGTGGCAGGAGGACGGGACGCCCTCCGCATGAGGCCGTTCATCATCCTCTACGCGGAGCCGAGTTCGCCGTTACGCCACTCCCATGAGGCTCTGGGGAAACTCCTGGCCATGGCCGAAGCGGGCCTTCCTACCGTTTACGCGCCGGGCATCATGGTGGGCGCCACTTCTGCCGTGACCTCCGCCGCCGCCCTCATCCAGGCGAACGCGGAGATATTAAGCGGCCTCCTCATAGCCCAGCTGAAGAGGAAGGGCTCGCCGTTCATCTACGGAGCGGGGACTCCTCCAATAGACATGGGGACTATGGTCTGTACGTATTCCGCCCCCGAGCACATGCTGAGACTTGCCGCCATGGCAGACATGGCCCGGTTTTACGACCTCCCCTCCTGGGGTTTCGCGGGCTGTAGCGACTCCAAGACCCTCGACCTCCAGGCCGCTGCGGAAAGCGGCATGTGGGCGGTGATTTCCGCCATCACCGGGGCCAACCTCGTCCACGACGTCGGTTACCTGGGATCGGGCCTTACCATGTCCCTCGAGATGATAGTCCTCAACGATGAGCTCATAGGAGCAGTCAAATCATTCATGGCCGGCATAAAGATGGACGACGAGGCCTTTGGCGAGGACGTGATCCACAGGATAGGCACTGGCGGTCACTTCCTGGGAGACGACCATACGCTGCGCCACTTCAGGGGGAACTGGATGCCGCGGCTATTCGACAGGTCAAACTACGCCTCCTGGGAGGCGGCCGGGAAACCCGACCTTCACTCCAAGGCGAACGCCAAGGTGAAGGAGATCCTCGCCGGTCACACTCCAAAGCCGCTGCCCGAGGAGAAGATGGAGGCGTTGCGGCGCATCGTGGAAAGATTTGAAAGAGAGGATGGTCGCCTACCGAAATGACCTCGCGGAGGCTCGGGTTAGGAATCGACACAGGGGGAACGTATACAGACGGTGTTCTTTTGGACTTCGATAAGAACGAGGTCGTATCCGCCGCGAAGGCTCTGACGACTCATGACAATTTAGCGGTGGGGATAAGAGAGTGTTTGGGCCGCCTTGCCATAACCGCGCCCGAAGAGGTCGTACTCGTCGCCCTTTCGACCACGCTTGCCACCAACTCCATAGTGGAGGGTCGGGGGAAGAAGGTGGGCGTGGTACTAATCGGCCCGGAGGAAGTGAAGGACCTCCCGTCGGAACGCGTCTTGAGGGTTCGGGGAGGCCATGACGTAAACGGAAACGAGATCGAAAGCCTTGACATCGTGACGCTGGCCGAGTGGGTCAAAAGCGCACAGAAGGACGTAAGCGCCTTTGCCATATCAGGTTACATGAGTGTTCGGAACCCTGAGCACGAAAAGGCGGCGAGGTCCGTGATCCAACGTGAAACCGGCCTTCCCACCGTATGCGGCCATGAGCTCACCACGGAACTCGGATTCAAGGAAAGGACTATTACGGCGGTCTTCAACGCCAGGCTCATACCCGTAATATCGGATCTCCTCGACGCCGTAAAGTCCTCGCTCTTGGCCTCCAATATCAAGGCCCCTCTGATGGTAGTCAAGGGCGACGGGGCGCTCATTCACGAATCCGTAGCGCGTCTTAGGCCGGTGGATACCATCCTCTCGGGTCCGGCCGCCAGCGTGACGGGGGGAATGTTCCTCACCGGCCTCGGAGAGGGCGTAGTTGTGGATATAGGTGGGACCACTACGGACATTGCCGTCCTTCATGAGGGAAGGCCCTATGTAGACAAGGAAGGGGCGACGGTAGGAGGCTGGCGTACCAGGGTCAAAGCCGCCGACATCACGACCCTTGGTGCGGGGGGAGACAGTTACATACAGGTCGGCAGGGACGGGGTCATTAAGGTAGGACCTAAGAGAGTCGTGCCCATTTCATACGCCTGCCACGATAACGAGGCCCTCGCAATGGAGATCTCGGAGATCGCAGACGAGGTGGTCGGAGCCGGGAGTCGTACGGCCCGGGGGCGAAAGGGCGGTTACTGGGATCCTCTTTTCTTTCAGCCAGTCGACATCCTGATACCAAACGGCCTAATGCCAAATGGTTTAATACCAAGCGGCGCCGCGGCCGGCGAACCCGGATCTCGCGAATACCGCGCCTCATGCGATGCAAGATCAGACGAAAGAGCCCGTGACGAAAGATCTTATACAAATATTCATACAAATAGCGAAAAAGCGGTGCTTTCGTTGCTCAAAGACGGCGCGCACACCCTTCGTTACGTGGCCGCCGCTTTGAACAAAGATGTCGACCTCCTTCCGATCATGAGTTTGGTGGAGCGTGGCTTAGTGACGCTCTCTTCCCTCACGCCTACCGACATACTCCACGTGACCGGGGAGTTTACGCTCTGGAACAAGCAGGCAGCGGAGGCCGCATGCCTTGTAGAAGCCTCGAGAGCGGGGCTTGACCTCCAGGGCTTTATCTATCGCGTTAAGGAAGAAATGACTCAAAAAATCGCCGCTGCGATACTGGAGAAACTACTTTCCCTCGAAATGGATAAAAAATCGCCTCGCGGTTTCCAGGAAATGTCTGGATCGGAACTTGACGCCTTCGTCCGAAGAATTCTTCACCGCGACGGCGCGGAAGTATCAGTAGTCCCCAGGGTCAGACGACCGCTGGTAGGGCTCGGCGCCCCGGTCGGGGTTTACCTTCCCGCCGTGGCCCGACGCCTCGGGACCGCCGTGTTCGTTCCGCCCGAGGCGCCATGGGCTAATGCCATAGGGGCCGTGACCGGGAGCGTATCCGAGGTGGTCGAGATCCTCATCCATCAGGACCCGAGCGGTGGGTACGTGATGTTTTGTCCCGACGAAAGAAAGGTCTTCGATGACCTCGAAGAAGCCAAGCGGCACGCAGAGCGGATCGCCCGTGAAATGGCGCTTGCGGCCGCTAAAGCAGCGGGCGCTGAAGATCCCGCTGTCAGCGTCCGGACCGAAGAGTCGTGGTCTACGGTCGGCGGAGGAGACCGTCTGCACGTGCGTACCAGGGTCGTCGCCCAAGCCTTTGGTAAGCCTGGGTGGAAAGCAGGGCTGGAAAGCCGGGACGTGAGGTCGTGATGGAAGGTCGCGACGGTAGTGGTGTATGTAAGAATGAGAATAAGAGTGAGGGCGCTAGAGGCACCGGAAAGACGAGGATATTCGCGTGTCAGACCATAAAGGAAGAACTCCTGACGGTCGTCGAACGACTCCCCGAGGTCCAACGCGCTGCGCTCGAGGTCGAGTTTTTGCCGTACGGACTTCATCGTACACCCAAAATCCTTGGTGACGAGTTGAGACAAAGACTCGACATGTCACGGGGCGCGAGTACGATCATCTTGGGTTATGGTCTGTGTTCCAATGGTGTCGTAAATCTCTCTCCGGCTCGGGGTCAAAGGTTGGTGATGCCGAGGGTACACGATTGTATCAGTATTCTCCTGGGTTCCAGGGCAGCTTACGACGAGGAGTTCAAGGCCCAACCCGGTACCGTATACCTGAGCAGGGGATGGATAGAATCAAAGGGCGACCCCTACTCGGAGTTCCTCGATTACACCTCGAGGCACGGAGAGGAAACCGCACGGTGGGTTATCGGCGAGGAATACAAAAACTACACGCGTGTCTGTTTCATCGATACCGGGCTGCCGCGTATAGAAGAGTTCAGAGCCTACTCAAAGAGGGTGGCGGAGTTCCTCGGCCTACGTCACGAAGAAAGGAAGGGTTCCCAGAGGCTTTTGGAAAAGCTACTGTTGTTTGGAGTAGGCGGCGAACCCGACGATGACGAAATACTGGTCATTGAGTACCCTAACGGTATTGAGCAGGAGATGTTTTTTTGAGCAGAAATGTTTTTTTGAGCAGGAGACGTTTTTGGGAGATGTTTTCTGAGTAGGAAAGGAGAGGCGACATGGAAGCCATTGTAGGGCCAAGAGCTGATCGGGTTTGCCGCAAATCCCTCGGATTGCGCGTGCTGGAGCCGGACCAAATCGAAGATATTCACCAAGCAACTCTGGAAGTGCTCGATAGAACCGGGGTTGAGGTATACAACGACCGTGCCCTCGATATATTGAAGCGAAACGGCGCCCGGGTACGAGGGCGGCGGGCGCATCTTCCCGCGTGGATGGTGGAGGAAGCGCTGAGGAGCCGCCCGAGGCGTGTGCCGATCGGGGACCGGGGGGACGGCCGGGCCATGTTACTCGAGTCGGATAGGTTTTACTTCGGGACCGGCTCGGACACCCCGTTCGTCCTCGATCCGTTTACACAAAAACGGCGCCCCGCCACGAAACTCGACGTTCAACAGGCCACCTTGGTTTCGGATGCACTCCCCAACATCGATTTCGTCATGTCCTTAGGTCTTGCCTCCGACGTACCGGCCAAGACATCGGACCTCCACCAGTTTGAGGCCATGATCTTGAATACGAAAAAACCCATCATCTTCACCGCTCATGACGCTCAAGGGCTGCTCGATATCCTGGAAATGGCCGCTATAGCCAAGGGCGGGGAAGAACGACTCCAAGAAAACCCCAACATCATCCTATATGCAGAACCCAGTTCACCGCTGATGCATTCCGACGATGCCCTCGAAAAGCTCATGATTGCGTCCGAGAGGCGGATTCCGGTCATTTATACACCCGCCGTCATAGTGGGCGCCACGGGACCCGTGACGGTGGCAGGCGCAATAGTCCAGGGGAACGCCGAGCAGCTGAGCGGGCTCGTCATACAACAATTGGTGGCCAAGGGTGCTCCGTTCATTTACGGAGGGGGCATACCGGTGATGGACATGGTCACGTCCGTATGCACGTACGCGGCCCCGGAACTACACCTCGCCAACGTGGTCCTTGCAGAGATGTCTCGGTTCTACGGCTTACCCGTGTTCACCACGGCAGGATGTAGCGACTCCATGTTATTCGATCAGCAGGCCGGCATCGAGGCGGGCTTTACCATAATGCTCAACGCCTTGAGTGGCGCCAATCTCATTCACGACGTGGGATATCTGGGATCCGGTACCACATCTTCCCTGGAAATGCTCGTGGCTTGCGATGAAGTCATCGGCCTCGTAAAGCGCATCGTGGCCGGACTGGATACGAGCCGCGAAGCCCTGGCAGTGGATCTCATTCATAAAGTGGGACCCGGAGGTCACTACCTGGCGGAGGAGCATACCTTACGGAACTTCAGGAAGGAACTGTGGTTCCCAAGCCCCGTCACTAACCGACAAAACTACGACGGTTGGGTGGCCCAGGGGTCAAAGACCATGGGTGAACGGGTCCGAGAACGCATAAAGGAAATCTTGGGGAGCCACAAGCCTCCTGCTCTCGACCCAGATAGCCAGAAAGCCATAGCCGAAGTAATAAAACGGAGGGAAAGGTAGAACAATAAAGCCCGGTGGCACCCTTTGATTGGATTCAAAAGCGGGATTTGGAATGCCGCTCAGACGTAGAAAACCTAGAAAACATAAGAAAACATAGAAGCTGAACAAGTTAGGGCACCGGGTTCATATGGGAAAAGTAATCGACTTTTGGTTCAGGAGACGGTATATGAACGCGAAAAAAAAGGGCGCCCGACGCAAAATGAGGCAACGGGCGCTCCTTAGGTTTTCCCGCTCTGACCTAAAGCGCAAACAACGCCAAATGGAGCGACAGGAAAAGCTCGTGCGCTTATTCATCAATTCGCTCGTAAATGCCAGGACTTCAAACGGTGATAAGCCCAAGACCAATGACCATTCCCAGTCGTCGGAGAGTATCCTGGCCGAAGAATCCTTATCGTCGGAGCACATTCTGGCCCAAGAGTCGTTCCCCGGAACGGGGAGTGACGACAAATAAGTGATAGCCGCTCACTCTGCCTGTTGCCGCTTCACATGGTCGAGCTGCTCCTGGGAGTGACGACAAATAAGTGATACTCTCACCTTGATCTGGCTTCTGCGGCGGCCCCGCGGAGTATCCCCACTCTCCTCAATGCCTCGAAAACCAGGACCGAGATACCCGCGTCTACCACGTGATGCAGCGCAGTGCCGACGCCGACTACGACCCCGGCATTATATAGGGTGAATCCAAAAGGCAAGACAATTAGGGCCTCGAGGACGGCATGAACCGGCAGGGCGATGAGCAAGGCCTGCCAGTAGGAAAAGCCTTTCCTATAAGCTACTGCTCCTACGAAACCCACCGCCGAATGCATCAGCGCCCTCGCCGCGATGGCCGGCCCCAGTTTTATGAGGAAACCGAGGGCCGAGCCGACTCCCACTATCACGGCGGTGTAAGGGCTTATGAGCATCGCCAGCATCAAAGGGACATGAGAGCCAAGCGTCGCGGAAAAAGGCGGAAGGTACACCCCTAAGACGCCACCGAAAGCCAGCGGTATTACCAAGGCCAAAGCCGTCAACAGCGAAGCATATACGGTTTCGTGGGTTCTGTTCATCATTCACTACCTCCTAAGACCTGATAGCCTCTTCGCAAGAACAGACGCTTCGATTCCGTCGGCCGCCCACCGCGTTCTACGCCATTCTTTACTGGGAACGCGTAGCCAGTTACGCTTTTCGTGGTACGGCTAGTCATACTTTTTACGTTCTTTTTACGTTATTGAGGTTTTACGAAAATTCTATGCCTTGACAGGTGTCTTGTCAACAGTCATATTAGGTCGCAAAAAATCGCGCAGTTTTTACTTATACTGGTGCTGGTTCTCGGGCTCTACTTGAGGAGATATCCTTTTTTGGAGAGTTCGCGCTCGGCACGCTCTATAGCCTCGTTGTCAACCGCTCTGACCGTATGGAGGTGAACACCTTCCGTGAGGGATGACAGAAGTTTCGCCCCGGATTCGCTTAAGCGACGCATGAATTCCTTTACATCGGAGGGATCGTCTAGGTATAAAGCCCCCGTCAGTTGTCCGTATATCGGATGTTCTACGATGACGTCGATTACCGAGACCCCTTCTTGGACTATCGTCATGAGCTCGTCCTCGACTTCCTCACGTCCGTGCTTGGTGGCGATTAGCCTCGTTATTCCGGGGGAAGGAGAGGGAACGCTTACGGTATAACCCTGCGGGGTTGCGATTATCGGATGTCCTGCCGCTCTGAGGAGCGCTATGTCCTGTACGATTACCTGGCGGGATACTTTCATCTTAGATGCCATCTCGGTTCCGGTAATGGGATGTGCTGTCGAACGCAGCCACTCCAGTATGGCTGTTCTTCTGGCCTCAGCGTCCAACGAAGTCTCACCACCTAATCCTCGTTAGTATCCACCGTACACTCTTGACCAAGTCACGACGATGCGCTTTTCGGACACAGGAGCATTCGCGCCCCGTCAGATTCATGGTATCTCCCGATGACCGGGAAGACCGCTCCTTAGAGGCGAAGACCGCCTATATCGGGGACCGTTTCCGTTTCCAGATCTACAATACGCTCTATATCCCAGGTCAGGAAGCCGTCCATCCACCGTCAACGGGGATCACCTGTCCTGTTATGAAGGCAGCCGCGTCAGAAGCCAAAAATACCACGGCCCCCACGATCTCGTGGGGCTGCGCAAATCTTCCCATGGGCGTTCTCCTCATGAGGTCTTCTGCTATATGGGGGTGTTTGCGTACTCCGGATGTCATGTCCGTGGCGGTGTATCCGGGAGCCACGGCATTTACCCTTATACCGTACTTCGCCCAGTCTATCGCCGCCACCCTGGTGAACGCCACGAGCCCCGCCTTAGACGCACAGTAAGCTGCGAGGCCCCGAAGGCCGACAATGGCTCCTATGGAAGCCACGTTTATGATACAACCCCCGCGCCCCCGCTCGATCATGGACCTGGCACTCATGCGCGACCATAAGAAAGGACCACGCAGGTTGACCGCGAGGATTTCATCCCACTCCGAAGAGGTAAGTTTCTCGGCGGACTTCAGCACGGGGCTAATGCCGGCGTTATTTACCAGTACATCCGGGGGTCCCACTCGCTCCGTTATCAGCAAAAAAGCCTCCTCCGAACCCTTCTCGTCGGACACGTCCGCGGGTACCGCCAGTGCTTCTTGACCCATCTCTTTGATGGTCCTTTCCACTCTTTTCAGACCGGAAACGGTCCTGGATACGAGGGCCACCCGCGCCCCCGCCGCGGCAAGGCCCAACGCGATTTCTTCCCCGATACCGCGGCTTGCACCGGTGACGATGGCGGTCCGCCCGTCGAGGCGGAATTCCCCTGGCGAAAACACGCGCTCTATCTCCTTCTAACGGGAACTTCTGAAAAAGGCTTTCACTACACTACAATGCCATAGATCCGTGCGAGGAACGCCTTGCCCTGTTCTACAAGCCCAAGCGCAAGCGAACCGTCCTCGGCCCAAGAGGAGGCTTTTGAGGCACTCCTATCTCCAGGACGAAAGATACCGCTGTTGTTCTTCCGTGAGAGCTTCAAGGCCGAATCCCATACTGGAGAGCTTCAGGGCGGCGACTTCTCTGTCGATCTCTTCAGGAACCCGGCAGACGTCACACGGGAGCGAGGGCTTGGACTTGACCAGCCATTCGAGCGTCAGGGCCTGGTTCGAGAAGCTCATATCCATGACTTCTGCGGGATGGCCTTCGGCTGCAGCGAGATTGACCAACCTGCCCTCACCGATGAGAAGGAGCCTACGCCCGTCAGCCATGGTGTATTCGATCACGTTTTCACGAATCCTTTGCTTCGAAAGCGCTGACCCCTCGAGGGCTTGTACGTCTATTTCAACGTTGAAATGGCCGGAATTGGCGAGAATCGCCCCGTCTTTCATGAGGGCAAAATGTTCGTCCCTTATAACGTGGATGTTGCCCGTGGCCGTAATGAATATGTCCCCGTATGGTGCCGCCTCGGCCATGGTTGCCACGCGAAAACCGTCCATTGCGGCTTCGAGAGCCTTGATGGCGTCCACTTCGACCACGGTGACCCTCGCCCCCATCCCCTGCGCCCTTTTCGCTATACCCCTGCCGCACCAACCGTAACCGGCCACCACGATGTCTTTCCCCGCAATGAGGCAGTTGGTAGCCCTGAGGATCCCGTCTATGGAAGATTGTCCGGTTCCATAGCGGTTGTCGAAGAGGTATTTCGTCATGGCGTCGTTTACTGCGATTATGGGGTAACGAAGGACCCCTTCCCGCGCCATGGCTTTCAACCGTATGACGCCTGTGGTGGTCTCTTCTGTCCCGGCTATTACCCCCTCCAGGACGTCTTGGCGCTCGCAATGCAAGGTGCTCACCAGATCCGCTCCGTCATCCATGGTATATTGAGGGCGTTTGTCGATGATCTTGCGAATGTTGTCAAAGTACGTGTTCCTGTCCTCCCCGCGTACGGCGAAGGTCGGGACGCCTAAATCCCTTAGGGCGGCCGCTACATCGTCCTGCGTGCTCAGAGGATTTGAGGCGCATAGGAACACCTCTCCGCCCCCTTCTTTTATGGCGAGGACGAGGTTGGCCGTTTCGGTGGTGACGTGAAGGCATGCTCCCACTCGTATGCCGGTGAGGGGCTTTTCCTTAGCCCACCTCTTCTTTATTGAGTCCAGCACCGGCATCCGCCTCGATGCCCAAAGAATGCGGGAGTAACCCTCTTCTGATAGTGCGCTTTTCCCGGATGTCATGAACGCGTGGTCTCCTTTCTGGGGTAAATCTTCCACGGACGGGCTTGTATTCCCTCCTGTTACGCCCGCGCATTCGAGTCCGCGGCAGGTCTGCCTTACCCAGCGCTATTATAAATCTTACTATGGAAATTAAGTTGCGTTGGTCGGCGTTTCGCCGCCTGAGGAAAAATGTGATTGGAAATGTGATTGGAAGTGGGTTGTATAAATATACAAGCATAGTTATAATTATAGACATCTGCCTTGACTTAGGAGGCCTTCGGAGGTTAATCAAAATGGATAAAGTCCGTGTGAGCATTATCGGGGCTACCGGTTATGCCGGGGTCGAACTCGTCCGGATCCTCGCCCTACACCCCGAGGTCGAGATCGTCGGCATCACCAGCGACTCCTACGAGGGAAAGAGCATACAGGAAGTGTTCCCACACTTACGCCCGCTCGGACACCGCCTCCCGCCGAAACTCTTGGGACATCAGGCGGATGAAGCTCTGAAAGAGGCAGACGTAATCTTTACGTCTCTTCCGCACGGCCATGCGATGGGAATTGCCCGGAAGGTCGTAGAGGCAGGGAAGTACATGATTGACCTGGGAGCGGATTTCCGTCTGAAGGACGCGGGTTCCTATCGGGCGTGGTACGGTCTCGAGCATGCCTGTCCCGACCTCCTCGAGCGCGCGGTGTACGGTTTACCCGAAGTTCGGCGGGATGAGATACGACGATTGGGGGAGAAAGCAGGCGGGATTGTGGCGAACCCGGGATGCTATCCCACCAGCGTCATCTTGGGACTTGCACCCCTGGCGCGTTCGGGATTGGCTCCAAAGCGGGGCATAATCGTCGACTCCAAGTCAGGCGTCTCGGGAGCCGGAAGGGGGGTTTCACTCAAGACGCATTTCTGCGAGGTTAACGAAAACATCTCGGCCTATAGCGTTGGCGGCACCCACCGCCACGTACCGGAGATAGAGCGGGAGTTGTCAAGCCTGGCCGGGGAGAATGTCACCATAAGCTTTACGCCCCACCTTTGCTCCATGATACGCGGGATCCTCAGCACCATCTACGTGCCTATGGATTCGACCTCTCCTCCCGTACCTGAGCCAAGACACGGCGATCGTCACCAACTCGGAGAGTACTTGCGTGATTCCACTGTTGCCGCGTCCGAGCTGGAATACCGCATCTTGGAACTCTACCGGGATTTCTACAAGGACGCCCCGTTTATAGACGTCCTCGGAACCGGGAACGCCGCGTCTGGTGCCGAGGCTGGCACATCACAGAGGGCCGACATCCAGGGCCCTCCCGAAGCGCCCGAAACAAAGGACGTGCTCGGTAGCAACCTCTGCCGCATCGGACTGAAGTTCGACTCAAGAACGTCCACGTTGGTGGTGGTTTCGGTCATCGATAACCTCGTTAAAGGGGCCGCAGGCCAGGCGGTTCAGAATATGAATGTTCTCATGGGCTTTCCGGAAACCGAGGGTCTATCGCCCGTGCCAATTTATCCGTGAAGCATTGAGTGACACAGCATACCATCCCAGGCTAAGACTAAGAGCTATCGCCTGTACCAATTTATCCGCGAAGGCATTGTTTCGGTAGGTGAAAAGGAGGTCGCGCGTTGTCGTATAGAGGATCGGATAAAGAAGGGAAGGTCTTGCATCACCCCAAAGAAGCGGGTCTTGGCGATGCGAAAGAAACGGGACTCAGCGGCACCAGTATAGGGGCTCATACGGGTATGGGGGCTTATGAGAGAAGCGGTGTGACCGTGGCGGGCGGGTTTCTCGCAGCGGGCGTCCATTGTGGTATCAAGAAGGAAAAGCCCGACCTGGCCATGCTGTATTCAGAGACCGATTGTATAGCGGCGGGAGTGTTCACGAAGAACAAGGTGAAGGCGGCTCCCGTCCTCGTCACCAAAGAGAGAGTGGAGGCCGGGAACACTTTACGGGCGGTGGTAATAAACAGCGGGAACGCCAACGCATGCACGGGCAAAAGGGGCATGGGGGACGCCCTGGAGATGGCCCGGCAGACCGCCTCGTGTCTGGGGATCGATGCGTTACAAGTGGCGGTGGCCTCCACCGGCGTAATCGGGGTACCCTTACCCATGGACCGCGTGAAGGAAGGGATCGTGGCCGCCTCTAAGTCGCTCTCACCGTCTGGTGGAAGCGAAGCGGCCAA
>DUSP01000187.1 GCA_012842575.1 Clostridia bacterium
GGGTAACTGACGCACCTGTTGGAGAAGGCCACGGACAGATCAAGCCCTCTCTCCTCGTATTCCCTGTCCCAGAACTCCTCGGAAGAACCTGGGACCGCGTAACCCAAGACTAGAGCACGCCGCAAGACCGCCGAAACCCCGCCCTTCATGTGCGGCCCCGAAATGCACCCGCCCGGGCAGGCCATGAGTTCAATCAGTTTTGTCTTATTGAAGTAACGGGCAAATCCGTCTTTTGACCTTATTTCCTCCAAGAGCTCTTTACACTCCGTGACCCCACAGACCGTAAGCACGTCCTCTGAGGTCATGTCCGTATCAAGGGCGGCCGTTTTGAGAAGACCACCTGTCACAGGAAACGTCTTGGCCCAACAAGGTAAAGGCCCATCGAAACACCCTATCTTCTTGACATTTTTGAGGTCGTCTGGCCCTCCGCTGAGTGGGCCTCCGCTGACTGGCCCTCTGCTTAACCGTTTTGCGATCGTCCCTTCCTCTGTAATCGCGGCGTCTGTAATCGCGGTGTCGCCGCCTTGTTCTTGGGACCCGCAAAGATCCATTCCCAACCATTTTTCCACTTCGGGAAAACTCAAAACGGCGTCGACCGCCGCCTCTTTTCCAATGGTGTTACACTCCCGGCCGAGCTCGTCGCGTTTTGCCACGCAGGGGCCTATGAAAACGACTTTATCGGGGCGACCGGCTATGGACTTCATGTATTTTCCGTGCGCCACCATGGGAGAAACCACCGGTGCCACCTGTGAAATTACCTCCGGGTAGTGTTTCTCGATCAAATTGATGACGGCTGGACAAGAACTGGACAAAAGCGGCAGGCGACGGCCATCTGCCGAGTAGGGAGCGATAGAGATGAGTCGTCTGTGTTCCCTGGCCACAAATTCCGCTCCGACGGACGTTTCCTGAACCAGCTTAAAGCCTTTTGCCTTTAGTGCCCTGACCAGATAGGTCGCAGAGTCGATCCCGAAGAAAGCCGGAAAGGAAGGGGCGATACTCGCTCCCACGGCTAAGCCCGATCTCAGCCACTCCTTGACACGATCGAGATCGCTTGCCACCCGCTTCGCACCCTGCGGGCATACGTTAAGGCAATGGCCGTCGGAAATACAGCGTTCCTCGATGATATGAGCGTGACCACTTTCTATCTTGATGGCTTTCATAGGACACGCTCGTACGCACTTGTAGCAGTCCTTGCATTTAACCTCGCTGATGCTTATCACAGACATGCCGCTTTTCCTCCAACCGGGGCAGTATTTTCTCCATGTAAATGCCCGGTACTTCATCCGGCGATACCCCACACACGATCTCCCCGTCGATCACCACCGTGACTCCCTCAGAGCAACGGCCTAGACAGAACTCGCCTTTCAGGGTAATGTCCTTTTCGTGACCTGTACGCTCGATTATCCCCTGCAGGATGGTGATGACCTCGTACGCCCCCTTAAGGTGGCACGAGCTTCCCACACAAACGGAGATCACCATTTCATTTACCCGCCTTTTTCGACGCCCACTCCAACTGGGAGGAGCCCGTGAAATGTTTCACAATCTAAACCCATACTCACTATACCACTGAAGCCTTGGGTATTCAATATGTGATCGTGATATTTTTCACATTCGCTATCCCAAAAACCCAGACTTTTCGAGTGGGGCTGCCTGGCCGGCGAAAGCATAGGTTACATCTGCAGAAAACCCAGAGTTTTGGAGTAGAGGCTGCGAACATCTTAGAGTGAGTAAGGCCCGGTCTCTCTTTAAACTCTAAGGACGTAGGATGATGCGGTCCACTACCAGTAGTGAATGGCTTAATGCCCCCTTGTCCTTTTTAGACTCAAGTTAGACTCAAGACCGGGCGGCCAGGCTAGAGGACTTTGAAACTGGAAGGAGTAACCTTTCGGTCCCCGTTTAAACTCTAAGGACTTGGACGGTCGCGGAGACCTGGACGATCTCCACTCCCTTTCAGTCCCCGTTTAAACTCTAAGGACCGGTAAACGTACGGTGATAAACGGACTCCCGTCAGGCTTGTTCGAAACCTCCATTTCGCCCCCGTAGTCCAACACTATTTGTCGTGTTATACCAAGCCAGAATCCTGTACGATTCGTCGGAGTCGCGGTAACAGAGGAATTCAGTCCCTCGTCGGGTTCATCGAGTGGCAACCCTGGGCTATCCCCGAGTACGGTGAGGTTGGCCCTTCCATCCATTCCCTCTTCTACGCTGATGATGATGTTTCCGCCTTGTGGCATGCCCTCAGCGACGCTTGTCGTCAAACTCACTATGGCGGCTTCCAGTTCGACCCTGTCTGCCATCACCATGATATTGCGGGACGTATCCGTTCGGAGGACCACGTGGCTTGGGTTTCGTCCTTCGTTTCGACCCGCCTCGGGTTTGCCATTGGACTCAAAAATCCAGGCAGCATCCCGGGCCGCTTTGGTGAGGTTTACGGGTATCAAATTGCGGATACCGTCGATCCTCGTGAGCCGGTTCATGCGATTGGTGACGGCCGACGCTTCCCATACCGCAGACAATATCTTCTTTGCTATTTCGCCAGCGTCAGCCCCTTTTGAGCCCCGCAACATCAAGAGTTGGGCGTTACCTGATATGACTTGAAGGAGGTTGTTGATCTCGTGTCGGATGCTCCGGTTTATAAGGCTTGCAACCCTCGACTCCACTTCTAACGCCTTCTTCACGGCATATCTCGAAGATTCCCGTTGCGCCTTGATGGCCGCGATAAGATACAGAAACAACCCATCCAGCAGCTCCTGGCTTATGAGGTTCGACGCTGGTACTAAGAGGTCATCGGCGTCAAAAACGACGATCATGAACCGTGGAATACCGTCATCAAAGGAAGGCTTAAACAGAAAGACCTTACGGGATCCATTGCCCAAGAGATCTTCGCCCAACAGGGTTACCGCGGTCTTTTCATCCAAATGGATGGCCCCGGAGCCTGAAACGTCACGGATAAGCATTGGTGAGCCGGTCGCCCTTCGGTCATAAGCGAACTTTTTGATGTTCTCTTCATTTTCTTTAGATAGTCCGATAGACGACCCGACGATAAACCCCTCATTCTCAGCCTCAAGGCAAAGCACGACGGCGGTGGCCCCGATAAAACTCGCAACCCTTGGTAAAAGAGTCCTTATCAGGCTGCCCCATCCCTCGCCCTGAAGGGTTGTCTTCAGTGTAGCGGCGTCAAGTAAAGCCGACCCGAGCATCTCATTGACGAGTAAAATCTCCTTGTTCCTCCGCGCCGCCAATGCCTTGTTCTTAATGGTCTCTTGGAGAAGCATGGCGAGGTTATCTCGGGCAAGACTCGATATTAAGCAGTAGGAGCCGTTGTCCACCCTTAGGACTACTTCCCCATGATGAAGCCTGAGGACTTCGAAATCTTTGGGGGAAAGGGACTCTATAGAGTAGACACATATCGCTGTTATCGGAAGCCCTGCAAGTACCACGTGCACTTCGGTTTCATAGGATAACAGATCTGTAAGGGGAACTTGGCTACCGAGGTAATGAACCTCGCTCACGACGCTCAGGCCGGAATAACCATCTCGGAGGCAATCCCTTGCCATGTTCCGCCACTTGGTGCAGATAGCATTCCTGTCGAAAACGCCACTGTCCAGGTAGAAAGTATCGGGACGACCGTGCAAGAGAATGCTTCCGGGGTCAAGACGACCCGCGATCTGTCCCCAGCGCTTCTTGGGGCCTATGTATAGGCATTTAGTTTTCCGTTTTTGCGCCCTTTTGAAGAATTCGACCTCGAATTCGACCGATGGGTCAAAAACCTCTTTCAAGAAGAGGCAGTGCCCCGAGCGGAGAGAACGGACCAGGGTCTTCGGATCCAAAGCTCCCCACCTCCAACGGAAAAGGTGGTTCGACGGAGGGCTTGGAACTCCCTGCAGAAATAGGGGATACTCTTGGCCGAATTCGTTGTCCGTTAAGCCTTCTTGGTAAAATGAGGATGGGGGTTGAGTGTGATTATGACCAGGCGCGAACACAGGTCACAAGGGGACCGACGACCAACGCTGGGATAATAGACATATTCGGGAGAAGGAGAAAGAGGTGGTCGATAAGGAGTGCGACCGACCTCCCTCCCGACTCTCCCTCGACGTGCGTGGCTATGCAAGCTCATTTATGCGCTGATCTCGCGCACCGGTAGAGAGCTTATAACTGTACAGGTATGCCCACTGGGCACAACACTGGAAAGCCCGTTGCTTGCCGGCTTCAAACTGAAGATAGATCTTTTGAAAATAGATCTTTCGTGCTCAAATATCATTGAGCGCCCCAGAAAGACCCCGGGAAGCCTCTAGGGCACTTATCTCTGGGGCGCTCTTTTTCTGTCTCGTTCTCGTTCCAGCTAGGTACATCCTCAGACCCTAAGCGCTTTTTCTATTTGCGCTTGACCTTTATCGAGCGTACACGCGCCTGTTGGGCCTTAGGGAGTCTTATCTCCAGTATACCGTCTTTGAACGACGCCTCCGCCTCATCCGGCTTTACTGGAACGGGAAGTGACAGGCTTCTTGAGAACTTCCCGTAGGAGCGTTCTTTCCTGATGAAGTTTCTTTCTTTGACCTCTTCTTCGATCTTCGTTTCTCCGGATATGCTTATGGTGTTCTCCGTCACGTTTATTTCGACGTTGTCCGGGTCCACACCCGGGAGCTCGGCGGTAACCATCACGTCCTTATCCGTTTCCCAGAGATCCACGGCAGGCATACCTGCGGTGAACGCGGTCTCTTTCGGAAATCGGCCGAGCTCTTCGAATAGCCTGTTGACCTCGTCTCGTATTACCGAGAGCTCCCTCCACGGATGCCATCTCATAATGGACATGCAAGGCACCTCCCGATATATGCCGATATATGGTAACCACAGGTAATAGTGGATAAATTTCTGATACAATAGTAATGCGTATTACTATGAATGTCAATATTGGACAAAGAAGAAGTCTACTAGGAATTAAGATAATTTGCCGTTGACGACCATCCCTGACTCGAACTTTTTGCGCCAAAGGGAACCTGCGTCAATGTCGTTCCAGAGCCATCATATCA
>DUSP01000171.1 GCA_012842575.1 Clostridia bacterium
GGACCAAAGGAAGCGCTATTACGAGCAGGTCCTTACCTACGGAAGGGCCGAGGATGTCGCGAAACTCGATAAGGAAGAAATTCGGCGCCTCCTACCGGAGATGAACCTGCCTACTGCGGTGAGGCGACTCTGGGAGGATTATCTTGCGGGTTCCTAAAGCCTTGGCCGGAGTAAGCCAATCTAAGCCACCGCAGTGAGATTGCATCTTTCCCGATACTTTGTCTCGTTTCGCATACCGCCGGTGAGGCGCATCAACGGCACCAACTTAAGGTCTCTCAACCCTTTATCAAAGCCCGAATGGCTGCAAGTACTTCGATTAAATCAGTTTCGTAAGAGGCCAACACGTTGTTTCCGAAATGAACGTGCTTATGGTGGGGGTGGGTTTCTATCTCCGGCCAATGCGGCGCGTTGTCCCATCGTACAAGTAACGCGCCCTTCTTATCCTGCCAGTGATAGGAGTATTTACGCTTTTGGGCGCCAAATATATAGTCTCGTGCATATAACTTACTTCCGTCATTGAAGGTAATTACTAACTGAAGGGCACTGTCGTCCCCTTCAACTTCGAAACGCAGCACTTCTAGATGGGAAATGATATCCGCAAAAGTTTTCAATATATTACCGATAGGCATTTCTTAGAACCTCTAAACGTTTCTGCCACGAAGCCAGGGCATTTTCGGCAAACTCCCAGTCCATTAGGTCGTCTTCTTCGGCAAAGACTTCTGCTCCAACAGTACCATTTACCTTACGTTGAAATTCTTGGAACGATTGGCCGTATTTCTTTCTGAACTTCGCACACTCGCGTTCATACTTACTAATCTTGGAAAGAGCAACCATTAGGGAAATTTCGCGTGTGGCCTCCTTCTCAGAAGCAAAGCCGCCCTCGGCCAGAGTACGGGTAATCACCTGGTTGAGGTCAGGATTAAAACTCCCCATCAGATTTCACCATCCTTTCAGGGCCCATTAGAAATCCCCCAACTGAATACGTTACTTATCACGTTAAATATATCACGTTTCATTCCGGGGCGACAGCGGCTTATCAGGCCGTCTCCGAAAGGTATAATCTGCACGCCCAGGTTCTACTGGAACTGCTCCAAAATATACTGTTGGAACATTGGCTCCACAAAAACGTAGGTCCCCCGAGCCGTTTTTTCAATAATCGCTCTGTCAATCAGATGGTCAATGGCCCGCTTCACTTTGTTAGGATGGATACCCTCCTGGTAGGCATTTTCGCCCGCCGCAAGCTGGTGCAGGACCCTCCGTACCTGGGGGCGAGTGCTCAAATCATCTAGTATTTCATCGAAGATTGGAGCGAGAGCCAACATTGCCCGGCTGTATCCCAACCGCACGTAGTCGTGTGTAAGGACATTATCTCCCGTTTCTAAAAGGGTGTAATGAACTTCCGAGCAGAGGAACATCGTATCCTGCGGGTGCCCGCCGGAAAGACGAACAATCTCTTTAACCGCGTCCTCATCAACCTGAATGTTCCGGGAGGAGAATTTTTGAGCAATATAGGGCGCCCAATCCTCTTCATCTATGCCGGGAATCGGTAGCATGACGGCAAAGCGGTAAAACGCTTCCTTCCTCTCATTGAAAAGGGTTTGCATCATGCCTTCCTTGGATCCCAAAAAGAGGTAAGCGACGCCCTTTTGCGTCTGGAAATGGGCACGCATCCGCTTAAAAATTTCCGGGTCTGTCACCCTGGTGGCGTCCTGAAACTCGTCAAACATGACTACCATGAGTTTCTGATCCTTGTCGGCCAGAATACCCGGGAGCCGCAGGGCGTAGTCAAGGAGTTCATCATCTGATCTTTTCTCGGGAAAGCCAAAGGAAATCTCCAGGTCGTTAAGTTTGATGGCAAACTGCGCTCCCCCGGCCAGGGCTTTGGCCCGATCCCGTATGATGCTCAAGGTTTTACTGATTCCAGTCCTGTTTTCAAGGCATGCGTCAATCAAGCCGGTAGCAAAATCCCGCTTGCCGGAGAACCGGAAGAAGTCTACCGTGGCGGTATAAGCTCCCTTGTCTTTCAGCCTGCGCAAGACTTCATGGGCCAAAGATGTCTTGCCAATCCGCCGTGGTCCGGCCAGCATCACGTTTTGCCCTTCTGAAAGCCGGTTTACTAAAGAGACTATGAAATCTTCCCGGCCCACAAGGTCTTCCTTGGCAACAGGGCCGCCAAGGGGGAATAGGCCTCTGGTCATAATCGTTCCTCCGTCGATGCTCACTATTTCTGTGATATTATATCACGTGGATAGTGATATAATATCACGTTTATAGTGATATACCAACAGTTTTCCTCAGTGAAATTATTGGATAGCCTAGAAGATGTCTCTTGGCAGAAGGGGAGGCATCCCGGATATGTCGCACATTATGGGAATCTGTTTGGCGGCAAGTGCAGTAGCGGCAAGCGTGGCCATTAGATTCTTACTGTATCACTATTCGACTGCCCAGGAACACATCTAAAACTCGCCTCTTGGGTATCCTACGGTCAGCGGACCGATCTTCTCAGCTTCGATCGGTAACGAAGTCAGGTACATCACCGGTACGTGCGTGTTAGTCACAAGCCTGTCATCGATTCGAGCCGGATTCGGCGCGAATCCGACAATACGGTGGAGGCTGGCAGGGTTGGCCCTTATCCAGTTAACACGCCGGATATGCTTATCTAACTCATCCATCGCTTCTCCTCGGAAGCGGCGGCAGACTTCGGCAATCTCGGCGACAGTCCGAGCAAGTTGCAAGCGCTTACACTCGACAAGCAGAATTTCGCCGCTTGGTCTCCACGCCAAAACATCAACATCGCCAAGCTCCATCGGACCGCCCAATTCGGTCATCGGTACTTCGTTACGCGTCTGCCAACCTTTGTCACGAAGTTGACCAGCAACCAACCAAGCAAATGCGCGGCCTCTCTCGTTGTTTACCATCCCGATGTATCGTTTCATGTCCTGAGAGGAGAAAAACTCCTGTGGCAAATGTCCTGTCTCTGACCTTTCCAATAGATTTCCTACTCCAAGCCTCAATGTACCGGCCCCGAAGAACACTTTGTCGTCCTCTTGATTCCCGAAAACAAGAATAGGTCTGGCTGTTACGGAAAGCCTACGGCGGAACCGCCAGGGATACAGGTCTTTTTTTGTAAATCCAGGCGGGGGCTCATCCCATGCAGGACGGTGGAATATGCTAAATGTGCGAATGAATGCTTCGCAGGCATTAGGTGACATGCCGCGAGCCCCAGCCAACCTCGCTTTGAGGTCGCCCAGCGTTGTCTCAACCACAACACTATCACGCTCAACTGCCAAGTCCATGAGCGCCGCTAGACCATCTATCGCCTCGTCCAACGTTAGACCGAACTCAATCCGAAACGCCCGAATGAAATCAGCAGAGAAGAGTTCATCAGCTCGCACTCGTTCGCCGGGAGGCTCGCTTCGGTACAGTTTTGCATATTCCCCTGCCGCCCCTTCGAATTGTTCGCGGAAGTAAGCGGTCAAGAACGGCTTGATGACGGTGCTGTGGAAACCTCGATCGATCGTGTACTCACCATTTGGGTGTAAGTCGATTCGGGGTTCCACCAGGTCATTGTGGATCGCGTCGGAGTCCGTCGCGACCTCAACCAGAAGTGCCGCTTTAGCCAGTAGCTCATCCAGATCCCACCGGGACAGCTGGCGACCGCCTACGTTTGGACATTCACAGATGGCCATTTCCAAGATAGTGCGTGCCGCCAAGGCAACATCGCCCCGATGCGACTCGCGCTCTTGCGCAACAGCGAAGACATCCTCCCCTGGCTTATAAAAAGCAAGGACTGCCTGCGCGGTACGGCGCCATTGGTCACGGTCCTGAATAACGGCCTCATGTACCCGGAGCACCTCGCGAATCACAGATGCCCTATCGAACTGGTGCAACAGGTTCCGGAGCTGATTCCAGACCTTGTCTACGAGCCTGTGCAGGAACTGGTTGCACTCACACTTCGACTTGATGCTAGTGCCGGGCCGCGCTACCGTACCCCCTTCGGACAGCCTGAGCTTGGAAAAGACAAAGTCCTCACGGGCGAGAAATATCGGTCTCTGGTCTGGCCGCGATAGCAGGTATTCAATGGGGTAGTGCGTACGGAACAAATGGAGAACACGCATACCCGAGTCGCCGATTACCTTGCTCATTAGATCACAAAGGACGGTCTCATCAACAGCACCCGTCACGCCTTGGTGCAGGCTGACAAGGGCTTTCGCAATGCCGCGGAGGACCAGCCTCTCACCGGTGTTTTCGGGCTGCTGGAAATGCATGAGGAAATCCGACGGAAACTTGACCTCGGCGGTTCTCCGGACAAGGTCGACCGCAACTTCTGGCTCGCCAACCAGATCGCCCGGCTGGCATTTCACGTAGTCTTCAGGTACAGCGAGTTCGCCAAAGTTGAGCCGAATCTCTATGGCACCATGCGGCGTCTTTGCGTAAAGAGCCTCCACCTCGAACACTAGCCTGTCGTACAAGCCAA
>DUSP01000023.1 GCA_012842575.1 Clostridia bacterium
CGGACGCTTTTTCACCCGCAGTGCTTGTTTACACCCCCTTTTGTAAACTTTTTCGGTTTACACCCCCTTTCTGCAATCATCAAGGGTCGTCTCCTTCACCTTGCGGACGCGGCTTCTCCTGGGTAGCAAGGTGTTTAGGGGTGACGCCTTAGAGTGCTGTTCCCGAAGGTCGTTTTGGGTCAATGCGACGTACCTCCTCGTCATAGCCATGCTTGAATGTCCCAAGGTCTTTTGGAGGGAGAAGGCGTTCCCGCCGTTCCTCAGAAACATCAACGCGAAGGAATGCCTCAGGTCGTACGGACGCACCTTGACCCCGAGTCTCTGGCTGTAAATCTGAAGCCTCCTGTCCCACGCGTTGTGGGTCATGGTCTTTCCGTCTTCGGTGCAGAAGACGGGAACCGCATCGTCCCACGAAGGGTGCCTGGCCGAGATAAGCTTTCCGACGGCATCCGCCGTCACCGGGGAGATGGGAAGGGTTCTCGAAACCCTCGTTTTCGCCACGGACGCGGGGATCGTCACTTCAAGCCCCCTCAGGTCGAAGTCGCCTATCCTCAGTCCGCAGGCCTCTTTCGGACGTATGCCTGTGTCCAGGGTGAGAATGAGGAGTGCACGATCCCTCAATCCCGCGAAAGTCCTCACGTCGGGGAGTGAAAGGAGTCTCCTGAGGGTGTCTTCCCCCGCCGCCCTGGGTGTCTCCCCGCACTTTCTGTTTTTGATCCCCTCGACGGGGTTGGCGGGGATGTACCCTTCCGAGACGCACCAGGAGAAAAAGGACCTCAAGATCTTGAGCCTCGTGTTGAAGGTCGCCGGTGCCAGAGAAGAACCGTCGGCGAAGTACCTCAAGACGGACGCACGGAGGGACTCGTAGTCTTGAATGTCGGCGAGGGACGCACGTCTGAGAAACAAGCTCAGGTGGTAGGAGTAATCTTCGAGGGTCCTTTGGGAGACTCCCTGGGACCTCTTGAACAGAAGGAAGTAGTCGGCGACATCATCCCAGCAAGTCGTGACCTTCGGAGCGAGCTTCAGGAGCCGACCCATGAAACAACCCTCCTTTCCGCCGTCTCCGGCGAAGGGAGGGTTTCCGTCACCGATTTTCGGTTAGGGGATGCGATGGTCCGGTTTTGGTTACCGCCCTTTCACTTTTGGAAGGTACGGTGTCTCGAAAACTGCGTTCTAGGTACACCGTACTTCACGGTTCGGCCACCGTTATGGATCCATTTCATGCCAGGAGCATTTCGATAAAGTGCCTGCTAAATAAACGTTTGGTGGCCCCAAGGGGAATCGAACCCCTGTTACCGCCTTGAAAGAGCGGTGTCTTAACCTCTTGACCATGGGGCCACGCAGGGACAAATTGGTGGGCCATGAAGGATTCGAACCCTCGACAGCCCGATTAAGAGTCGGGTGCTCTACCAGCTGAGCTAATGGCCCATCAATGCTGCTATCGGTTTTGGTAGCGGCGACTGGATTCGAACCAGTGACACTGCGGGTATGAACCGCATGCTCTGACCAGCTGAGCTACGCCGCCTTGGTTGCGGGGGTAGGATTTGAACCTACGACCTCCGGGTTATGAGCCCGACGAGCTTCCAGCTGCTCCACCCCGCGTCGCCGAAGACCATTATAACACATAGAATTTAACGGTCAATAATTTGGTCTTTCCCATTCCGACTTCCCTCATTCAATTTATCTGAGGTAAAGGGGCAATCCCCATCGGTCTCCCAACCCAAGACGAGTCCATGGGCAAGAAAATTCCAATCGACTTCGCTCTCATCTTCAAGGGCGGCCTCGACATTAGTCGTCGTTACGAGGAGCGTCTTGGCTATCTGCCGCGCCTGAGCCAGTAGGCGACTCTCGATGTTAGTCCACGTTGCCGAGGTCGCCTCCAGGGCTACAGGGCCGCTAACAGTTTGGCCATCAAAGCAGCACGTTGCGGCAGCGATGCGATTACCACATGCTCGTTAGTGGCATGGCTTCCCGCGCCTACCGGCCCCAGCCCGTCGAGCGTCGGTACCCCCATTGTCGCCGTAAAATTACCGTCACTCGCCCCGCCTGAGAATTCCTCGCATACATCAAACCCAAGATCCTGGGCAAAGCCCTTGGCAATCCGGAACAGCCTCGTCCCTTCGGGTGTCCGAGTCATGGGGGGCCTTTCGATTCCGCCCGTCACCGATATTTCTATGTCGGGTAACACGGGCGACAGATTCATTATCACCTCTTTTACCCGCTCGCCTTCATCCATGGTACAAAACCGAACGTCCACCTCGGCTTCCGCCGATGCCGCCACTATATTCGACCGGGTGCCACCGCGCACCACACCCACATTCACGCTGGTTCCTACTTCATAATCCGTAAGGGCGTGTAACCTCAATATCTGGTGGGCTAATTCCTCTATGGCACTCCGGCCTCTTTGGGGATCACCGCCGGCGTGAGAGGCCCTCCCGCTGATATGGACCTTAAACTTGGCGATCCCTTTTCGCCCAGTCTTAAGTCCACCGCTCGGAGCCGCAGCCGGTTCCGGTACCAGAACGTAAGCGCTTTGGCGCGCTTCCTCTTCGATAATCGGATATGAGGAAGAGCTCCCTTGTTCCTCATCGGGTGTGAATAAAGCCCTTATACGGCGACCTGTTCTCATTCCCAGGTCTTTTAGGGCCTTAAAGGCGAAATACGTTTGCACGATGCCGCCTTTCATGTCCAACACGCCCGGTCCGTACGCCTTGTCTCCTATTACCTCAAAGGGTCTGTCTGCGATTTCGCCCGCGTCCCACACGGTATCCACGTGACAGAGTATAAGTATCTGACCGACTCCTCGCCCCTGCTTGCCGCCGGGAGCCTCATACCGTCCTCCAGACTCGTCAGAAACCCTCGTACGCCCACCATGAACACCGCCGGTATCGACGTCGTCTCCAGCATTCTCGTCCTCGGCCCTTTCGTCACCAGCCTTCTCATCACCGGCATTTCTTGTGACGATGAGGTGGTTACCTAAAGGACCCTCCCTCACTTCGACCAAAAGCCCAAGCTCTCTGAATCGACAACCTAAAAAGTCCACAAGTTTGTCGATATATGCCTTCTCTCCACTGGGTGACTCTAGTTCCACCAGCGCCTGCAACAGGGAAAGCATGGCAGGCACCTGGTTTTCCATGTATTGTAATAAAGCGCTCTCCTTATACTGCCGTTTCATGGAACCGTTCACCCCCATCCCTGACGATAGCAACGAAACGGAAACAACAAAAACTCCGGGCATAAACCCGGAAACTCTTACATATCTAACCCGTCAATTTTCTCGACTCCGCATATTGCGTCTCGCCAACCGGAACGAAGCGATTTTACCTGGTGCCGGGGACCGGGATCGAACCGGTATGGGCTTGCGCCCGAGAGATTTTAAGTCTCTTGCGTATGCCTGTTCCGCCACCCCGGCACAACCTGTAATGGCCGACTTTAGTCTCGCCGGCAACCAGAAGATTTTACTCAGCGATCTGATCTCGAGTGGACGATTTCAGGGTAATATTCGATTTTTAGACCTACTGACCAACTTTTTATATTATATATAGCTTTCATGCCGGCTGCGCCCTGTCCCCCGCCCACCGCGCTTGGCATCGGTGTTTCGCCGTAGATCTTGAAGTCGCTCATCGCTTTCTTTCATAAAGCGAGCCAGCTTATCTTCAAACGAAGGGTCGCGTTTTCGCGACGGCTGTGCTTGCTTGATCGACAAGGCGATCTTGCCGTCGGGTCCCATGGACAGGATTTTAACCTTCACCTTGTCTCGTTCTTTTACAAAGTCCTTGATATCCTTTACGAAGACATCGGCGATTTCCGAAATGTGCACAAGACCGGTCTTTCCATTAGGCAATTGGACGAAGGCGCCGAAATGCGTTATGCCCGTAACCACGCCCTCCGCAATGTCGCCTACTTCTATGCTGCCAGCCTCCGTTGGCATTATGCGGCAATTCCCCCCGGTTACCCTGCGATTACAGTGAGCGCACCACCATTATAAGGGATGGCCGAAATCGGTGTCAACTGAGACGGCTCAAGGCTCCTCAGGACTTTAGGAGCTTCGGGCACGTTAGGGGTTTTCTGGCCTTTCACGGCTTTCAGGGCTTTCCAGACTTTCGAGGCTCTCCGATCTTTTGGGCATTTCTGGACCTTCCGAGTTTGCCGGGCTTTCGGGGCCTTCGGAATTCTCGTCCCTGATCACGTAAGGTACCTCACCAGGTTTTACCAAACCCAGTTGCTCCCTCGCGATTTTTTCGATATATTCGTCGCTACTCAAAGCGTCTATTCGCTTCATGAGAACTTCCCTATTGGCGCGCTCGACCGCTATTTGCGCTAGGAGGCTTTCTTTTTGGGCTTTCAAAGACCCATACACGATCTGTTGGCTAATGAGAACATACGAGGCATATCCCATTATCAACAAGAGAGCCCATATCTTGACGGTGCGAAGTACTCCGCTTTGCCACTTCGTGACCTTACGGGGTCTATTCTTTCGTTTTCTCCGTGGTCGAACCGATCCTGATCTCATTTCATACCCCTCGGTGCCTGGTGCCCATGCACGGGGAAGAAGTGGAGTCTTTTGCCTCATCGTCGCCCACCGTCGCCGTGTTCGCGTTAGTATCTTCTCCCAAGGCTTCCTTTTTCCTGCAGACCCAAAGCCTATTAGCTAACACCCCGGCTGCTCTTTGTGCCGACCGGGCTATGTATCCCCCGGCTCGTTTTGCGGAACGCCCCGCCTTGGTCTTTACTCTCCTCATCGTCTTATAAGAAACTTGCATTGCCGGAAATAGCACGGGCGAACCCATTTTTTTATAAAGCCAATAACCCATAACTATACCCAAGAAAGAGAATACCCTGATCTCACCCCAGTTCCCATAAATCAACGAAAAAAGGACAATGATCGTGGCTGGGAGCCAGATCAAGAAGTCCCCTACGTGTCGTAAGATCCCCCTTCTCTTAGCGGGGGACTTCGATGCCAAGAATACATCAAAGAGGAAGCCAAGTGATATCCCGCAAAGGATAGCCACGGCGAGGGCGTACGCTTGCATCTCCAAGACGGACAAGGGGCTCCCCCCGTCATCAGCCTCCGAATTTACCTGAACAACCTGTCGATCAGACTCTTTGGCTTACTTCTGCCGGGTATACGCCCCTTCTCCTCGAGGTATTCCAGCCCGTGTATCAGTCCCTCGACGGCGAACTCTCCGTTTTCAAGGGATAGTTGTCGTATATGCAGGTCTTCGCCCCGCACGACGAGTACTCCCATTTCCGTTTCGATCACGATCTCCTGGTCATCGAAGCTTGACACATGGACGACACCGGTGATGAACGTCTCTTCACGGTTCTCGATGGTGATTCGATGCTCATATCCCTCTTCGAAACCTCTATCGCGCTCCTCGACCATAAGCGCTCCCCCCGGCAACGTGGATAAGCCCTCAGGGCGGGCTAGTACATGCTATGCCGAAGAGAGCGAAACATGCGATGTGCGCCGACTCGAATCACCTCCACCGCCTTTCGATCTTTACGCCCTTGTAATAGTAATTGATGATATCTTCAGCCGTACTACCTTGTTTTGACATCCGTAACGCTCCCCATTGCGACATACCTACTCCGTGGCCCCAACCCCGTCCGCTCATTATGACCTTACCGTCCTTAACTGAGATACCGTCGAGCAGCGTTGATAACATGCGGTCCGGTCCCACGGCGGTCCTGAAGGCAGGTGCAGGGACTTTTTTACCGTCAATGTCAAGGGTGACGGCTCTTCCGGACGGGCCTCTCTCCACGATTTCGATACTTCTGGGCTCCCCGCCGTCGAACCCCCCTATCTTCTTCAGCGCCCTGCCCACCTCAGCAGCCGAAAAGGAGGCCTTCCACGCCGACTCCTTGCCGGCCGCGCCCGGATCCTTCACCGTCCGTATATACGGCGCCACGGAGTTGGGCAAGCCCAATCCCTCCGCCGGTGTAGCCGTCACACCACCGGAACTGGAGTGGAACCACGCACGGATCGGCCTCCCTTTATAAGTCACAATTTTGCCCCTCGTACTCCTCACTGCGGCCCGTACGAGCGAGTTCACCCGGGACGCGTCGTAGGCTTGGAAGTGTTCGTGGCTTGTACAAACATCGGTACCGTGGAGCTTCTTAACGCCACCCGTCCGTTGGAGTCTCTCCAGGGTAAAGGTCCTGGCCAATATGGCTTGCGCCGCGAGGGCCTCCCTTGGCCATTTGGGATCCATTTCGGCGGCAACCACGCCTTCGATATACTTCTCAAAAGGCATCTTTTCCGTCCGCTTCTCCTCGTCAAAATAGACCGTAAGGACTGGCTCTTTACCGAGCCTTTCTCCGAAGAGGCCGCGCGAAGTACACCCTGTGACGCAAACAACCGTCGCGACGACTACCGTGCCGACAATCCAAAACCATAGCGCAGCCTTGTTGCGGCAAAACATTCCGCCACCCCCTCTTCTGAGACCAGACCTCTCTTTCAAATACCAGGCCTCTCACACCAGACCTCATGGTCGCAGGAAAAGAGCGGGCACCTTATGTCCTTCCTCGATGCCCTCTCCCCACTGCCCTGGGGGTCCTGTATCCCCTAGAACCTCTGATAGAGAGGATGCGGTTGTTCGGCCCCAAAGGGAAACGCTAAACTCACTTACAATGCTATCCGGCAATGCTATCCGGATTAGGACCGTAACACCGCATCCACTCATTTATGGTACCTATTCTTGAATTCTTTCATACATTAGGCGGGCCAAGGCTTTACTGGGTCGTCTACCCGCAGGCATCCGTATCCCGTCCGTGGCACCGGGGCGTTCCTCCGGAAGCCACGTTACTCTAACTTTCACTTTCTGAGTCTGGAAGTCAACTTCGATTGTGTCTCCTACGTTTACATCTGATGCAGGTTTGGCCTGGCGGCCGTTGACCGTAACCCTCCCGCATTCACAAGCCTCTTTGGCGAGGGTCCTCCTTTTGATAAGCCTTGAGGCAGCGAGGAATTTGTCAAGGCGCAATGGCTCCGAGCTCCTTCCATACTTGTGAGACTCCCGTAAATCAAAGCCCGCAAGACTCCTCGTAAATCAAAACCCCTAAGACTCCCCGTAAACAAAGGTACGGAGGAATCGCGCCGTGGGTCAAGGGCTCAGAGTCCCTTGGCATTCCGCCGTACCTTTGTTGAAATGCAACTTAGTTGAAATGCAACTTAAAACCCGAATTACGCCCTGTACCGGTTGTTCCGATACCGGTCCCTCAACATTGCGGCAGCGGACCTCACAAGCTTGTCCGCTTGGGTTTTATGCTTTCTCAGAGCCGTTTTTATTACTTCGAGACCGCTTCTTTCAATAGCTTACCGGCCCTGAAAACGGGAACCTTCGTCGCAGCGATTTCAATCTCGGCCCCGCTGCGCGGGTTACGCCCCTTCCGAGCCGCGCGGTTTCTGACTTCAAAGGTCCCAAAACCCACCAGAGAAACCTTGTCGCCTTTTCCCAACGCCTCTTGGATGCTCTCCACAATCGCATCCACCGCTTTTTCAGCGTCTTTCTTGGCAATTTCCGCCTTTTGCGCTACTGCACTGACCAGATCCGCCTTATTCACCAATATCCCTCCCCTTACTTACTAATTGCCTGCTAGAAAAAGTATCCATATAAAGTCGCTTTCCTATTCGCCAATAACTCGAAGAACTCCTTCATTCCACTAATTTCATTGATTCTATCGGATTCTATCGCTCAATTTCTGTACCCTCATTTGCGCTCTTTGGCCGATACCCTCCCGTTTTACGACCTGATAGAGGCCTATCCTTTTCGTGCGACTTAGCCGCTTCCCAAAGCTTGTCCATGTCTTCTGAGCCCATTTCGGACAGACGCAGACCCTGTTTAGCCGCCATTTTCTCCATAAGTCCAAAACGTTCTCCAAAGCGACGAACCGCATTGCGCAAGGCCTTCTCGGGATTTATCCCTTCAAATCTGGCAAGATTGACCACCGAAAAGAGAAGGTCGCCGATTTCCTCCTCAAGCCTTCCTTCGATTTCGCCTCCGTCAGGCCGTTCTTCATGCCGTGTCCCGTTTTCTGATATCCTTTTTTCCGATCTCCTTTTCAGTTTTAGAAGAACGCGGACTTCTTCGAGTTCTTCCCTGACCTTATCCAAAACCCCGGATGAGTCCGGCCAGTCAAAGCCCACTCGTCCGGCGAGCTTTTGGATTCGTTCCGCTTGAAGGGTGGCCGGCCAGTGCGCGGGAATCCGTCCCATTTCCTCTCCGAGCCGATACTCTTCGCGCGTCTCCCCCAAATCCTCCGTACCCTCGCCTGTGCCATCGCACTCTTCGCTCAGATCGCCCCTCTTCGCGGCTTTTGCCGCTTCGCGCATCTTGATCAGTTCCCAGTTCGACACCACTTCTTCGGGCGTTCGCGCCACGAATTCGCCATTCCCGAACACATGTGGATGTCGCCTTATCATTTTTTCGCTAATGGCTAAAGCGACGTCACCGAGATCGAAGTACCCGTGTTCCTGGGCAATTCTGGCATGCAAACCGATTTGCAGTAGTAAGTCTCCCAACTCCTCACAGAGTTTATTCATTTCCCCCGTTCTAATGGCGTCTATTACCTCCCATGCCTCTTCAAGGAGGTATCTATCGAGGGACTGGTGGGTCTGGGCGCGATCCCAAGGGCACCCACCATCTCCGCGTAGTATCGCAATTATATCGTACAGGCGGCCGACGGCTTCCTTGACGCGAGCCTTCCGGTCATCCGAAACAAACCCCGCAAGCCCCTTACCACATCCTCTCCTTCGCCTTTCATCCCCCGTCCCGGCTCCCTGGTCATCCGCCACAGGGCTGAACCTTCCTACCTTGCGTTCTTCGTCGCTCACCCTTCACCGCGCCCCTTCTTTCCCTTCTTTCCTCCTATTCGTTTATCTAACAACCGTCCTAATGTCCTCGACATGGCCGGTCCCACCCTCGGAATGGCCTCGAGGTCGGAGGGTTTGAGCCCGCCAATGACTGTGAGAACGGCTAGGTATACTAAGACCGCTGCGACTATCGCCCCGGGGACCGAGATCCATCCGCGCCCCGTCAACCCGAGCAAACGCACGTGTGACGCCCTGGCCACGAAACTCATCACCGCACTGGCAAAAAGAGGCTTGAGAAAAGCACCGGCAAGATCTTCAGGGCGGCCGGTGTATCGTAAGACTGCAGCGTAGTTCAACGCCGACGCCACAAAAAACCCTGCGACGCTTGACAAAGCGGCGCCTCTGATACCCAGGCGCGGCGTGAGGAACCAAGTAAAGAAGAGCTTCGTCACGGCGCCTGTAGAAAGCGTCTTGAGGGGAACCGTAGTCCGCCCCAACCCCTGGAGTATACCGGAAGTGGTCATTTGGAGGCCGATGAAGATCACTCCTGGTGCAAGCATTTCAAGGGGTACCCCTATTCCTGGGTCGTCGAACAAAAACCCTCCGATGGGTTCGGCCAAAACGAGCAACCCGAAAGCCGACGGAAGGACCATTATCATGGTGAGCCTCGTCGCCAAAGCAACCCTATGCGATACGAGTCTCAAGTTCCGCAGGGCAAAGGCGGAAGATATCGATGGAACCAGGCTGGTCGCCAAGGCAGCAGTAAAAACCGTGGGAAGGTTGATGAGCGGTATCGCGCCACCGCTTAATTGTCCGTACATTGTGGTCGCCTGCGCCACTGAGGCGCCACCCGCTTGAAGTCTACCGGGTACCACCGCCATGTCTATCAGCTGAATGATGGGCATCACGATGGAGGCCAAAGAGATAGGAATGGCAAGGGCGATTATTTCCTTCAACAGTCCTATCACGCTGGAATCGCCGTCCGGGGCGTATACCGCCACGCGGCTGAGGTCAAGACGCCGGCGATATACGATGTAAAGAAAGGCGAGGCCGCCTATGGCTCCTGTCACCGCACCGAAAGTAGCCCCGGCCGCCGCGTACTCCACTCCACGATCCATCAAGAGAAACGCCAGCAAGAACATGGTGCCGACCCTCAAGATTTGCTCCAGAACCTGTGATATCGCGGTCGGAACCATGTCCTGTTGCCCTTGGAAAAACCCACGAAAAGCCGACATCACCGCGACGAAGAAAATGGCGGGCGATATCGCCAAAAGAGGGTAGTATGCCCTTGGATCCTTACTCACCGTTTCGGCAACGTAACGCGCAGAAAGAAAGAGTGCCAGGCTAAATGAAGCCCCTGTGACCGCCAGGATGCCCAAAGAAACCTGAAAGGCCTTATATGCACCCGCGCGGTGGCCTTTTGCGAGTTTTTCGGCCACCACTTTGGATATCGCTACCGGAATCCCGGCCGTAGACAGCGCAAGGACCGTGGAGTAAACGGGATAGGCCATTTGTACCAGTCCTATCCCTTCGCTTCCGATGAGGAGATAGAGGGGGATCCTGTAAACCGCACCGAGGACTTTACTGATCAACTGGGCTATGGCTAGCACGAAGGTGCCTTTGATGAACGATCTCTTTTCGTCTTTCTCCTCCAAGGCTTTGCCTCCCGACCAAAACACGAAAACAGGGGATATCTGACCTTACCCATTCGACATCCCCTGTGGGTTTCCTTTCCGAGCGCCCCGGCGCACCCTCGTCTGGAATGGGCGTGGATGCTGAACCGTCGGAGACCTATTCCCCGTCGGATTAGCGATTGGCCGAGAATCGGCCGAGCCAAACAACCGCTCGCGTATGATAAGACACCTATTGCTCCATTTGCTTGGCCAGGAACCCTGCTGCCGTCTCCGACAACTTGACTTCGAGGTCGCCCATCTGTGCGTCGGGTTCTTTCGAACATATGATCACGGCGCCGATGGGATCGCCTGCGGAAATAATGGGCGCTACGACCCATGCCGTGAAACGCGTCTCTTCATCTTCATCCCCAAGGATGGATCCCTTTATGGCCTTGTCGCCCTTCGCCTTGTTCCAGACTATCGTGCGGCGTTCTTCCATGGCCGTCTCCGTAACGGGACCCACCGGCTTATTCAGGAATTCCTTCTTGGCCCCGCCGGACACAGCGATGATGGTATCCCTATCCGCGATCAGGGCGATATGCCCGACCGATTCGTAGAGCGAGTCCGCATACTCCTTTGCGAAATCACCCAGTTCACCTATGGGCGAATACTTCTTGAGGATAACCTCCCCGTCCCTGTCCACGAATATCTCCAACGGATCGCCTTCGCGGATACGAAGGGTACGCCGAATCTCTTTAGGAATGACTACCCGGCCCAAGTCGTCAATCCGTCTTACTATTCCTGTCGCCTTCACCAGCACCCCTCCTTTTCCAGTCCGACTTCCCGACTGATTTTGCGGCCTCTGAACCCGGCTCGTGCCCGACACGGCCCGGTTTTCTCTCGCTCGGACCTGCGCCGAAGGTGCGTGACGGTCCCGCCTTTAGCCAGGATTCTGAGCCTGCCTCAGCCCATGCCCATTGAAACTCGGTACCAGTACTATAAATCGAGCGCCTGTCCTGGTCACTGTTAGTATATAGGGGGCTTTTGTCTTTTATTCATTCGTAAGACCCTCCTGAGCCGGCTTTCCCCAGTATAAGGCGCATATTATCCGGGACATTCGAATTCAAGAGGGCCTCCATAATGTAAAGTACCCCGTCCAATACACTCTCTTTTTTGTCACTCGACGGTCGGCCACCAGCCTGCACGGTCTTTTCGCCGTGAGTTCGGCTTCCTTTTTCGCTCGTCCGGGGCTTTTGCCCGCGATCCAGAAAGGTGTTTCCGCGTGGAGACTTACCCACTCCACGACTTACAGCGTGCTGGGGATTGAGCTCGGGAAGCCTTATGAGAATCTCCCTTCTTCTCCCGGGCAACACGGTGACCATACGCTTGAAATCCGGTCCCAATGCGACACTGAGTTCGCTAGGGGAAGGAGGCACGGTTCTCCACTTCAGAATCACCGCTTTGTGTGCTCGAAGACCCTCCCGTTCGCCAAGCTCCCCTACATATCGGATACCGAGCTTTTCCGCATGACACCTGATCGCAGCGATTTTTACCAGGTTTAAAACCTGCGAAGGAAGAGGCCCGAAGCGATCGCTAAACTCGTCCATTATCTCCTTTACCTCAGATGCCTCGATGGCCTGGGCCAACTTCCGATACATATCCATCCTCTGCGAAGTATCCGGGATATAGTCGCTCGGGATAAACGCATCGACATTCAATTCCACCGTGGCCTGCGGCTTCTTCTCGGCGGGAGAATCCCCACGAAGCTCACGCACGGCATCGCTCAGCATCTGAGTATACAGCTCGAAACCGACTGAAACCATAAAACCATGCTGTTGTGGTCCCAGCAAGTTCCCCGCACCCCTGATCTCAAGGTCCCTCAATGCGAGTTTGAAACCGGACCCGAGTTCGGCGAACTCTTCAATCGCTTTCAACCTCTTCTCAGCCGCTTCTCCTAGGATTTTTTCGGGTCTATAGGTAAAATATGCATAAGCCACTCTATTTGATCTCCCCACCCTACCCCTCAATTGATAGAGCTGGGCCAGGCCAAAGCGGTCTGCATCTTCCACGATCAAGGTATTTACGTTTCCGATATCCAACCCCGATTCGATAATGGTCGTCGACACGAGGATGTCGAATCGCCTTTCCAAGAAGTCGATCATGACCTGCTCGAGTTCCTCTTCTTTCATTTGACCGTGTGCTATCGCAGTCTTTGCCCTCGGAAAGAGACTCGCAAGGTGGTCTCTGGCACGCTCTATGGTTTCTATTCTGTTATGGACGTAATACACCTGACCTCCCCTAGACATTTCCCGGGAAATAGCCTCGCGTATCACGTCGTCGCTGTACTCCACCACATATGTCTGTACGGGGAATCGATCCTCGGGAGGCGTTTCCATGACACTTATGTCCCTAAGACCGGTAAGCGCCATATGAAGGGTTCGCGGTATCGGCGTCGCGGACAGTGTGAGGACGTCTATGTCTTTCTTCAACTCCTTTATCCGTTCTTTGTGCGCGACTCCGAACCTATGCTCCTCGTCCACTATGAGCAAACCCAGGTCGCGGAAGCGTACGTCCTCCTGTAAAAGGCGGTGCGTCCCTATGACGATGTCCACGTTGCCGGAAGCCACGGAACGGATGACCTTCTCTTGCTGTGAAGGAGTCTTAAATCTCGACAATACCTCCACTTTTATGGGGTATCCTTCCAATCTTCGACGAAAAGTGGAGTAATGTTGTTCCGCAAGGATAGTGGTGGGAACCAGGACGGCTACCTGTTTTCCGTCCATCACGGCCTTGAACGCCGCTCTCAGGGCAACTTCGGTCTTTCCGTATCCCACGTCGCCGCAAAGTAACCGGTCCATGGGTTTGGAGCTCTCCATGTCGGCCTTGATTTCCGCGGTCGCCTGTATCTGATCCGGGGTTTCCTGGTATTCGAAGGCGTCCTCAAACTCCTTCTGCCAAGGCGTATCCTGACCAAAGGCATGCCCGGTGACGGTTTGACGAGCGGTGTACAGATCCAACAAAGACCTGGCCATTTTGGTCACCGCTTCCTTGACCTTACCCTTGGTCTTGGCCCATTCCCCTCCTCCGAGACGGGAGAGCTTGGGCTCATGTCCCTCGGCACCGACATATTTTTGGATCCTGTCCATCTGATCCGTGGGTACGTAGAGAACGTCTTCGCCCGCATACTGAAGGAACAGGTACTCCCTCTCCGTACCCCCCGTGATTTTCATCCTCTTGAGACCCATATACCTTGCGATCCCGTGGTTGACGTGTACCACGTAATCCCCCGGCTTAAGGTTTTCGAACGTCGTGAGCGCTCCGGTTCGACGACGCTTCGTCGCCTTCGTCGTCCTCGATTGCCTCCGCAAAGAGCGGCCGAAAACATCGGCGTCCGATAACACCAGGATTTTTCCGTTGTTCAAAGAAAAGCCATTATTAAGCCTTCCGATACTAAGATGAACTATCCCCGGTAACGGCATTTTTCTTAAGATTTCGCTGCGCGAAACGGGTACATCGCCGTCGAGGAGGTCTTGAGTCATTCTGTCCAGTGTCTCCTTGGTCGAGGCGAGGATGACTACCACGTACCCTTCCTTTTTTAATCTCTTCAATTCAAATAAAAGACTCTTCCACTGCCCCAAGAACCGGGGAGCATCTTGAGTCAGCAACTCTACTACATTGGAGGGGGAAATACCACCGAGTCTCCTCGAGATACCCGCGAGGTAAATGCAGTCGAAAGCCTTTCGCAGCTTCACGACTTCATCCCATCGCACATATATGGCGTTCTTCGACGAAACGGCACTTGTCCCTGACCCCTTCGAGGCCGTGCCCCTAAGGGCCTCGAACTCCTCTTGGTACGACTCAGCGGCTTCCCTTACCTTACTTTCGTCATCCACAAGGAATATGGCGTCGCCGGGAAGGTAGTGGAAAAACGTATCGGTCCATACGCCTTCGTCCATGTCGGTATCCCGGGCACCCACCGACGCTGAATCCCCACGGGATACGATATCAACCCGAGGGTCTTGTGGGAAAGCTTCCCTGGCGGCGAAGACCACCGTCTCTTTTAGTTCATTCACGGAACGCTGCGTTTGGGGATCAAACTCACGTATGGAAAGGATCTCGTCGCCCCAAAACTCGATTCTGACGGGAACATTGGACGTCACGGGGTAAACGTCGACGATCCCTCCTCGGCGGCTGAATTCCCCCGTATCCCCAACAAGGGGTTCGAAGCGGTAGCCGTTCTCCGCCAGTCTTTCGGCAAGGTCCTCGGGTTCGAGGGTGTCGCCTACCCTGAGGCGGACCAGGCTCCTCGTCATCGTCTCTTTGGGAGGGAGCCTCCGCATCAATGAAGCCACCGGGCAGATCAGGATCGGCAGGCGATCGAGCATATTCCTTTGGCTATAGTCACATAGCGTATAAAGTACCCCCATCCGCAAGCCGGAAACCTCAGGGTTATATGCTTTTGCCCCTGGCGGGACAACTTCGTGAGGGGGAAATACCAAAACCCCGTTCGGAGTCCACGGGGCGAAGTCTTCCTTTATACTCTCCGCTTCCTGCCACGAAGGAGTGATGACGACTACAGGGCGGCCTGTCGCCCTATGCACGAGACAGGCAAAAAACGCCTTAGCGCTTCCCTTCATACCGAACACGACCTGTTCTCTGCCTGCTTTCGCCGACGCAGGCGCCTTCGTGAGCCCACTTAACAAGGACTGTACCTCTGGAATGCTCTCGGCTAAGGCAAAAAGACCGGTACCCTGCTCAATCTCGGCCATCCCGTCGTCGCCTCCTTTCGTTCAAACCTCCAACTGCGAGCGTAATGGCATTCCAGGCCATGTGGACGGCAGCGGCTACCCCTATTCCGCCCGCCAACGACCTGATTTCCTCGTAAACCGAAAGAGCGATCACGCCGAAAAAAGCGTGGGTCAAAATGGCCGCGACCGCCGCAACAGCACCTCTTTTCTTCGAAGCAAATGCATCATAGAAGCCCTCTACCACTCCAAAAACCGTGTAAACCATGGGAATGTAATGTACGACGCCGAATACGTATGCACAGGTCCCCTTTAGCACTTCTTCCATCGCCGGAATCACAAATGCCCCCATCTCGATCAACGACCCCTCCCCAGCGAGGCCCTTCTTGCTGAAGCGCCTCGCCAGGAACCTATTGGCCCAGAACGAAATGAGGGATGCAGTCATACCCGATATCAAAACTACGAAAAGGACTTTGGCATCGAGTGCCGACCTCAAGAACAACCTATGCTTCCTGAACCCCGGAAGTTTAAGACGGTCATGGCCGCTTCAAACCCGTCTCTCAGAATGATCTCCACTCCATCGGCCGCTCTATGCACGGCCTCATAGAACACATCCAATTCGTCGCGGCCGAACTCCGTGAGGACATAGTCTTTCGGATCTATGCCCTCTGGAGGCCGCCCGATCCCCACCCTTAAACGCGGTATGGATTCGGTCCCCAGGCCTTCCAATACGGATTGGAGACCTCTGTGGCCGCCCGAACTACCCTTCAGCCTCAACCTCAAGGTCCCCAACGGTAGGTCCATGTCGTCATGTATCACCAAAATGTTCCGGCTTACCTGCCCGAGCGGCGTCTGTCTTGATGCGGACGCGGATAGATCCGTCGGCCCCGTGTTCGGCGCGAATAAGGCGATCACAGCCCTCCTCACGGCTTCACCGCTTTTGTTCATGAAGGAACGTGGCAAAAGAAGCACCGTCGATTTCCCTTCGATATCGCCGCAGCCCGCTTTAGAGAGAAAGAGGTTTCGGAATATACGTATGCGATGCCTCCTCGCCAGCTCCTCTACCACAATGTACCCGGCGTTGTGCCGGGTACGTGCGTAAAGTGGGCCGGGGTTCCCGAGGCCGACCACCAGGAAATCGCATTGCATGGGTTCAAATGACATTCTAGCTGTGCTAAGCGCCGGATAACCGCTCTCGTTTATCCGTCTATTCCTCCTTCTTCGCTTCAGCCTGCTCCGCGCCAGTCGGCTTAGCCTCGACCTTTTCCTCTTCCTCTTCAACTCGTTTCGGCGCTACGATGGACAATACGATCTCGTCAGGGTCCACCAGAAGCTTGACTCCTTCGGGAACCTGGATGTCCATAGCCCGTACGACGTGCCCGACTCCCATATTCGAAACGTCCACGGTGAAGTGTTCCGGTATCTTCTCGGGAAGGCACTTGACCTCGAGCTCGTGCGCTTGATGCTGGACGAGGAGGCCTTTTTTCGTGATGTTTTCTTCGCCCACCACCACGATGGGTACCTTCGATTCGATTTCTTCGGTCATTGACACTTGCTGAAAGTCCACGTGGATCACACGACGACGCACCGGATCTATTTGGATGTCCTTTATAATGGCCGTCCTCGGCTCTTCATCGCCCGAGTGAAGGTCGATAATTGCCGATGTTCTCCCTTCTTCCGCGAGCAGTCTTGAAAGATCATTCTCCGATACCGCCAAAGCAAGCGGGGTCACACCGTGTCCGTAAAGTATCCCCGGTACGTAGCCCGTCCTTCGCAACCTTTTGACCTCGCTCTTTTTGGGTTCCCGGGGCATAAATCTCAGGCTCGATCGCTTCAAAACGTAATCCCTCCTCAAAATGGTCAAAGAAAATGAAGTCAGATAAAACACTATAAAGTAGCGTCACCGGAAAAGGTTCGCTCCCCAACCCGTTTTCATGTTTTCATGCGTCACCGGAAAAATGTATCACCGGAAAAGCTCGCTCACGGATCTGTCTTCGTGTATCCTGAGTATCGCTTCGCCCAAAAGACGTGCCACCGATAAGACCTTGATCTTCGTTCCCTTGCAGCGGCTTGACGGTACCGGTATGGTGTTGGTCACCACCACTTCTTTGAGTACCGACGCTTCCAGACGCGCCACCGCATCTCCCGAAAACACGGGGTGCGTGCAGCATGCATACACTTCCTGTGCGCCCCGATCCAGTATGGCTTGCGCCCCCAG
>DUSP01000072.1 GCA_012842575.1 Clostridia bacterium
CAATCAGGGCGCCGGTTGTCATGGATATCCCGCGCCTGCCGAAGGGAACCCAAACCCACGGTATGCCGATCTTGAGATCAAGAATGCCGGCCAAGAGCGCCCCAAGCGTAACGCCTGCCACAATAGCGGCAGCGGCGCCTTCGACCGTCTTATTAGGACTTAGACCAGGAGCGAGCTTCTTTTTGCCAAATACCATGCCGCCGAAATAGGCGGCCGTATCTGCGCACCAAATGGCCAAGAGCAATAATAGGGCGAGTTCTCTCCCGCTGTCGAGACCCCTCAAAGAAATGATGAAAGACGGAAGCCCGAAAGTGTAATAAACCGCCCCCGGCATAATCAAAGCGTTTACGACGCCACCGGGACCCCGCGATGCCACCTGCTGAACGAAAGCGGCCAAAAGGAGTACGGTGAAAACTATAGGACCCCCCGCGGCGGAAAACCCCCCATACGCCCAAAGCAAAAAAACGAGGCCGAGGGAAAAACTAAAGGGAGCGTTGATCTCAAACCCCTTTTTTCGAAGGAGCGTCTTCAACTCCCAAAGGCCCGCGCAAGAGAGCGCCGCCACAGCCAAGAAAAGGACAGCGCCCCCCGTATATACCAAGTACAGGAGGAGGGGGGCCCCCATTATTGCCGTAAGCACACGCGTCCGTAATTCCGGGGTCATGTGTATCGGGGTACGGTTTGACTCTCTGATTCCTCTCCCTCCGTTTCGCCGGGTTCAAGATCGACGGCGCCGAATCTCCTGTCGCGACGGAGATACTCCTGGATGGCGGCCTCGAGGTGTTCTTTACGAAAATCGGGCCAGAACACGGGGGAGATGTATACCTCGGAGTAGGCGATCTGCCATAAGAGGAAGTTGGACACCCTCATTTCGCCGCTCGTACGTATCAACAGGTCGGGATCCGGAAGGCCTGCGGTTTCGAGCTCCGCGGCGAAAGCCGTTTCGTCTATATCATCCGGGTCAAGAACGCCTGACTTTACTTTCTTTGCAATCCTCTTCGCCGCCTCGACTATTTCCCGTCGGCCGCCGTAGTTCACGGCCACGTTGAGGAAGAGCCCGTCATTGGATGCAGTCTTCTCCTTCGCCCAGGCGATCTTCTCCCGCGCATAACCCGGCATTTCGTCTATGAACCCGATGGTCGAAAACCTGACCCGGTTCTTCATGAGGGAGGGCATTTCTCTTTCGAGATACTCTCCTATGAAACCCATCAGTGCGGTGACTTCGGCAGGCGGCCGACGCCAGTTCTCGGTGGAAAACGCAAAAAGGGTCAAGTATTTAATTCCCAAGTCAGGACATGCTTCGACCACTCTGCGGACGGCTTCCATTCCTGCCCTGTGGCCCGCAATACGAGGGAGGCCGCGCTTTTGGGCCCATCTCCCGTTCCCGTCCATTATGATGGCGACATGAACCGGCAGTCGTTTGCCTCTTTTCATAAACCCCCACTTCCGGCCGTTAAACCGAACCCCCTCATAGAGGGGGTTTGCTCAGGACTTCTGGATACAGGCGATGGGGCAGGCTTCTGCGCAGGTTCCGCACTCGGTGCATTTTTCAGGATCTATGACGTAAATATCGCCCTCCCCGATCGCTCCTTCCGGACATACCTCCATGCATGCTCCGCAGGCCACGCATTCATCCGTGATCTTCATTGCCATCAAGACCCACCCCCTTTCTCTTGAGCTCCCTTGAACAGACGAGTGTGATCTCGCCGTCGAAGACCCTTTGTGCGATCACTCGCATCTCCCCCGCGGTTTCTCCCCTCGGAGGGTGGGTGACTGCCACTCTTATTCTTTTATAACCGGCTTCCTCCAGCGCACTCAAGGCGACGTCCAGTCTTAAACAGATGACCTCCGGTAAAACCGGTACGCCTCGGGCCATGGTTTATACTTCCATTATTTCTTTCTCTTTTGCGGCCAAACTTGCGTCTATTTCGGCAATGTATTTGTCCGTAAGCTCTTGTATTTCCTCTTGTCCTTCGGCACTTTCGTCCTCGGAGATTTCCTTCTCTTTTTCGAGTTCGCGGATCATCTCATTTCCTTCCCGGCGGATGTTCCGGATGGCGACCCTTTCCTCTTCCGCTTTTTTGCGCACGATTTTCACTAAATCCTGGCGCCTCTCCTTGGTCAGAGGGGGGATGGCCAACCGTATGACCGTTCCGCTGACCTGAGGGGTTATCCCCAGATCTGACTTGAGAATCGCCTTCTCGATAGCACTGACGCTCTGCTTATCCCAGGGCTGAATCACCAAAAGCCGCGGTTCGGGTACGGAGATGTTCGCAAGCTGCTTAATAGGAGTGGGAGTCCCGTAATAGTCCACTTCGATCCTATCCAAGAGCGCCGGGGAGGCTCTGCCGGTTCGAATGGTAGCGAGTTCCTTTCTGAACAACTCTACGGTCTTTTTCATCCGACTCTCCACGTCTTTGAGCACGTCACTCACCATTTTCATCCCCCCCAACGAAAGTACCTACACTTTCGCCCATCACCGCACGCTTTATGTTATCCCTCACGCCCAGGTCGAAAACTATGAGGGGTATGTGGTTGTCCATGCAAAGCGAGGTGGCAGTCGAATCCATCACGGAAAGCCCCTTGTTGAGGATGTCGAGGTAATCTAAACGTTTATACTTCTTGGCATTCGGATTGAGATTCGGGTCGGAGTCATACACTCCGTCGGTTCCTTTCTTACCCATGAGGATCACTTCGGCTTCGATCTCAGCAGCCCTCAAGGCCGCAGTGGTGTCCGTGGAAAAGTACGGATTACCGGTTCCCGCTGCCAGTATGACCACCCGGCCTTTCTCGAGATGCCGTATGGCTCGCCGACGTATATAAGGTTCTGCGATTTCTTTCATCTCTATCGCCGTTTGAAGTCTCGTATTGACCCCCCGTTTCTCCAGGGCGTCCTGAAGTGCAAGGGAGTTTATTACCGTCGCCAGCATGCCCATATAATCCGCAGTGGCGCGATCCATCCCTTTTAGGCTCCCCGTAGCCCCCCGCCAGATATTCCCGCCACCGACCACGACGCCAACCTGAACGCCCAGATCCCCTATATCCTTGATCTGTTCTGCGATGGAGTCCACCACATCGAGGCAGATCCCATATCCCTTGTCTCCAGCCAAGGCCTCTCCGCTGAGTTTGAGGATTATCCTCTTATACTTGGGCTTCACCGGCTTCTTTTTCCTCCCCGACCTCAAAGCGGACAAACCTTCGCACCACGATGTTCTCGCCGACCTTGGCTATGACCTCGTTTATAAGGTCTTTCACCTTGACATCCTGGTTACGAATGTACGGTTGCTCGAGCAGGCAGGCGGTCTCGTAAAACTTGGCGAGTCGACCCTCAACGATTTTCTCCAAGACCTTTTCGGGCCTACCTTCCTCCTTCGCCTGAGCCCTCAGAATCTCCCGCTCCTTCTCGATGACGCTTTGCGGCACGTCATCCCGTGAAACATAAGAAGGGTTCAGAGCCGCCACCTGCATGGCCAGCTCATGTGCGAGGTTCTTGAACTCGTCCGTACGCGCCACGAAGTCGGTTTCGCAATCCAGCTCCACGAGGACGCCTATTCGTCCTCCCGCATGGATATAGGCATCGACGACCCCTTCTCTGGCGACCCTTTGGGCCTTCTTGGCAGCCGCCGCAAGGCCTTTCTGTCTTAGATACTCCACGGCCTTTTCCATATTCCCTTGGGTTTCCATCAGCGCCTTCTTGCAATCCATAATCCCGGCGCCGGTTCTTTCCCTCAATTCCTTCACGGTACTCGCGTCAAAGGACATCACGCCGCCTCCTCGACCGTTCTACTCGACTACCTGCACGCCCTGACTTCCTTCCAAGATAGCGTCCGCCATTTTCGACGTTATGAGTCTGACGGCCCGGATAGCGTCATCGTTTCCCGGAATCACGTAATCGACCTCGTCGGGGTCACAGTTGGTATCCACTATCGCCACGATGGGTATCTCGAGTCGTCTCGCTTCCGAAACCGCAATCCTTTCTTTCCGGGGATCCACGACGTAAATCGCGTCCGGAAGATCTTTCATCCCTTTGATGCCCCCGAGGTACTTTTCGAGCTTATGTCGCTCCCGTTCGAGTCTTCCTACCTCTTTTTTCGGCAGACGCTCGAATTCCCCGTCGTTCGCCATTTCGTCCAGTCGGATCAATCGCTCTATTCTCGATTTGATGGTACTGAAATTGGTCAGCATACCGCCCAACCAGCGTTCGTTGACATAGAAGCTACCACATCTCTTCGCTTCTTCCGCAATTGACTCCTGAGCCTGCTTCTTCGTCCCGACGAAGAGGACCCGTCCCCCGTTGAAGGCCACATTCCTCAAGAAGTCGTAGGCTTCCTCGATTTTCCTCACCGTCTTCTGAAGGTCTATGATATATATCCCATTTCGTTCCGTAAAAATATAGGGCTTCATTTTCGGGTTCCAGCGTCTGGTCTGGTGCCCGAAATGAACCCCCGCCTCCAGTAACTGCTTCATGGTCACAACGCTCATTCGGTTCATACCTCCATTGGTTTTGCCTCCGCGCCCTCATCCGCCGGGATATCGGCGCCCGTGAACGCCGACACCGACCCGTCGTCCTGACGCGTGTGTAATATCAATCCGGTCCTGTCCGGAGTCCATTGCAGCACCCGGCTCAAGCCAAATCGTAGTATATCATACTTAAAAGGGCCTAGCAACAAAAACCCGGCCGTGGCCGTAGACAACGTCCTTTGACCGCCATACCAAGACGCGGGTGGTGGATCTGAGTCCTGGCAGGTGAAAAACCGTCGGTGGTCCTGATCGGAGCGCCACGCTCATCAACACAGGACGTCTTTCATCAACACAGGACGTCTATGGTGCCCCCGTCGCGCCTTCTCTGCCCCGTCCGTCTCTTTTTCTCCCTCTCTTTTTGGGGCTCGTTACGCACTCTCTCCGACTCGCCAGTCCCATTAACCGTGAGCGGGGCTTTTTCGGTCTCTTGCGCCAGGGTGAGCCTAAAAAGGTCTTCGCTCGCTTCCCCTCTGACTTGGGAAGCTTTTTGTACGGAGGCTGCCTCATCAATATGGGGTAGCGAAGCCCGCAAGCCCGTGTAGTCGATTTTCATGTCTTTTCCCCCCGGGTTTTCTTATTCCCTTCGGGTTCATGCCTTCCCTTGGGGTTTTGCGTCCTTCCTTTTCACGCCCGTTAAGTACCGTAGTTTCTGTACCAGTACATGCGCCCCCGTAACCTCATGATCGCTCTCGTATGGAGCTGAGATACACGCGATTGAGAAAGCCCCATCACTTCGCCGATTTCTTTGACGGTCAAACCTTCATAGTAGTAAAGGGAAACCACCAGCCGCTCCTTTTCGGGTAGAGCGTCTATAGCCCTGGCTAAAGCCTGTTTTACGTCCGACAACTCCGCCCAGACGTCCGGACTCGGTCCGTCTCTGTCGACCAGTGACGATATCCCGGTCCTCACAGTCTCGTCTCCTGCGTCCTCGTTTCCCAGCACATCATCCAGGGATAACATCGAACACGACTGAGCCTCGTTGAGACGTTTACGCATCTCCGTCTCGGTTATACCCAAAGTCTCCGCTACTTCTTTATCGGTGGCAGCCCTCATCAGTCTCGCTTCCGTCTCCCTGTAAGCCTTCTCGAGCGCCTTGACCCTCTGTCGTACCGTCGACGGAACCCAATCCGCGGCCCTCAGGCCGTCTAGAATTGCGCCCCTTATCCTCGCTACGGCAAATGTCTCGAACTTGACGCCCCGTTCGGGAGAAAACCGTTCGACGGCCTCCATGAGGCCGAAGATCCCGTAACTGACCAAATCGGCGCTATCCACATGGGGCGGCAGCGTCATGGCGAGCCGCCCCGCCACATACTTGACGAGGGGTAGATATGAGAGTATCAAATCCTCTTTGGCCTTACGGTCTTTGCTGGCTTTGTAACGATTCCAAAGATCCTTGTCGGCGACGCTCTTGGAACCCATGCGACGAACCTCCCCCAACCGAAACCCCCGTCACCCTGACCGTCTTGCCCTCCCCCTCATTGGCATAAGGAGGCCTGACCCACAAATCTCAAATGAGCCCTATCTTCCGAAGGTGAGCCTCACGCCTGAACACAAACCCGGTAATAGCGTCTTCAACCGGCCGCTCAATTCCCACGAAAGCCACCGCCACCAAAAACTTCCTCTTTGGCTCCCTGTCGTCGGATTCCATCGGTCGACACCACGAAACGCGGCCGTTTACGTTGAGCCTTCCGATTCTCTCTCCGAAATCGATTTCAAGCCGCAAAAGGGTCCCTTCGGTCAACTGCACCACGGTTTCCAGACACGCCCCGCCCGCTCCCACATCCCTGGTCAGACCCTTAAACCCCGGAAGGCCGCTTCCTCCCGCATTCGGTGCGCCGTCCAAAAGCCAGAACTTGACGGGTAACGACGCTTCTACCCTACAATAACGCCTGCTGTTGAGCTTCTCGATCCTCTCAGGCATGGCGATGCTAACTAAAGCCCCTTCACCCTGAAGGGCGGGGAGAACCTTTGTCGCGAACCGAAAAACGCCGCGGCGATTACAATATCTCACTTCGACGGGTGTTCCCCCGGTGGGTCGTATTATCTTCACCCCCTCCATGGGAGCAAGAAGCCACAGCGAATTCTCTCCGACCCATTCGACCTTCGTCCGATACCATACCCTTGCGCGGCCAAGTTTAGGGGTAGCAGGGCCAGTCTCTTCACCCTTCCACGAGTATCCCAAACCGGTACCCGGGTCATCGGGATCTGACGTACCGTGACCCGACGCACCGTATTCGATCGTCATATCCGATACTCCCTCGTCAACCACTCCTGAGCCGAACCGAATCTCCACGTCCTGACCCACCTTGGGCAGGTACCGCCGCACGCTCGCCAGAGACGTATAACCCTCACTTCTCACTAAAGACTCACCACCCCTAAGGACTCGACTTCAGTGCCGGGGTAAAGCTCGCTATAGGAAATAACGGCGATACGGGGATGAAGTTTCTCCACCAGACGCCGTACATAAGGTCTCAAAGTCGCCGAAACGAGGATGATCGGGGTCGCTCCTTTGGCGACTGCTCTATCCGCTAGCTCCCCCAGGGACCTCGAGAGTTTCTTGAGTTCATCCGGATGTAAGGCTATCTGCTTGCCGTCGACACCGTCCATCATTGACTCGAGAAACCGCCTCTCTAGGTCCGGGTCCATTACGATCACCGGAACCGCCTTTTCGCCGAGACCGAACTTCTTCGCAATCTGTCGTTTCATGCTTCGCCTCACAATCTCGGTCAATTCGTCGGCGTCCTTAGTGATGCGGGCTCCGTCCGCCATGGCCTCGAGGATGCCCGGAAGATCTTTGATGGGTATTCCTTCCCTGAGCAGGTTCTGAAGTACCTTCTGGATCTCCCCAAGGCCCAAAAGTGATGGGTATACTTCGTCCACGACTGTGGGGTGAGTAATCCGAATGGCATCGAGGAGGGTCTTTGTGCCCTGCCTGTCGAGGAGCTCATGGGCGTGGGTTTTGATCACCTCAGTGAGGTGTGTCGCGATTACGGTGAGGCAATCCACTACCGTATACCCCTGGACTTCCAGGCGCTCACGGTTCTCCTCCGTCACCCACCATGCCGGTAGACCGAATACCGGCTCCTTGGTGAGAATACCGTCTATCATCTCCGGAGCCCCCGTGGCGTTCATGGCCAGGTAATGGTCCGGGATGAGTTCGCCCTTTGCGACGCGGACGCCTTTCAATTTGATGGCGTACTCGTTGGGGCCGAGCTCCTCGATGTTGTCCCGTAGGCGGACAGCCGGAACGAAGAACCCTAGTTCCTGCGCGATTTCGAGCCTGATCATTCGGATACGCTCGAGAAGACCTCCTCCGTTCCCCTCGGCGAGAGAAAGGAGTCCAAAACCGATTTCTATTCCCAGCGGGTCGACTTCCAGATACTGCCTTAAGTTCTCCGGCTTCTGCCAAGCCTCGAGATCCTGACGCTTGATGGATTCCCCTGTCGTCGCCCTCGAGCTCTCCGCAGTCAAGGCCCCCTCCGTACGGATTCCACCGAAAAAGCCGCTCGCCGACGAACCGGCCGAGAACAAGGCGCGTCGGGGCATGCGCCAGGCCAACAAACCCAGGATCGATGCTAACAACAAAAGGGGTATGTGGGGAAGCCCCGGGACCACTGCTAAGGTGAATACCAGCCCAGCGGCCAATCCGACGGCCCTCGGCTGGGACAAAAGCTGGCTGAGGAGATCTTGGCCCATGTTGGATTCTGATGCGGCCCTGGTGACGATGATACCGGTAGCGGTCGAAACCAAGAGAGCCGGGATCTGGGTTACCAACCCGTCGCCCACCGTGAGCAAAGAGTATCTTTGAAGCGCCTGACCAAAGGGAAGGCCTTTCTCGATCATCCCTATGACGAAGCCCCCCACCAGATCTACGGCGGTTATTATGAGCCCCGCAATAGCATCTCCCTTGACGAATTTTGCCGCGCCGTCCATGGCACCGTAAAAGTCCGCCTCGCGCTGAATGTCGGCGCGCCTTTTTTTGGCCTGCTCCTCGGTGATAAGGCCCGCATTTAGGTCAGCGTCTATGCTCATCTGCTTACCCGGCATGGCATCGAGGGTAAATCTCGCCGCGACCTCCGCAACGCGTTCGGCACCCCTTGTTATGACGATAAACTGGATCACCACGAGGATGATGAATATAATGAAGCCCACAACCGGGTTTCCCCCGACGACGAACTCGCCGAATCGCTGTATCACGTCGCCGGCATAACCGTGTAAGAGTATAAGCCTCGTGGAAGAGACGTTGAGCGCCAGCCTAAACAGGGTCATCACCAAAAGCAGCGAAGGAAAAATGGAGAACTCGAGCGGGTCTTCAACGTACATGGAAGACAGCATCACGATAACCGACAAACTGAGGTTCGTACAAAGGAGGATATCCAAAAGGAACGGCGGCAGCGGCACCACCATCATTACCACGAGCATGGTGATACTCGCCGACACCAGGATATCGCCGCTCAATAAGATCTTCTTCAAACGGTTCTCCCCTCCCAGCACCCGTCCGCGACATTCCTTCGGTGCCCTTATTTTAACCTTTACCCGTTTGAGGAAAGGTGCCGGTTTTGGGCATTAAATCACTTTTGGCATGCGGTTCATGGTGCGGTAGACATATGCCAAGACCTCCGCCACCGCTTTGTAAAGCTCGGGTGGTATGGCCCTACCTACCTCCACCGTGTTATAGAGCATCCAAGCGAGAGGAGGGTTAGATATTACGGGAATGCCATGCCGATAAGCCTCGTCTTTAATTCTCGAGGCCATTATTCCCTTCCCCTTGGCGATGAGGACAGGGGCCGCCATTCTTTCCGGATCGTACTTGAGCGCTGCCGCACAGTGCTCCGGGTTGGTTACCACCACGTCCGCCTTCTTCACCCGAGCCAGCATGCGCATCCTAGCGATAAGCCGCTGCCTCTCTCGCTGCCTCGCCTTCGCCTCGGGTTGACCTTCGCTCCGTTTGAGTTCCTCTTTGAGTTCCTCCTTTGTCATCCTGAGGCCCGCCTCGAACTCCTTCCTCTGGTAATAATAATCGAGGAACGCAAGACCGCTCAGCACGAGACCGCTTTCGATTATGGAGCGGAAGAGTCTATGCACCGCGACCGAAATCCCCTCCCAAAGATCCATGGCCAGCATGACAGGGGCTATTTCTATGGTGGAAGAAATCCCCTTCCAGACCACATACGAAATGCCGAGGAGTTTCAGGAGCGCCTTTACGGTCTCGAATAGCGAACGCCCCGAAAAAAGTCGCCTGAGGCCCGCCGCGGGGTCAAGACGGGAAAAATCAGGGCCGAGTTGGGAGCCCGAGAACACTAACCCACCTATCAGGATGTTGGATGAGATCGAAACGACCAAAGCCACCGCTAAAAGCGGTAGTACCGTCACCAATACGGCATAGCCCAGCTCTCTGGTGAGCCATAGCACCGTAGCGAAAGAGAGATCAAACGCATCGAGCGAACCCCACGTCCGTACCGCGAATCCTTGCACCTTAGCTTTTATGTCACCCGCAACAAGCCCCAGCACCAAAAGCCCGGCTACCAGGGACGCCGCTTGTGTCACCTCCCGGCTGCGCAACACATGCCCCCGACGTCGCGCCTCTTCGCGTTTCCGCGGTGTAGCGGGCTCCGTCTTTTCTTCCGCAAAGAGCTGGAGGTCGATCCGGGGAAACCCCAAAACCTCTCTCCCGACCGAACCAGAACTCGCTTCGGCCCTCCGTAGATGGGTACAAAGCGACCGGAAAACCCTTTTTCCCGCCGAGCCGACGTCGTCCCTACGTCTCCGGCTGGCCGTCACCCCCATGCCCGCATCACCGTCCACAAGGCCCGAGGCACCTCTTCTACCAGGCCGCTCATGAATGAAGCGTACGAGGGCATGGCCAAGCCTAGAAGGAAAAACCCGAGCAAGGCCTTGACGGGTATCCCCACCATGAACACGTTCATCTGGGGGACGGCCCTGGAGAGTACCCCGAGCAACGCCGTAGCGATGAACAGACATCCGACGACGGGTAAGGACATCTTAATACCGGCGGCGAAAGCCCCCGAAAACAGGTCGAGTGCGGCGGGCAAGGCTAAAGCGATACTCGCACCCGTCAAGCGTCCGAGACCGAGGTTTTTCCCCGGCGGAAAGCGTCGGAGGCTCTCCATGAATCCGGCGATCACCATGTGATGCTGGTTTGTCTCGAGAAGAATCGCCAAAGCGAGGAGGTAGAAGAGATTCCCCGCCAGCGGGACCGATCTTGACGAACCCGGTTCGAGCACCTGCACCATTCCTAGCCCTAGTTCGATATCGATGAAATGGCCTGCGATATGAACGGCCACCAACGCAAGACCCGCTCCGAAACCCATTAAGAGTCCTAAGCCCACTTCCTCCGCGCCGGCCAGCATGAGGGCGCTCACCGACTGACTTCCAACAGAACCGGCGACTGCATCGGGTAAGACATCCAACGCTCTAAATGTATATCCCATAAATGTATATCCGATAAAGGAGAGGACGGCGGCCAACGCGATCTTAACTTGCAACGGAACGAAGGACGTGTTCAACACGGGGGCGCTGAAACATACGCCCATCGCTCTCAAGAACGCCAAAAGCCACAACACCCAAAGATCCATGAGGACCTCCACAAGATAACTTAAGAGACCTTTCACTGCATGGCCGCGGGCATAGACGTGAGCATCCTCTGGGAAAAGTCCAAAATCACTCTCAACATCCACGGCCCGAAAATCAAAAGAGCCACGAAGACCGCCACTATCTTCGGTACGAAAGTCAAGGTCTGCTCGTGAATCTGAGTGGCGGCCTGAAGAATGCTTATGGCCACCCCCACCACCAGCCCAAGGCCGAGTACAGGCAGCCCCAACAACAGTGTTGTGACTATCGCGTCTTTGGCTACGGATACGACGAATTCCATTGACATGGCGGTTTCCTCGCTTCACTTCACACTTGACACTACCGACTTCACGACCAGGTCCCATCCGTCCACCAAGACGAATAACAAGACCTTAAGGGGCAACGAAATCATCACGGGCGGAAGCATGAGCATCCCCATGGACATCAAGGCGCTGGCCACTACCATATCGATGACCAAGAACGGTACGAATATCATAAAACCCATCTCGAAAGCGGTCTTGAGTTCGCTTATGGCGAACGCCGGCATTAATACATAAGTGGGAATATCCTCCGGACCATTTGGTCGAGGCGTTCCCGATAAGTCCACAAAAAGCGCGAGATCCTTTTCTCTGGTTTGTCTTAACATAAAATTTCTTATGGGAATAATCCCCTTTTCCATGGCCTCGCGGATATCGATTTCGCCCCTTGTCAAAGGGCCTATGGCGTTCTCCTCGACTTCCTTGTATACCGGCGCCATTATGAAGAATGTCAGTAACAATGCGAGGCCGATTATCACTTGGTTCGGCGGTACCTGCTGTAGCGATAGGGCGTTGCGCACGAACGCCAGCACCACGACCACCCTGGTAAAACAGGTCATCAGTATTAGGACGGCCGGCGCAAGTGTGAGCAGTGTGAGCAATATCACTATCTGAAGGCTCGCCGGGAGCGGCCCCCCACCCTGACTTTCTTTTGTGCCCACTCTGATGTCGATGTCAGGGGTATCGAACAGAAGCCCCCATATAC
>DUSP01000113.1 GCA_012842575.1 Clostridia bacterium
ATAAGGCAAAAGGAAGAGCGACTCATGGCGGGAGAATTGTGGAACGACACGGGCTTCGTATGCACGTCTCCCGACGGAAAGCCGCTCGATCCCGACTGGGTCACGCACGCCTTCAAGAAAGTGATCGAGAAGTTGGGCATAACGCCCGTGACGTTCCACGGCCTGAGGCATACGCACGCGACGCTTCTTCTGACTCAGAACGTTCATCCCAAGGTGGTTTCGGAGAGGCTGGGACACTCCACCGTAGGGATGACCCTCGACACGTACTCCCACGTGATCCCCAACATGCAAAAGGAAGCGGCCCTCAAGATTGACCAGATCCTCCGGGCCGCATCCTCCAAGCAGGAACGGTCTTAAAACCTTTCCTGCCGTCCCTATGTAGGGAGCGGGCCGCGATGCTCGCTCCCTAATTGTTTCCGAATTGCCTTGTGAGAAATCCGTGAGAAGTTCGCCTAGTTGCTTCCTGTTTCTTACATCGAATTTGGCCTTTTACCTGGTCGGGCCGGCCGGACTTGAACCGGCGACCTCTTGAACCCCATTCAAGCGCGCTAGCCAAACTGCGCCACGGCCCGACACCGACCTTAATTATATATCATGCGTCCCGATTTGCGCAACGTGGGCCGCGACTGTACAATCATGAATTGGCAGTATGAATTAGCATGTGGTATGAAGTGGTATGAATTAGCAAGTGGTATGAATTAGTACATAAAGAGGGGCGCCATTTTTGATCCAATCGCTGATCTACGACGGGGAAAAAGTAAGCACGATGAAAGACAGCCAAAGCGCCGAAAAAGCCTTATATCCCCTCAGATTTAAGGCGAAGACCCCAAAAGAGATTCTGGGGAAGCAAGGCGAAAAGATCGTTTGGGTCAAAGTCGATAATCCCGACGAGGAAGACCTCTCTTTGTTGGAGAGGATCTTTGACATTCCCCTATCGCTTCTCAAAGCCCTGGTAGCGGGGCATTACAGGAGTGGCGTGAGGTTTTTCCGTGAATATGCGTCAATTACGCTCTACGTACCCGTTTCGCCGCGAAAATCGCCGGAAGTAGCAAGAGGGTCGAGAAAATCCGATGCGCATAGCGACAATGAAGATCCACGCTACGGAAGCGAGGACTACGAGGAAATCCGAAAGACCGGTATAGAAATCGACATAGAAAACTCAAACATAGGAGGAAGCGCTCGCCAGCCCGCGCGATCTTTGCGCGCACCCAAACGTCTCGTGTCGCGAGTAGAGGTGATCTGGGGTACGGGTTTTCTGATCACCATACAGTCCGGGAAAATAGCAGCCATCAATGAGTTCTGGAAGGAAAGCGAGCGCGAGGCTGCCCGCTGGAAGAACGGAGTAGGATCGTTGTTGGCCGATCTGCTGCACACCTGCATAGAAAGCTACTTCCCCGTGCTCGATCGAATAGAGGATCAGGTCAGACGGGTGGAGCTCCAGGTCTACAAAGAAAGCGGGCGCTCTGCCCTCGAAAGGATTTTTTCATTAAAGAGGGAGATCTTGAACCTCAGAAAGATCCTGTCAAGACTGCGAACCGCCTTTGAAACGATAAGCAGGATGGACGAAAGCCAAACCTCACTGCCAAAGCCCCAATTGCAGGACGTTTTCGAACACCTTCTACTCATAATAGATTGGATCGAAGATTACCAGGACAGTCTTTCCATTACCGCAGAAGTCCACGTGAGCATGATCTCGAATCGGCTCAACTCTATCATGAAGGTCCTTACGGTGATCGCTACCGTGATGATGCCTCTGACAGTTATTACGGGTATATACGGCATGAACTTCAAATACATGCCAGAACTACACTGGAAATACGGGTATTTTGTAGTTTTAGGCGCCATGGGTATAATAACCCTCAGCATGATCCACTATTTCCGTAAACGCGGGTGGTTTTGAGGTTTAGAAAACCCGGGGAGCGCGAGGACGTCACCGGAAACCACGATTCTGGAGACGTATCCGCAAAAAAAGAGATGAACTCCGCCGCTAGAAAGTGCACAGTGGAGTTTGGCCAGAAAGGCACGGTGGAGTTTTGTAGGAAGCTTTCAGTACCATAAAAGGTCGTGCTGGGAACGCCGAAAAAGGGGTACAGTGGAGTTTGGTAAAAACCCACCATTCCGGAAAAAATAGACCGGGATGGTGTTTTTTGTGCTAGATATCGATACCTCGAAGACTGCGGTCATTCACGTAGTGCGAACTGCGGAGGGAGGAATGAAGGAACACGTCCGTTACCTCCTGCGATACGCCGACAAAAACGAGTTCAACGAAACCTTGATCACCTACCCCGACGAAGAATTGACCCGTTGGGCAAGGTCAAATCAAATCCGGTACCTTGAAGCGCCTATTCTCGACGGGCTTAGACCGTTAATGGACGCAAAAGCGATCCTCGCCGTACGCAGGCACGTCATCGGATTTTGTAAGGGCAGGGCAATTCTTCACGCGCACGGCGCCAAAGCGGCACTTATCGCGCGTTTGGCGAGGATAGTGAACTCGTCACCCTTGGGAACCCTTCGTTCTCATCACAAACCGATAATAGTGTATACAATCCACGGACAACCACTGCGGAGCCATCTCACACCTTCGGTCCGTGCCGCAATAACTTTTGCCGAACGTGTACTCTGGCGGCATTGCGATGCCTTCATTGCGGTTTCAGAACACATAAAGGCCAAGTTTATACAGGTGAGTGGGGTTCCAGACGAAAAGGTCGTCGTGATACCGAATGGTGTTGACATCGGACGGTTCGAGGTCAGAGCCGAAGAGGGCGTGGCTTTCCGTCTCGAATCCGGCCTTGATCCGCTTGCCGACAAGGTCATCGGCTCCGTATCCAGGTTTGTGCCCGAGAAGCGTTTGGACTTGGTACTCGAGGCCTTCGCCCACTTGAGGCGTTCACTCGAGCCCACTAGCACGCGCTCGGACGCGAAAGCGCACCTGGACGCACGGGGTACCCCGGCCGCTACACCTGCCTCTACCCCTCTTACGCGCTCGTACGCCATACGAAGACCAAAATTACTATTAGTAGGGGACGGCCCGTTGAGAAAGAGCCTCGAAAAGCTTGCTGAAACCCTTGGCGTCCGACAAGACGTGGTATTCACAGGAACAAGGTCTGACGTGCCTCGGACCCTTGCCGCCATGGACGTGTTCGTGCTCGCTTCTACGGAGGACGGGGCCCCTCTGGCTCTAATCGAGGCGATGGCGGCGGGCAAGGCCGTGGTGGTACCTAATACGGCGAGTTTCGCGGAAGTCGTAAAGCCCCCACACGGGTTCCTGGTACGTCCTCAAGATCCTAAAGCCCTCGCCTCCGCTCTCGCCAGAATCCTCAATGACGATAGTATGAGAGAACGCCTTGGCAAGAGGGCGAGAGCATACGCTGCTGAGCATTTGAGCGCGTTACAGATGACGAAAAAGACGGAAGAATTATACCGCGAATTGCTTGCTAGACGCTCCTCGCTACGTAGGTGGTAAAGAGGCATGATCAGGGTACGCATCCTCCAAGTTCTTGCGATTGTACTAGCGATCACGTTTATGCTTTCCTTCGTACACGGTTCCGAGGTCCGGGCCCGAACGGAGCCCGAAAAAGTGAATAGAGTGGATAAAGTGAATGAAACGAATGAAGCAAGCGAAGTGAATGACGAATACAAGGGCTTAAGTGGCAATGCTTTGGTCCGGTCCCGGGAGGATCGCGGAAAAGTCGTAATTGTGGTCGTAGACCACATTTCACTAAAAGACCTTCTTGCTGACGAAAACCTCCAAAACATCCGTCGGCTGATCCGCGAAGGATGTTTTGGATTCATGAATACGGTGACGAGGGGAAAAAGGGGAGATGTATCAGCCTACGTGTCAATCGGTTCGGGTGCCCGTACGGCCGGATCTACAACCCCGGCAAGGCTCACTCTTTCTTATGAGGAAGATGTTCACGGAATTCCGGCCGCCGAAGCATATAAAGCGTTTACGGGAGAACCGAGTGCCACATGTCCTCAACCGGAAATTCCCGAAAACCACGAAGGGCCGTTTCACGAAAAGCCGTTGGCGGTGAGTGGTGCTTCAAGCGCATTCCATCTCGGCAACACTACCTCGCAGGCAACACGCTCAACGGGATACCCTCATGGTAATACTGCCACAAATACGTGTCGTACATACACGTATCGCATATTCAATCTTGCCTTGGTTTCTTGGCGTAGGGAAAACGCAAATCTCGGTTACGACGTCACCCTTGGAGCCATGGCCACCGCGCTTCGAGAGGCTGGGCTATATTGGGCTTTGCTGGGAAACTCGGACGTTCCACCCGACCGGTTCCGTCCTTCCATAGGCATCGCTATGGACGATACCGGAAGAGTGCCTTTGGGCGAAATAGGAGAAAGCGTAAACACAGAGGATCCCGCGTTTCCTTGGGGAGTACGTACCGATTGGAACGCGATGAAGAAAGCGTTCCTCGACGTAGAGGATAAAGCCTGTCTAATAGTCATAGAATGCGGTGATACCAACCGTATAGACGCTGCCCGCCCATACCTCCATCAAAAACAAGAGGCCAGACTGAGGCAGGCGGCATTACGCGACGTCGACGCGTTTTTGGGATGGCTTGATCGCCGCCTCGATCCTATGAAAGATTTACTAATACTGTTGTCTCCTTCTCCGTCGCGAGAGACGATGGAGCTAGGGGATTCCTTCGCTCCGATTATAATGAAGGGCGGGATATTTGCGGGTGGGTTGCTTTCTTCGCCGACTACGAAAACCCCCGGCTTGATTTCCAATGTGGATGTGGCCCCCACGGTTCTTCGGCATTTGAAGTTGTTCACGCCACATGGGAACCCGACCGAAACGGTTTCTGACGTTCGCTCCCTACTCATGTTTGGAAGGCCCGCACAACCCGTCGAACTCATTTCAGCCGACTCCGGAGGAGCTGACTCCGGAAAAGGGCCAAAGGCCATAGATGGTTCACCGGCGTCGGGAAATGGCTTAAACCTCAAACCTGAAAAAGGGAGTCTTGACTTTGACTTTCCGAACTCATCGGGCCAAGTTGCATACTTGATTTCCATGCATCGAGAATCCCTCTCTAACCATATTTATAGACCGGCCATAATAAAAGGCTTTGTCGGCGCGTACGTAATAATACTTGGGTTTACGGTGCTGGTCGTAGAATTAAATCGGCGCATCCCTCGATTTCTAGTAGTGGCTCTATCGTCGTTGCCCCTTTTCCCGATAGTCCTTCCCCTTGTACGAAGGGGCGTTTTCTCATCGTTCACCTCCTTCATGGAAAGTTCGCCAGCCCCTTATTATTCGCCTTATTCGCCAGCCCCACATTATATCCTCAAGTATGCGCTCGAGGGTTTATCCGGTGGAAGTGCCTTTGCCACTTTCTGGGGCTTGACCGTGGTCCTAGCCGCCGGGTCCAGCCTCATGCTTTCTGCCTTCTCCTTGCGCATCGCCAAGGAAGAACCCCACGCTACTGCGGCTATACCTACGTCCTTCATAGTCTTTATTCTTCTTTTCGATCAGTTAACGGGAAGCAAGCTCACGGTGGATACCCCCTTCGGCCACTCCTTGATGGGAGGTGCCAGGTACTACGGCATGGGCAACGAATACATGGGCTTGTCTACTGGCGCCGCAGCGATTGCCGCTTCTTCCCTCACGTCCTTCTTTAAAAATCAGTCTTTAGCCCGCCTTCTTCTTATCGCGCTGCTCTTGCTCAATGCGGTTACCGTGGCCGTGCCGTGTTTTGGAGCGAACTTCGGCGGAGGCATCGCGGCGGCGGCCGGATTGGTTTCTACGACGTGGCTCTTCGGCAACGCGGTTAAATGCCGCGAGGACAAAGCATCGAGGGTCCTGTTCAAGGTAATCGTGGCCATAGGGGTTGTCGCCATTTCCGTAACCTATATGAGTTTAGCGTTGGAAGACTTCGCTTCGGAAGGGGCCCTTACGCACTTGGGTTTTGCCGTCCACCGCGTGCGGTCTTTCGGCATAAGTGAGGTTATCGATATATGCGTGAGAAAGATGCAGATGAACCTGAAGTTGATCAAGTACAGCGTATGGACAAAGGCATTGGTTGCATCCATGGTTACCTTCGGGGTCATGCTCTACCGTCCGTACGGAGTGTTCAAGACGCTTCAGGCCTCCTTTCCCAGACTAATGGCGGGGGTAAAGGGGGCGAGTGCCGCGGCCTTTGTAGCTCTCATTTCAAATGATTCGGGAGTAGTGGCGGCTGCGATGTCGCTGGTGCCAGCTTCGTCGGCGTTTTTATATGCCGTCGTGTGGACGCATAATCATAAAGACAATCACAAAGATGCCATTGAAGGAAATACGGAGAGAAAAAGAGAAATACGGTGAAAGAGGGTATCAAGATACGGTAGTGCCATTCCAATGGCAGACATAGCCTGTCTTGACAACCTGGGGCAATCTGTTAGAATTTTAACGAACGCCAGCTTGGCTGGCAATACTTCCGGGGGAGGTCGGGAACGACCAGAGTAAGGGGGCTGAGAATGAAATGAAAAACGCCTTGGGCCGTCACGTGCTTGCTGAAGTGTACGGGTGCGACCGTCAGATTCTCGACAGCATAGACTCGGTCCGAGATATCATGAAGACGGCGGCACTCAAAGCCGGCGCAGAGATCCGAGAGGTGGCTTTCCACAAGTTCGCCCCGCAAGGCGTAAGTGGGGTGGTGGTCATCTCCGAATCGCACCTGGCAATCCACACTTGGCCGGAGCTCGGGTACGCAGCAGTCGACGTATTCACATGCGGTGATACCGTGGATCCATGGAAAGCATGCGATTACATCGTCGGTGAATTCAAGGCCGGCAGCGTGACAGCGTCCGAGATGAAGCGAGGTATATTCGAGACCTCGCGCCATCAAAAGGACAAATGCAAGAAAGGTGCGTGAGACTATTTTAAAACGCAAAAAAGCGAAGAAGGGCGAGACTGACACGTGATGCCCTACGGTGCAATGGCAACCGTAGGGCGAATTCTTATTTAGAAGGAAGTTGGGGGCTTCGGCTAGAATACTTTGGAAAAGGTACTGGAGTAAGCTGCCAGGGTACTCGGGTTGCATGACGATTAAGAGCACCGTAAAAACCGCCATACTGATCATGAGCCTGACTCGTGGATGCCTGGTAAATAGCGCGCGAGAATAGTAGCAAAGGTGGTGTAATCGATCGTACCTACAAGAAGGATCACCACAGAGCCCCCTCGAAGGGATGCAAGCCTGGAGGAAGTCGTCAAGAATCTATCGGATGCAGCGGGCATTTCCGGATACGAAGCTGAGGTGCGTCAAATTCTACGAGGGTACCTAGAGCCGTACACGTCCGTAGAACGCGACAATCTCGGCAGCCTCGTCACTCGCAAAGGAGGAGAGGGCGGCCGGGACAAGCCCAAGATAATGCTGGCCGCCCACATGGACGAAATAGGGTTTATGGTAACCCGGATCACTCCCGAGGGGCACTTACGGTTTCAGACCATAGGTGGATGGTGGGACAACGTCCTTTTGGCGCAACGCGTCGTCATCAAAACGAAATCCGGTGACGTTCCGGGCGTCATCGGGTCAAAACCCCCCCATATACTGGAGGAAGAAGAACGCAAAAAGGTAATCCCTTCTAAAGATATGTTCATAGATATCGGTGCGACGTCAGAAGCCATGGCCAAGGAAGCAGGCGTGCGACCTGGGGATCCGGTAGTACCGTGGAGCCCGTTCTCCGCGATGAAACAGGCGTCTGTCTTCCAAGGCAAGGCGTTTGACGATAGACTGGGTTGCGCGGGCCTAGTCGAAGTCGTCCGGCAGTTGGGGAACGAGAAGCATCCGAATATCGTGTTCGCTGTAGGGACGGTCCAGGAAGAAGTTGGAACGCGAGGAGCGGCGACGAGCGCTTGGGTGGTCAATCCTGACGTGGCTGTAATACTAGAAGTCGGCATTGCCCAGGACGTACCCGGGATGAAGGAAAGTGAAATCGAACTCCACATGGGCCAAGGTCCCGCGCTCTTTTTATACGACGCGACTATGATCCCAAATCTAAAACTGCGAGACCTGTTCATTGATACAGCGGAAAAGCTTGGAATACCCCTCCAGTTTTCGGCTATGCCGCGGGGCGGCACGGATGGCGGAAAAATTCACGTCCACACCTCGGGGGTACCGAGTGTGGTGTTGGGAGTACCGGTCAGATATATCCACAGCCACACAGGGATTTTCCACATGGACGACCTAAGGAACATGGTAAGACTCGTCATCGGCGCCATTGAGCGTCTTGATGCAAAGACGGTTCAAAGTGTGATTGAAGCGTAAATGAGGAGGCTTCGTTGTGACAGAACGGACACTCGTGTTGGTTAAGCCTGACGGCGTGATGAGATCAATGATAGGTGAGGTCATTACGAGACTTGAGAAAAAGGGGCTCAAACCGGTAGGTATGAAATTGATGTATGTGGACCGTACCCTCGCAGAAACTCATTATGCAGAACACAAGGGAAAGGCGTTTTTCCAAGATTTGGTCACATATATAACTTCGGGTCCAATCGTAGCCATGGTATGGGAAGGTGAAGGTGCGATCGCAGCGGTGCGGAGCCTAACGGGTGCCACCGATCCTGCGAAGGCATCTCCTGGCACCATTAGAGGCGATCTTGCGTTGAACATTGGCCATAACCTCGTGCATGCCTCGGATTCGGAGGCTTCCGCTGCGCGAGAAATAGGATTGTTCTTCGCTCCGGAAGAAATCGTGGAATACCAGCGGGAAGCAGATAAATGGATCTAAAGGGTTAGCGTCACATCACCCCGGGAAAATACCCGGGTGAGATAACCGGAGAAGATAGCCGTTTTGGGCAGGTGGGTTACGAGAAATTATATGAACGTCCTCATAGGCACTTCAGGGTTCAAGTACGATGACTGGCGACCTTCTTTTTACCCACTTGGGCTTAAGGAGTCGGAGTTTCTCCATTATTACGGGCGCCGTTTCCCCACAGTGGAGATCAACTATACCTATTACACGATGCCCAGCGCTAAGACCTTGGCCACCTTGGTGAACCGTACGAAACCGGATTTCAAGTTCTCTGTCAAAACGCATAAAAGCATGACCCATGATATCCTCGAAGGCTCCAGTCTACAGAATCCGGGGAGCGATATCAAGGGTGTGTTCGAAAAGTTCAAAGGCGCTTTGGAGCCGCTCATTTCCTCCGGGAAGCTCGGATGCGTGTTGGCACAATTCCCGTGGAGGTTCAAACCCTCAAAGGAGTCGTTCGACTACATACGGGTCGTCAGGGATATGCTCGAAGGGTTGCCTTTGGTTATCGAGTTTCGTTCCAATTGGTGGGTAAAGCAGGAGACCTTCGATTTCCTTAAAAGGGAGGGTCTAGGTTTTTGTTGTGTTGACGAACCGAGGCTCAAAGGCCTGATGCCTCCGGTCGCCTCTGTCACCTCATCCATTGCTTACGTAAGGTTCCACGGGCGAAACAAAGAAAAGTGGTATGCACACGAAACGGTTTCTGAGAGGTACGACTACCTTTATAGCGAAGAAGAGCTTGCGGAATGGGTACCGAAGATACGTACTATGTCTCAACAAGCCAAGGAGACCTACATTTTCTTCAACAATTGTCATGCGGGTTATGCTCCTACCAATGCCCTTATGTTAATGGAGATGCTCGGGCTGTCTTCTGTGAAGGAAGCATCTGATCTCTCGGAGGGAAAAGGCTTCTTTCAATGCTCCACACACGGGTAGCCTCATACTCCTCTGCGGACCACCGGATCTCCCAACCGTTCGACAACAAAGGGTAGGTGGTAGTTTGCCTTGCCGAAATGGTAGCTTCGACAACGAGGAAATGGAGCGGTCGGAACCTCGAAACTTTGTCTTGCTTTTATTGGACGGTATCTTCTTTCGCAGTTCCACGGCGTTTTGGGATGCCAGTACCATCATTCCTTCGCTGATACACGATTTGTACGGATCCCGATTCCTTACGGGACTTGTTCCCACGTTGAGATACGGCGGCTGGTACGCACCGCAACTGTTGGTAGCCAAATATTCCGAGCGAACAGTTTATAAAAAGCGGCTCCTTTTATTCGGCTATTTAATAGTTACCGGTAGCTACTCGGCCCTGACCCTCCTCACATTATTCGGATCACCTCTTTGGCTCAAGAGCTCGCCGCTACTGGTATTGGGTGCTTACGGCTTGGCCTGTATCGGAGATGGCGTATGCGGTGTTCCATGGTGGACCCTAATAGCCAAGACCATTAGCCCGAGAAGACGCGGGCGACTGACGGGTTACTCGGAGTCTGTGGGGAGCCTCATGGCATTCGGCGCCGGATTTGTCGTCACGACCATTATCGCGAGCGGCCGCTTTGGCTTTCCCGATTATTACGGTGTCCTGTTCGCCATCGGAATTGCCGTAAGCCTCGTGAGTGTGGTGGCAATCGCCCTCATAAAGGAGCCGCCGAGTTTGGTGGGCGGACAGAGTGGCACGTCCTTTTTTGCTTTCGTTAAGAAAGCCCCAATGATCTTGAAGGAGAATCCTTCATACACGCGATTCGTCATCACTAAAGGGCTTTTGATGTGCCACTTCCTTTCCTTGCCGTTTTGTATCACCTTTGCCCGAGATGTCGTGGGACTACCGCCTCAAGTAGTGGGTGAGTTCATTTCCTTTCAGATGGTGGGAGGTATGTTGGGTAGCCTGGTGTTGGGGCATCTTGCGGACAGGTCGGGAACGAGGTCTGCCATGATCCTGACAGCGGTGGGAACCTTCCTTATCCCATGCCTCCCCCTTATATGTAGCCTCTTGGCCAATGCCGTCCTCGTTTCGCCAAAGAGTATACTAATACGAGGCTTACTATCCGCCACCTATGTGCTGATAGGGTTGGCGAACGTGGGAAGCCTGATAGCCATGGGGAACTATGTACTAGAGATATCGACTCCCCAAGATCGCGCGTTTTACGTCGGACTCAGCAATACCCTGGTCTTTCCGGCGTCTTTTCTCCCTGCGCTGGCGGGGGCCTCCTTGAAATGGATCGGCTATGAGATACTATTCCTCATGACGGCCGTAATAGTGGGGATCGGGTTGGTGTGCGCAATCCGCCTCGATGAACCTAGGGCTCTGTCGCATTCTGAAAGGGAAAAGGAGACGAACAGATGGTCGTTGGTATAATAACCGGAACCGGCGTGATGAGCGTCTTCGGAGATAGTGTAAACGTTGCCGGATACGCCCGAAGCAGCGATGGTGCCGACGGAGACGAAGGGCACTTCCTCGAGTGTGCAAGGGAAAGAGTCCTTGAAACGCCGTTTGGAGTGGTCCGACTTTTTGAAGGCTTGATCGGCGGCCGCGGCGTGGTCGTAGTCCCAAGGCACGGTCCCGGCCATAACGTACCGCCCCACCGGGTTCCTTACAGAGCTCTGGTATGGGTGCTCCGAAAGGTGGGAGTTACGCGGGCGTTCGGCGTTTCGGCGGTCGGGGCAGTCAATGGCGCGATGAAGCCTGGAGACCTGGTGGTCGCCGACCAGTTGGTGGATTTCACCAAGTGTAGAGGGTACACCTTTTACGAAGGTTCTCCCGTGGTCCATGTGGACATGACCTATCCTTACTGTCCGCAAATGCGTTCCGCTTTAATCGAGGCAGCCTCCGGGATCTCTTTAAGGGACCGGCGCATTTATGTACGAGGGTCTTACTTCGCTACCGAAGGGCCGCGCTACGAAACGAGGGACGAAATTCGAGTTTTCAGGTTGCTCGGGGCCGATATGGTCGGGATGACGGGCTCCCCGGAGGCGGTCTTATGCCGAGAAGCGGGGATTTGTTATTCGCTCCTCGCGGTCGTGACAAATCCCGCGGCAGGGCTTTCCGGCGCGCTGCTCGATCACAAAGACGTGACGCGGCGGGTCCACGGGGCTTCCTCTGTCATAAAAGAACTGTTGAGGGAGGCGGTGAGTAGAGTCCCCGCGGGTGACGACAGTTGCGTATGCCCCGCACCCCTTTACAGGCGGACCTTCGACGAGTACATTCTCAATAGCGAGTGTTGACACTCCCCGACGGTCCACGTATACCACGTGGGCGCCGGGCATGAGTGGATGACTGAAATGCGCACATCGCCGAAAAGTGATACATACCTCCGGGAAACCTCCAAAAAAACGTGATATAGCGTGATATGATGTCGATATGATGTTGGATCTCGAAGACCTCCTGACGGCATTTGATAGGTTGAAGGGCATGTTGTTCGATTTGGACGGGACCCTTATCGACTCTTTTGAAACCATCTACGACGCTGTCAACGTCGCGATGGAACGGCTGGGGTTACCGTCGATACCCCCTGAGGAAATTCGGCCGACCATTGGGGTTCCCCTGAAGTTAGTACTCGGTACGTACCTCCAAGGGGACCTAGTAGACAAAGCCGTAAGCATCTACAGGGCGCGTCAAATGGAAACCCTACTCTCAGGCACAAGGGTGATGCCGGGAGCTGAAGAAGTACTTTCGCAATTGACGAGCCGAGGGATTTTATGCGGCGTAGTGACGAACAAGCCTACGCATATGGCCAAAGTCGTCCTCGAGCATTTCGCGCTCGATCGCTATCTCAATTTGGTGGTAGGTCTTGACAACGTCAAGAAACCCAAGCCGGATCCGGAAGGCCTCCTCTCGGCCATATCACACTTTGGCCTCGAGGCCAAGGACTGCGGTTACGTAGGGGACTCGGTGGTCGACATGATCACCGGCAAAGCTGCCGGAACATTAGTTTTGGCGGTGGCCACTGGGGCCTCCTCAGTAGGGGATCTTAAAGCCGCAGGCGCTGACTTCGTTTTTCGCGATTTAGAAGAAATGGCAATATACCTCAGGAAAAGTGGCAAGACCGAGGGCAAGAGCAAGGGCAAGAAAGAAGGACGGGAAAGTAAGTAGGTGAATAGAGACGCTGGTCTTACTGGTGCGGCATGGGGAAACGCAATATAACAGAGAACGGAGATTTCAGGGCTGGTCTGCCGATAGTCACCTCACGGAGGCCGGGAAAGAAGAAGCGCGCGTTGTGGCCTCATTACTCCTTCGGTCAGCAGCGAAGATCTCTGCGCTGTACTCAAGTGATCTGGAGCGTGCGTTAGAGACGGCCCACCCCATATCCCGCGTACTGGGCTTGCCCATCCTGAGTGACCCTTGTTTTCGAGAGATGAATTTTGGCGCGTGGGAGGGGCTTTTGAGGGAAGAGGCGGCCCGGATAGATCCTGAAGCCTATCGCTTGTGGCTTCGAGGCAGCCCCGACGTAAAGCCCCGTGGCGGCGAATCCTTCCGTGAAATGTCGGATCGCGTACTATTTGGACTTTCGGTTTTGGCAAAGCGTCACCAAGGACAAAGTATCGTAATCGTGACCCACTTGGGCCCTTTGAGGGGGATCGTCTGTACCGCGCGGGGTTGGACTTACGACCGTCGACACGAGATCTCCGTTCCCAATTGCGCCGTAGTGGTGACGGAGGTTTCGGTTACCCGGGATACATCCGTGTTCCAAAAGGGTCTGCCCGAGGAGTGCCCGGAAGCCTTTGCGCGCCCAAGTGGAGGGAAGTTTACCCTTAAAATTAAAGAGGTCGGAGAGATGAAAGCTTGTTAGTCCTTCTTACAAATGACGACGGCTTCTATGCAGATGGCTTGGTGGCCGTCAAGGAAGAGTTAGCCGCTATACGGGGTATTGAAATATACGTTGTGGCCCCCGACCGGGAGAGGAGCGCCTCCGGTCATGCGATTACCATACACCGGCCGATCATGGTGCAGGAAGTGAATACGGAAGGCACCGTCCACTCCTGGATCGTATCCGGGACTCCGGCGGACTGCGTGAAGCTAGCCTTAGATACCCTGATGAAAAAGGCTCCGGACCTGGTTATATCGGGCATCAATCGCGGACCTAATGTGGCCACCGACGTTTTCTATTCCGGTACGGTATCGGCCGCTCTGGAAGCGGCCATGGTGGGTATACCAGCCATTGCGATTTCTGTGGCCGCTTGGGAAGTCCCGGAATACGGGCCCGCAGCGAAAGTAGCAGTTTATGTCTCAAAGAAAGTATTGGAGTTAGGCATTCCGGGGCACACATTGCTGAATGTAAATGTTCCTGCCCTCGAAGAAGACCAAATCGCCGGATTCGCCATTACGAGATTGGGTACTCGAAGGTATGCCAATGTATTCGAAAAGAGAATCGATCCCAGGGGCAGAGTTTACTATTGGATGGGTGGCGAGGCTTTTGACGTGGATATGGAAGAAGGGACGGACACCTGGGCTCTCGCCAATAACCTGATCTCCATTACACCAATCCACTGCGACTTGACGGCCCATAACGCCATAGATCAACTGAAAACGTGGAATATGAACGTAGAAGATCTCCGAAGATCTAGGTCCTGTTGAGTCGGCCTGCGAAGGGAACCGGTTAGAACGTGTCGCAACGCAAATACCTGACCAAGCCCATCTGGCAGCCGTTGACTCCGTTCGACCAGCCGCAACGTGTCGTAACGTAAATAAACGTGTCGTAACGTAAATACCGCTCTTCTTCCTGGATCTCGCCTTCCTGGATCTCGGCCGGGGTCACTATTACCGAGACGGTCCGCCCTGAGCACCCAGCCGCTCACCGAGCCGAACATGGCATAATGCGTCATGGAGCGGAATATGGCATAAAGGAAAACCCCCCTTAATAAGCTTTGGCAGGGAATATCGTGGGGGTGAGGCTTATGCTTTACGTCGGTATGTCAGGGAAAGGTTGGGCGGTCCCCCAAGGTCAAAGTTCTAAGGTATCCTCGAAAACCGTGCCAAAGACTCCTCCTCCGCTTGACGCGGCAAGCATCCTCAAGGGCCTCATTTTTACCCTGGCAATTGTCGTAATATCCGCGGTTGTCTTGTCGCTCGTCGTTTATACGACAAACATGACTGAGCGGAGCCTTCCGTTAATATTTAAACTTATCAGCACTTTTTCCATTGCCTTTGGCGGCGCGGTGGCCGCACGCAAGGCGCACGCAAGGGGATGGCTTCACGGAGGGTTGGTGGGGATCGCTTTTGTGGTTTTATGTTTCTTTTTCAGCTACGCCTTTCACGCCCAAGGGATAACCCTTGCCTCGATAGGAAAGGAATTTGTTCTGGCGCTTATTTCTGGCATAGTAGGAGGTGTTATCGGAGTAAATTTCTAAAATCCCTTGAAAAACCTTCTTGGTTTTTCGTGAATTGAAGAAGGGCTCTTGGGAGATATTAGATTTTTGGACAACCTTTTACTCTTAACCTGGGAGCCCTAAATGTACCAGTTCGAGAAATTAAATGCGTCCTCACACCTGGATATTTGTACGCCCCGCGTCGCTCGCTTGGGTCTTCGTCGGGTGGGTCTTCTATTATGTGTCGCCGTTTCCTTTCTTTCATGGTTCGCCCCGTGGGATCGGAATGGGACTTTGGCCAAAGCGGCTGGCGCTGTCACCATGCCTTTAGTCAAGAAAGGGGACACGGGGCCAGAGGTACGAGAGATCCAAAGAATGCTGTCGGAGTCCGGGTTACGGGTTACGGTCGACGGCAAATTCGGTGACAGGACGGAAGCAGCCATCAAGCTCTTCCAAAAACGAAACGGTCTCATATCGGATGGAGTGGTCGGCCCGAAGACTAAGGCAGCGCTTCAAAGGGAGACCAAGAAACGGGCGTCTAGCGACCTTTCCTCCGGGTCCCCTTCTTCGGCAGGTAAAGGCGGTACCTTCTATGTTGTCAAAAAAAATGAAACGCTCTCGGAAATCTCCAGGAAGGTCGGAGTACCGACCACTCTTCTGAGTAAAATCAACGGCATTCAAAACCCCAATTTCGTGAGAGAAGGCCAAAAACTAAAAATTCCCGAAGGTTCAATGCCCGATAAAACGCCTAACGCAGCCGGCAGCAAGGGCGCCGCGGATGTCCAACCCCCTACGTCGGAGATCAACAATTTGAGAAGTCTAGAAGTAGGGAGGATATATACCCCCGAGCAACTTAAAGGAATGCTTGAAGCTTTGGCTCCCGTAGCGGGTTCGCTCAGCATATCGAGGGGTTCCCCGGTTCCGGGTTCAAGGTCTGACGACTCAAAAAAGCTCAAGCAAGGTTTGAGAGTAGCCCTCACCTTCGATGACGGGCCTTTTTCCGTGACTACCCCCGTAATATTGGATACGCTTAAGCAAAACGGGTCATCAGCGACGTTTTTTATCGTGGGATCCATGGCGGTCCAACACCCCGACTTGGTGCGCCGGATCATAAGCGAAGGGCATATCTTGGGGAATCACTCCTATTCTCATTCTGCCCTCAGAGGTCTCAGTCCGAAAGATTTATATAATGAAGTGAGAAGGGCCAACGCTATAATTCAAAACCTCACAGGATCAAGTCCAAAGTTCTTCAGGCCACCCTATGGGGATTTCGGCAAAAACGTCATTGATGTGGCAGCGTCGCACGACCTCACCGCGGTTGCATGGTCTAATGTAGCATTTAATGATTACCCTCCCCCAGAAGACCCGGAGGAATTCATCCGTGGCCTCACCGCTTCGCTAACTGACGGCTACACCATCATGCTACACGATGGGTTATGGAGCACCGTGAATCTCTTGCCAAAGCTCATGAAATCCCTGAAAAACGCGGGCGTTAAAATCGTTCCTTTATCGGAGGTTCTTGATGCCACAAGCTAAGCCCCCAGGCCTGGGGGAGAACTTGACGTCATAAGGTAAAACCCCCAGGTTTGGGGAAAGAAATCTAAAACAAGCCCCCCAGAAAAGGGGTTATACTCAAGATCTGGGGGGTGGCCTACATCACTTTTTGTTATTGTTTCCTCTGGCATCGTTTCCTCTGAATGGTATTGTTTCCGCTGAATGCTGGCATCGTATAGTTTGGCATAGGAGGGTCTACGGTAACCTACTGTACCATCCTACTCGGGGTTTCAATCCACGAAATTACGTCGGAGGCACGTTTGGCCATCATATCAAGCTCCTTTAATACTACGCTGTTATACATGGCGCTTTGGGCCTGCGCCAAGGACGAAACCGCTTGTTGAAGGGCCTGCTCTACTTGTTGAGCCGTGGAAATGTTTTGCGAAGCAAGCTGGTCAGACATTTGTTGCAATAACTGCTTGACGTGGGGAAGGTTGGTGGTAATGGAGGATGTACCCCCTGAGGTAATTTGATGTAGTTGCGATACCAGTCCTTGGATGGTATTGAGTTTTTGAGCGTCCGAAATGGAGGTAAATGACTGCGCTAGGGTTCCTCCCAATTGCTGTTCGGCATTCATGTGTTGTTGGCGTAGGGAATTCTGCATTTGACTTACGATCGTGTTCAAGTCCTGAACAGGGTTTTTTGCAACACCCGGAGTATCGGGACTCTCTACTAAAGGCGGATGCGGAGAGGTATACCCAGCTGCCTTTTCCCTATCCTGGTCCGTTACTGTTTCCTTTTTAGTCACGGCCTAAACCCTCCTTCGCACTTGTTCTTTAGTTTATTCTTGTGCAAATACAGGTCTATTGGTCAGCTGTCGTTCCATATGTCTGATCATGACTTTTACGATGTTTCCGCCTATCTTTCCGCCTATTCGACCACATTCCCGAGACGGCATATTGGGCCATCCTATGTCCCTAATTTTGTCCGTTAAACCAAGTTCATCCGCAATCTCATATTTAAAAGAGTCGAGCACGTCGGTAGGCAAGACTTTGGGCTCGACGAATTGAGCCATTGAGCATCACCTCCTCAGAAAAGCTTGGCCACTTACAAAAGCGGTTATGTTAGAACATAAAGGCGCGTTTTGATAGTAAGGTTATCGTGCGGTAAATTGAAGAGAAAACGCCTAAGGTGCGGCTGAAATACACATTCTTGGGAAATGGAAATTCATACCACTTCTCACTTTCCAAAGTCGGTGCCGTTAGACTGGCATTTTGCCTAATGGAGGGTGTATACTCAAAGTGCATATTCCTTTTACCAGTAGCGATAGCAACGTAAAATTCACGACTAGCCACGGGGAGTATGTTAGCCGCAGAGAGGATGTCAAGAGTCCTGTTCTAAAGGCGTATTCCGAGTCAAGATCCCTAAGATCCTTTTGAGCTCTTTTAGACGATGCGGCAACATTGAAAACCTATAGGAGTGAAGGAAATGCCCATTTACGAGTACCATTGCCAAAATTGTAATAGAATATTTGAGTTATTGTGCAAGGTCGGGGAAGACGAGTCGACCATAGTCTGTCCGGAATGCGGAGCCCATAAGGTCAAGCGCGTTATGTCGCGGTTTGCTGCCCACGGAGTACAGGGTGGTTCCAAATCATGTGGTCCATCCTGTTCGGGAACATGTTCCTCCTGTGGAATGTAAGGGTGGGTACATGAATGAAGGTAAAGGTTGTAATCCACGGTCATGCCCTGGAATTTACCAAAGGCAAAGAAAGAGAACGAGTCCTTGACGTTTCACCGGACGCCACGGTATCCGACGTGGCATCCATAATAGGACTTCCGAACGAGCTGTTTGCCGGGTTCTTTGTGAACGGCGATAAAGTACCTCCCTCATTTCGATTGCGCGAGGGGGATACCGTTATCCTGGCATCGCCGATATCCGGAGGCGGTTATCAAATATCCGCGGGCGCTTATTGAGCCGGACGACATTTAACTTGGCCGCGGATTGATTTTCGTTCAGAATAATGGTACACGAGGTCCTTCCAGATATCACGGAAATCGCACAGAGGATATATGTTGTGCGTGGGCGTACTTGTGTCGGGATCCTTTCTGGGCCCTCCGAGGACTGTATTTTGGTAGATGCGGGCCCGGGCGAAGATGCCTGGAATCTCGGACTTGATGCTCTTTTGGCGTCGCAGGCCCTCTTACCTCGATTGATCATCAATACACACACCCATGCCGACCATTGTGGATCAAACTCTTACTTCATAAGAAAGTATCGGGCTCGGGTGGCTTGCACGCCGCTGGAAGCACTTCGGGCAAAACAGCCAATAGTAGAGCCCATGATGATCTTTGGTGCGGTACCCCCGGAAAACTTGATGACGAAGTTCTTCTTGTTCGAGCCCTTTGAAGCCATTACCCTCTTTAAGCTGTCGGGAACAGGGTCAAAGGCGGTATACACGGTAGAACCCGGAGGTTTCAGTGAACACCGCTTCCATGGTATAGATGTTCAAGTGGTTAGTCTTCCCGGGCATACACCCGGCCACATAGGGGTCGGCAAGGATGGGGTGTTGTTCGTGGGAGACGCTCTCATCCCTCAAGCCGCGTTGGTTACGAATCCGATTCCCATTTATTGGGATGCGAGTACGGCCATAAAGACCCTAGTAGTACTCAAGGATTTTGTCAATAAGAGAACTTATGAAACGTTGATATGCGCGCATGGAGGCAAGCTCGTCGATCCCCTCAATGATTTGGAGACAGTACTCAAGCGAGTGCGTGACGTATTACAGACGCTCGTTGAGAGGGCAGACGAAGGCGATATGACCTTGGATTCTGCAATGGAGGTTTTGGCGAGGCGCTGGAGGATGAATTTGGTCGCGCCTACAGAATACTTTCTCGTACGGTCTGCAGTCTTATCATACTTGGCATATTTGACGGATCTTAAAATACTTCGGATGGTCGTGAATAAATCGCGCCTGCAGTGGCTTCCTTCGACGAAGCGGAATTCGTTTGAGGAGATTATTTCCCAGGAAATGGTAGCTAAAGGGG
>DUSP01000125.1 GCA_012842575.1 Clostridia bacterium
GAGCCGCCCAAGACTTTTTTGGCCTGGCTTTCCCCCATCTTGGCATCTGACTCAACATTGCAGGGTGGCAGGGCTCTGGGATTACGATCTCGGTCACGCATCGCCTTCCCATTTCAGTTCACATCCTAGGGCTGTAAACCCCCGCTTCGCGGGAGAGACCGAGCCTTCTCGGGCTCTCCCGCACTTTGCCGTACGGTTAGGAAAAAGCTACGCCAAAGCGCACTTCCGCATCATTGCTTGAGCTCTTCCCATATCTTGGTTCTCAGTTCCAGTCCCTTACCGGTAAAGGCCTTCGGTTGAACGAACTCGTACTTACTGAAAACTTCTTCAGAAGGCGTCACACCGGGCCAAGCCTTCATCTCTTCCGGTAAGAGCTCCGGAACGGCCTTGTGGGCGGGCGCATAACCGACGGTTTCGATCAGTAACGCATTTACCTCCGGCCTGAACACGTAATCCATAAATAGGTGAGCCGCTGCAGGGTGTCTGGCACCCTTGGGGATTACCAGCAAATCAGACCCCATTTCACCCCCTTCTTTTGGCATCACCCCTCTAATCGCATCCAGTTCCTGATGAAAGTGCCAAGCCTCTCCTACCCAAGTGTGGGCTATGACGGCTTGTTCCTCCAACACGAGCCTCTTAGGCCATGAGTCGTATGCCATCACCCACGGCTTTTGTCGAAGGACCACTTCTTTGGCTTTCATCAGCTCTTCTTCGTCGTCGGAGCTCCATGAGTATCCAAGGTATTTGAGCGCGCCGCCTATGACGTTATACATGTCGTCCAACATGGTAATTCTACCTGCATACTCTTTGCCTTCGTACAACAAGGCCCAGCTCCCAATTCGAGGATCTTTTTCATCGACATAGCGGCTGTTGTAGCAGTAGCCTGAGAAATATAGCTCGGTCGGCACGGAATAGTGGCAGCCGGGATCAAAGGAGTTGTCATTCAAGTTGTCCAGCAGATATTGGTTCACGTTCGGCATCCAGTCGCGCCTCAGTTCTTGTATCAGTCCGAGTTGTTTCATCTGCATGAACACCCTCACCTCGGGGAGGGTCAGGTCGTATTCTACGTCGGGCTGCAGCTTAAACTTAGTAAACATTTCGTCCATGTCTGCGAAGTTGTCCCTGACTATCTCTATGCCGTACTCTTTAGAAAACCCGCTGTATATCTCCTCGGGCCACCACTCTGCCCAATCGTAGATGTAAAGCTTGCTCCCCTCTTTTCTGACCTGCTCCATCAATTCATCCTGAGGACTCTTTGCTCCCTCGGAGGCCTTCTTTTCTTCGGTAGCACTCTCCTCCTTCGCTTCCTTTTTGGCCTCTTCTTTAGCGCCCGTACAGCCCAAGACCGTAAACGTCACAGTTGACAACACCAACAGTACGACCAGAGGAAAAACGAACCAACCTCCTCTTCTCATTCCGAAAACCTCCCGTACTCATGAAAATTCCCGCCATTTCGGTCACAAACTTCTGTTCCCAAACGACTCCCGAACGCGCCTGGAACAAGAGTAAAGGAGGCCTATTCGCTTTCCGCGGCAAGAACGATTTCCCTTAGTCTTGATAGTACCGCTGGGTCCAGGGGTGCGGGCTTGTGAGTACCCAGGATTTCCAGTGCCTTGTTTCTTGCCCTCTCCGCCATGTCTTTGCCGCCCTTTTTCAACCATCCATCACGCATACGGCGATCGATGAGCTTGGTCCTCGACTGTTCCTGCTTCATGAAGCGCAACGTATGGCTTTGGCTGAGGTAGTTCTTGCCGGCTCCTACCGTCTTGATCACCTCAACCGCCAACGTCTCCTCGTCCACTCGGATGCCCTTCAAGGTCCGCCTGATCATGGAAGCGATCTCCGCATCGATCAGGAGCTGGGCGAAGCTGAAGGTGACTCCTAACTCCAGCATGCCCATGCCGTATATGATATCCGCCCCCGCTAAGGCCGGAAGCAAACCAGTGATCGTCTTTTCGTGACCCGCCTGGGCATCCGGTAATTTGCTGTCAGCCTAACCACCGCCGACGTAAGTAGGTATCTTGTAATAGTGCCCTATTTCGGCCACCGCAGCGCTGATCATCCCATGTTCAGGAGAACCCACGGGGCTCGTACTGTATAACAAATCCATGATCGTTGTGGAGCTTCCGTAGATCACGGGTGTTCCCTTTCGCGTGAGCTGCGCAAGGACAACCCCCGTGAGCACCTCAGCATTGGTGACCACCAGCGTCCCCGCCAGAGTGACAGGCGCAGTCCCGCCCGACATGGCCATAGAGAGGATGTCCACCGGAATACCCGCCTTGGCGCTTTCGATGATGATCCCGGTGCTGAAGTCGTGGAGTTCCAGTGGACTGTTCGGGCAGGTACAGGTGGAAATGATGGGGCGTTCGCGTAACTTATCCTTTCCTCCCGCAATGGCCGCGCCCATTTCCACGAATTTCCTCGTACTCTCCGCTCCGGCGGTATCGTGGTGAAAGTGCTTTGAAGTATTAGCTAGAACGGCCTCCGCTTCGTGCAGTTCCCTGGCTTTTTCGGGAACGTCACGCGCTGCTACGGCAACGGTGTACAGGTCCACTTCTTCCAAAGCGTCACATACCAGGGCCGTCTTGGCCAAATCTTCCTTTGTGGACTCGCGGAGGTCCCCCGTTTCGGGATCTATGACCATGATCCCCGTGCCGAAGTTGGTGAAGTGGACTTTTCCGGGCTCGAGTATCACGTCGAACTTGGGGTCTCTCGCCGCCAGCAGTACCTTTTCCGGAGCACTGTCAATTGCCTCTTCCACCACGCGGGGAGGGATGCTGACGGTGTTGGTCTCCTTGTCGACGCGGCAGCCCGCGCCGTGCAAAATCTCAAGCGCTTCGTCGCCGTAGACCTTGAAGCATCCTCCCTGCAATACATCCAGCGTGGCCAGATGTATTGACTCCACTTCCTCGCGGGTCAATAGGCCGAAGTCGATTTTCTTTTGTGAAAACACCACCTCTTACCTCCCATGAAACGTCCTTACTACTTGCTCGCAATCATTTCCCGCGCCACCTTCACCGCGTTTACGGCGTCTTCAGCGTACCCGTCCGCACCTATCTTTTCGGCCCACGCCCGGGTTACCGGGGCTCCGCCGACGATCAGTTTCACCTTGTCCCTCATCCCCTTTTCGGTCAACAGCTCGATAACTTCTCTCTGCCTCTGCATGGTGGTGGTAAGGAGGGCGGACAGCCCGAGAATATCGGCTTCTACTTCTTTTACCCTTGCGACGAAGGTTTCGCCCGGTACGTCTACGCCCAGGTCATATACCTCAAAGCCCGCCGCTGAAAGCATCGACGCCACTATGCTCTTGCCTATGTCGTGGACGTCTCCCTCGACCGTACCTATGACCACACGACCTATTATCTTTTTCTCGGTTCCCCTCTTCGCCAGTTCCGGTTCCAGGAGTTTCACGGCCCGCTTCATGGCCTCGGACGCCATTATAAGCTCGGGCAAGAAGAACTCCTCAGCCTCGAACAATTCCCCTGCCTTTTCCATAGCGGGAATACAGCCTTTGTTCATCACCTCCAGAGGATTTACGCCTTCTTCCAACATTCTTTTAACAAGGTCCTCCGTCTCTTCGAGCGCGCCTTCCAGTATCGCCCGATTCAATTGCTCAAATCCTCCGCCGAACATGTCGTCCCTCCAATCTGACGGTAATTGATGGTAATTCGTCGATGAAAGCTCCTGTCAATCGCCACCTCACAAATACATTGCAGGTGAAATCGTATAGCACACGATAATGCTAATGTCGGAGCTGGCATTTCCGCACTCCACTTGCCTTTAGCTAAAGGCCTCACTTTGAAACGACCAACCGTCTGCCTGCCACAAATCCTCTCGCGCGTCGCGAGCGACTTCTTCCACCGTCTCGGCAAGATCGAACTTCACCGTCGATTTGCACGAAGAGAGAATCTCTTTCACCTTCGCGACGGCTCTTTCGGGAATGGAATTCTCCGAAGAACGATCGAGGATGAAGAACTCATCTAATCCGCGCGTCCAGATTTCTCTTCTGAAATGATTCTTGGTATGTGCCTGCCCGAGGAAATGACCTCCGGGGCCGACTTTTGCAATGATGTCTAAAGCCAAAGTATCTTCGCTCAAATCGAAACTACGAAGGTAGGCGCGGGCGTGCTCACAGGCCTCGGCATCGACGACCAGCTGAGCGAGCGAAGCGCTCGAGGCGAGATCAACGGATCCGAGAAACGCCGAGAGATCCGTACGGGTTAGGAAAGCCAGGACGACCCTTAGGACATTGCGCTCCAAAGATAAAAGGTCGCCCGGCATCACCTCGAGCGGCACGTCTCCAACCATGCTGGGCATATTGTAGAACCTAGCCAATTGAGCGCATCCGGCCGAAAGTAGCGGGTACTCAGGGGAGTCGTAATTGAATTTGCCGGTTATCTTGTGCGCCACGGATGCTTCCGAGGCGTAGATCACGGGTGCGTCAGGGTTGGCGCACTTGATGATTACCAAGCAGGCCAGTTCTTCGGCGTTCGCCATGGCTAAGGTGCCTGCCACGGTAGCAGGCGCGGTGGTCGAAGCGAGTACCATGGTCATGGGTACAAGCGGTATTCCGGCACTGGCCAACATTACCATGGCCTCGCATGCTTCTTTCTCAAACGTTAGCGGAGCGATCGGGGCATTAGTGGCCGAAAAGATCGGCCGTTTTTTCAATTCCTCCTTGCCACCGACAATGGCGGACGCCAGTTCGATCTGCCAATGGGCGGTCCTAGTACTGCTGCACGAGCATTGAATATGTTTTCGAGTATGCTTCAGGGAGACCGCCAGGGCCTCGAATTCCTGGAGTACCGGCGGAACCTCCGTCGGAAACACGATGGGCCAGAAGTAATCGACTGCGTCGAGGTAGTCGCTGACGATCGCGAAAGCGGCGAGGTCAGACGTAGTTGAACCCCTGGTATTACCTGTTTCGTAGTCCGTCACGAAGGGGGAGTAGCCGCTGGTTGCTACGAAAGGAGAATCGTCCGATGGCAATCTCAGGTCATACGCGGGGTCTGGAGCGGCAAGCGTGACATCCTGTCTGATCTTCGTTATGGCGTCTTCCACGAGACCTTTCGGGATCTTGACGATGAGGTCCTTTGCGCTCGCGCCGTGGTCTGCGAGAAGTTTCCGGACTTGCGCGCTGTAAACCCTGATTCCGGTTTCCTCCAGAATTCGTACGGATGCCTCGTGAATTCGTTCGACCTCATCTTTAGTAAGGAATTCCAGTACGGCCTTCATGTCACGTCCCTCCCTGGCTCCCCTTCGCCCGTAAGACGACGCTGCCCACAAGCTGAGACGCCCATACTCGCGTTTGAGCAGGTTTAAGATAGGGAATGAGCCCATCACCACATCTAGCAAATCCGATGCCAGTCTGAAACCGTGGTGGCCAAAGGTCGCGTATTTTTCCCCCCAACGCCCTCACTATCCCTCTTCATGAAGCAGTGCCACGTATCAGGTTAAGAGCCTGGCCGCGCAGCCAGTGGGCGTGAATGTCATGATTGAGAAGATCGACGCCTGGAACGGAAGACGGTTGAAGTTATTGTGCATCGTAGGCCACGCTGTCGGTCGGGTTGAGATCATGGGACAGCGTTCTGTACTGAGAGCGGAGGTTTTCACGGATCCGGGGAGGCGGTGAGATTGCGCGGTTAAGTCACAATTGACTTGTAGGTATGCCGAAATTTCTGACTTGTCCCGCTCGTCGCTCAAGTCACTTGTGCATTATATGGGCAAGTCGTACTGACTCAACAGAGTGTGTGCGCACCTTCGCCATATTTGGATCGCGGCAGCTTTTCTTTTGGACTTCCGGTTCGTTCAACCTGCTTAACGTATTTTCTGATCTTCCGTATGGCCGTGCTCTGACTAATACCTAGCTCCTTGGCGACTTTATACGAGCTCTTCAGTCTGCCATACGCCTCCAGAATGCGTTCCCTTTCGAGGTCCGCCACCTGTTCCTTCAGGGTAGATTTGCAGTGTTTTGACGTTTGCGTGCGATCGAGGAATCCTGACTGTTTTATATGTGCGGGTAGATGAAGCACGTCTATAGACTCGCCCTCAGTAAGCAGGACACATCTTTCGATAGTGTGCTGAAGTTCCCTCACGTTGCCCGGCCAGTGGTAAGCCGCCAGGTGCGCCAAGGCCAAAGGAGTGATGTCCATTTCTTTCTTGTACTTCTTGCAAAATCTGTTAAGGAAGTAATATACGAGTGGTACGAGGTCCTCTTTCCTTTCACGCAAAGGTGGTATTACCAGTTGCATGACGCTAAGTCGATAAAACAAGTCTTCTCTGAAAGATTTCCTCTTGAGAAGAGCACCAAGGTCTTGGTTAGTCGCTGCGATGATTCGTACGTCCACAGTGAGCGGGTTGGACGAGCCAAGGGGAATAAAGGTTTTATCTTGCAGAAGGTGAAGCAGTTTAGCTTGCACCCTGACGGGCATTTCCGCAATTTCATCAAGGAACAACGTGCCGCCCTCGGCCAGCTTGACGAGTCCTACCTTTCCACGCTGCTTTGCACCGGTAAAAGCGCCGGGTCCATAGCCGAATAGTTCCGATTCAATGAGGTCGTCAGGGATGGCAGCACAGTTTATCTTGATGAACGGGCGGGCATGGCGGCCACTGAGTCTATGAATGAAATTCGCCACCACGTCTTTGCCGACTCCTGTTTCACCCTGTAGGAGAACGGTACTATCAGCGTCCGCAATCTTCATTGCGGTTTCGAGTATCCGTTTCATCTCTTCGCTGTACGCCACGATTTCGGAAGTCGCCTCGAGAAGCTTCATCCTTAGGTCCGCATGCCCCGCGGCGTTGACTGACGTTTCTTTAACCTGCTCAAAACTCCTCTTCATCTCCTCAACCGCGGTAATATCTCGAGAGTTTTCTACCACCATTACGATGTCTCCGTTTTTGTTAAATACGGGCGTAGCGGTGACTACCATCTTCCGCCCTATCTGGGTCTCCTGCTCAATAGTAACACGCCTCCTTTCTCGCAAGGCAATGGGCGTAACGGCGGGAAAGAACACCCCTTTAGCCTCCAGATCGCAGACGTATTTTCCGATCATATCCTCTGGCTTAAGACCGTAATGACGCTCGCAAGCACTGTTGGCCAAGATAGTTTTGCCCTGGCCGTCGGTGACGTAGACTTCGTCGTAGGAATACTCAAGTATAGTGCGGAGCATTCGAACCTCATCGGTCAACTTTGCGATTTCTCCGTGCAAGCGCTTAACAAGTCCACAATTGGACGCGGCGGGGCACTTGGAGTCGTTGTGAACTCGTTCGTCTTGCGCGAGTTCGATTCCCGCCTGTAACCAACCCCGAAGAGCGGTAGCAGGACGGTCGTCGTAAGGCATTCCTGACACAAGATCGTCTCCCTTCTCTGGAGTCTACTGTATCGGGCTGTCAACTTGGCGCTCGTCTCGAGGGCAATATCGCATGGAATCGGACTTCCAACTACTGAATGAAGAGCTTGAGGTTCAAGGTGTCTGCTTGACCTTGACTTGATTTAACATTCCCCGCAACCACTCAGCATGGCAAAATTGTCCCTGCCCCATAACATCTTGATTGCAGGAAGTAGGCAACTACCTACCAGTAGACTGCCATGACGGCGTATTTTGCTAGGAGAACTTCAAAGACATAAAACATCCTTTGTGGATTAATGAGTGCTTACGGTACTACCTGTAGGGAGCGACACTTTCATGGAGGGTGTATAGCAAGGAGCATGCAGCGTGAAAAGCTCTGGTTGTTCTTAGTGTTAGTTTCTCGACTGGTTGTTTCTGCCCGGCTTGCCACCTCCCTCGAACTCGAGTGAGGGGACATATCCCGGGAGCCAACCGAATAGCGTCACTGGCGGCATTGATGTTTATCGTGGTGGTTCTACCTGAACCAGCGAATTCCTCCCACTGAGGCCAAATTTGGAGAAAACGATTTTGGGTAAAATCACCTAGCGTAACAACAACGGTCAGAGCCTTAACGGAAGCGGAAATAGACTGAATGATCCATTCGTAACTGAGGCCGGGCTCTACGGGTCCCCGCTCCCTGCGGAGCTCATCGCCAAGGTATCAGGACCAAAGCGATCTTGGATTATCCCCGGGAACATCAGCATTTCTACAGCTGGATGAATAAGACCCATAGCCAGGTTCTGGATGAGTATTTCAGGGATGAAGATCTCAAAACGCTACTCTCCGCCCTTATTGGATACTTAGGGACGGATCCCAACAAGTCACCCACGTCGATTGCCCTGACCGCCGTACTGTCATACTACCTCCACGGAGGCCATTTTCCCAAAGGCGGAGCCCTCAGGTTCGCTGCGGTTTTTTCCTGTCACCGACGCCAGAATCACCGGAGGGCGTGCCGACCGCAGCCCCTTGGACCCCTCAGGGAGAGCAGAGGATCCTCCGGGCGGCCTCTACTTGATCTCCGTTGGGATACTCATCGATGATGCGCTCAAGATACGTACGATCTTGTGTGTATGCGTATAAGACGAGCAAAGCGTCATCGGCCATGGAGCTTTTCGGATAGGTTGCCACAAAGCGCTTATACGTGGCTATGATCTTGTCCTGAACGGATTTCATATCGAATACGGCCTCGGCGTCTTGACCCCACTCGAGGATCCCGATATATGCCAGGCCTTGTGAATAGAGTGCTTCGGCCTTCAGTTCGTCCGAAGCTCGAGGCGCTTTCTCGACGCCCTCGAAACACTTGAGTGCGTGCCAGTAGTTCATGAGCCCCCGCATGTAACCTTCCCGCTCGGGTACCTCCGACCACAGCTCGTTTATGTGGCCAGCCCAATTGAATCCTTGGCGTTCGCCCGCCCAGAGGAAGTTGTAGTACATGTCTTGTTTATGGTATATGGCGGCACCGAGTTCGTACAATGCCTCAGGGGCTTCCGGGTTGTCCCCGTCCGCCGCTGCCAGCGCCAGCTGCGCCAACCGCGCCGCCTCCTTTTGCTGCTCCTCCACTTTGGCTCGGAACGGGTAGCCTCCGGCCGACAAATATTCCGCAAGACGACCCGCGTCCGACACGTCTCCCTCCCCGAGGAACCTGGCTAAGTCTGGGCAGGAGTTCTTCAAGGGTTTTGACTGCGGTTTTAGATGAAACCTCCGTATGGCTCCCAGGGTCTTTTTCCGGCGCTCCTCCAATCGGAATGCAGCCTGTGCTTCCCACCGTCAGGCTAATGAGTAGAAGCAAGAATAATGTCGATTTAGCGATCGATAGCGACGGGCTTGCGTTGAACCCTGACATGACGAGATGTGTTCCCTCCTCCGTGTGGTTTTTACTTCCTAATAACACCTTCGGAGAGGAACCATCTCGTTCCTTCTTAAAAAGAGGGTGACCCGGTTAAATTTTACTCAGACGTCGTACCCCGCGCCGGAGCGATGATTCAACGGTATTTAAACCTTCGTGTCCGGACGAGTGTACATCAAAACCAGTAATACTTTATACTGGAGGCGAAAGTGTGCGAGCGGCTTTTTCCTGACAAGTACCGTATGTGGCCGACAAATACCGCATGTGTACCGCATGTGATTGAACAGATATGGTGGTAAGGGCAGTGGGCATGGGCTTTAGCGGATAAGTACCGCACGCAATTGTCTATATGCCTTTAGGAGTGGCTTGTTTTTGACGACTCTGACCGTTACCGAAGAAACTTTAATAAGGGAACTCGCGCTCGCCAAAATCGTAATGTTAGTCGGGGCGCCAGATACTGGTAAGACTACCTTAGCAACTCGTATTGCGAATTACTATTTAGCAAGAGGACAAAAAGTCGCTGTCGTTGACGCCGACGTGGGTCAGTCTGACATCGGGCCACCTGGAACAGTCGGAATGGGAATCCTCGCAAAACCCATAGGGCACATAAGGGAGACCCCTCTGGATGCCTTCTACTTCGTTGGATCGCTCTCCCCGGCGGGGCAGATTATGCGGTCCGTGATTGGAACGCGGCTCATGGTGGACGAGGCCCTTCGTCTCGGCGCGCAAAAGGTGATTGTGGATACTACTGGGTTGGTCTCCACCCCGATCGGAACCACCCTAAAAGAAGCTAAGGTAGAGGCAGTGAGACCCGATCTTCTCGTCGCCCTTGAGCGTTCCGATGAACTCAGACCGCTCTTGGAATCGTTCAAAGGACTCGGCTATAACGTCATTACGCAGCGCGCCTTAAAAGACGTAAGGCTGCGAAACGCTGAGGAACGGCAAGAATATAGGAGGCAGATGTTTAGCAGATACTTCAGGGACACCCACGTTCTCGAAGTACGCCTCTTCTCGGAGCCGCCCTGTGCGCTAATGAAGCGTTGTTGCCACGTCCCTGGCCAACCTTTATCACGCCCAGTACTCCTCGAGCTCGCCGAGAGACTGGGTGTCACGTTACTGTGGGGAGAGAAGACGCCCTTTCACGCATTTCTGATTGCATCCGAGCATCTTGATGAAAAACAGTTGAGCCTCGCAGCCCTGTCGCTCGGTGTGAGGCGCGTTCAGTCGAAAAGCGCCTCAAACCTCGTTGGGTGCGCTATAGGTATCGTTGGCGTCGACAAGTTGAAAACCAAACAAGAACCCGCTAAACATCTGGCCGTGGGATACATAGAAGGTTTCCTCGAAAACGATATGAAGATACTGCTGCGCGTACCGCAGACTGTGATGGACCAAGGCCAGATTAAAGTACTTTTACTCGGTGACTACAAAATTGCCCTTTAGCGGAACCGGCCTCTGAGGAGCAATCACCGGAAATCGCGTTTACGGATTCCGTCAAATAGGGCCGAAACGGAAAGAGCGGGCGACTCCGGTCGCCCTTTTCATCGACCTTCACCATTTTTGACAAAAAGGGAAATATAGACTGCGGACGGAATTCCATCCAGGTGATGGCGAATTCGGTGGTGAGCGTTGGTATGATAAACCCTAAACACTTCCGTCGTTACAGAGAAATCGCCTCCGTTCTGGCGAAAAACGGGTTCGGATATGTTATCGGCCGTCTGGTCCGGGGCCGATCAGGCGGAGCCGACGCGCTCGACGCCTCCGAAGCAATGCCCTCCGCGACGCAGGCCCCGTTTGCCGGCAATTTTAAAGACAATGAGACGGTTCGGTTCCCTCGTGTGTACTGGGATTACACCACACGTAAGGTTTTGACCATGGAGTACGTGGAGGGAGTAAACCTCAAAAACCCTGAATTCTTGGACAAAGCGGGGATTTCGAAGTACGAAGTAGCACGCACGCTTGCTTCTGCGATCCTTGATCAAATCCTCGTCCACGGCTTGTTTCACGCAGACCCACACCCTAGCAACATAGTTGCATTACCTAAAGGCATAGCTTTTCTTGATTTTGGGATGGTAGGTCGCGTGAGTGAGGAACGTCGGTCCCAGTTCGTAAAGGTGCTTATAGGTCTTATCAGAGGTAACGCGTCTTCTCTGGTCCGCAGCATGCAGGACATGGGTATCCTGTCTTGGGACGCGGACACAGCCGCACTGAAAGTGGAGATCGAAAAGCTGAGGGAAAGGTATTATGACTGCCCCCTGAGAGAGATCCGCATTTCGGACGTGATGTCCGATTATATGAAAATCGCCTATAGGTTCAAGCTGCGAATCCCTTCGGAGTTCGCCATGGTGCTAAGGAGCCTCGCCACCACCGAAGGAGTAGTGTCTTCTCTCGATCCCTCCGTGAGCGTGATGGAGCTCGCGAGGCCAATAGCGGAGAGGCTGGTGAAACAGCAGCTCGAACCCCAGCACCTTTTAGCCGAAGCCTTGAGTGTCCTACGGGATTACGGCGAACTCATCCGCGATTTCCCAAACTACGCCCATTCCATTCTGCGAGGCTTTTCCGGGGGACAATTCAAGGTAAGAATGGACCCCGAGGAATTAGCCTCCCTTTTTGCGCAAGCAAGGCGAATAACGTCCGTGTTCTCGAGGAGTATCGTAATCCTGGCACTCAGCATACTCCTCGCCGGAATAGCCGTGGCGTTTTCCGTGAGGCCGGAACTTGGCCGGGTCGGTTATTTCTCCGTGTATTTGGGACTCGGACTATCGGTGGCTCTCTTGATATGGCTTGTGGTTTCGATGATCAGGTCCCGGTGAACTACTCCGACCCACGCCAATCCGTAAACACAGCATTAGCCACGACGCTTAAGAATCAATCCCTCCTTGGGGGGTCGAATACTTAAATGCCTACGCATCCACGTCTCCTCAGGCTCGACCCTCACATCTCCGACCATTCTGAAATGCAACGTAGCCACCGCCGAATACACCTTTCAAGTATATCCTCAAGGCTTCTTTAATCTGTCCAAGGCGGGAAGGTCGTAAGTAGAAACTCGCGTAAGCGAGGACAGCCGCTTTGGCGATTTGCGATGCCTTAAGAAAATGCGTGTTCATTACCGCATGAGCACCGTCGAACCTATGCCAATCAAACCTCGGTATCAGCCCATTCTTGACGGCTTGCTCGAATAGGAGGGTTCCCGGGAACGGTGTCAATATGGAGAACTCAGCTATATCAGGAGCAACCTTCTTGGCGTATTCCACGGTACGCTTTATTGTCTTCAACGTATCATCCAACGCGCCGACTATGAAGCTCCCCCATACCCTTATACCATACGATTTGAGAATGTCGACGGCTTTTTCCCCGGTGTTGCTGGTAATGCCTTTCCCGTAACTGGAAAGTATCTCGTCGCTTGCGCTCTCAAGCCCCAGGAAGACCATTCTTGCCCCCGCCTTTGCCATCCAGTCCACCATTTCTCGGTTCTTCACTATGGTATCCGCCCTCGAGAAGCACCACCACCTTAAGTCGAGGCCGCGCTCAATGAGCACTTTGCATATGTCAATCACGCGACCCGGATTTAAGGTGAAATTATCGTCCATGAAGGCAACAGCTCCAAAACCATACTGCCGGACAATCTGTTCCACTTCGTCAACCACTGACTTGGCGGAACGGGGCCGCCAATTCCTCCCGGAGAAAACCGACGACGCACAAAATGAACAGGCATGCGGACATCCGCGGCTCGAAACGAGGGTCGTGAGGTTTCTACCCTCTAATTGACGCGAACGATATCTGCTCATCTGTAGAAGGTCTCTTGCAGGATATGGAAGCCTATCAATATCGCGCACCAAGGGTGCAGGATCGGTTCGCCTGAACGATTCTCCTCTCCCGAAACTCACCCCCCGAACCTGGGAAGGATTCCCCTTCCGGCAAAGACACTCGAGAAGCTCGACAAAAGGTAACTCTCCTTCGCCACGTATCACGTAGTCGACGACACCTGTGTCGAGAACGTCCTGGTCCATGAACGTGGCATGGTATCCCCCCATGACCACCACGGTGTCTCCCGCGTCTTTGGCGATCTTGGCTACCTTTAAGGCCTCCGGATACCGGCAGGTATCGGTGGAAATGCCTACAACATCGTAACGGTTCCATTCGAAGCGAGAAAGGTCCGGTCTTTCCACTTGAAGGTCGAGGATCTTCACTTCGTGGCCCGCCATCCGCGCTACGGCGGCGACATATGCGAGTCCGAGCGGTGGAAAGACAAGGCCTAAACGAGTATAAACGCTCTTGGCCCCGGGGTTCACGAGAAGAACTCTCATCGAGCACACCCCCACAAAATAGTCCCCGCCACTCATCCTCTCGGAAGCGGTGTACACCCGGCGACGGTAGTCTCTCAAATCAGTCGCGGACGAATTATTCGGTCACGGACGAGTTACTCAGTCGCGGACGGGACCATTCCATACTTCCGTTCTTCTTGATATCAACCCCAAGTCGGTATTTCGATGCACGACCGTATTTGACCTGTCTCTATGGTAGTTTTCCCCAATAAAACTGAGTACAACGTCAAAACGGTTTGTGGGGAATAATACTTGACGATATTCTGACGAACAAGGGTAAAAAATCGCGTAGGGAAGGAGACAACGCCGTGGCGAAGAAGTTCAGAGATGAAGGCATGACAAGAAGCAACGAAGGCCTCTACTTTTCCTTGGCCCACAACCCGGCAGCCCTCAATCCCCTGAGAATCAGCAGAGCCACCGCTCCCCCGGCTAAAGCAGTGAAAAGCTGCGGTATTCTTGCATCACCTGTCTCCCGGTACCGCTTCAGCGGCCCGCAGAGCTTCTTTACCACACCACAATACTCCGTCGCGCCCTTTCGATGGCTGCCGCTTATTCCTAGGATCTTCACTTCACCAATCCTGCTCGCCTCAGGCGAATGTGCATCAAGAGCGCACAAGATAACGATTGTGCCGGTGTTAACAGATGTTCGGTAAAGATTAATGTTATTCCTCCCTTCCATTTGCGGGTTAGCATCATGTAAAATGAGGACGGGTTATGTCGCCATCAGTCGAACTATGGTCACATTCTGTATTCCCCGTAAGGTTTGTCATACAATACAAGACCATGATATCAACCTGTTGAATCCCACCGGCCGAGGAGGGGTACTTTGAATCTCAAGAGCTTAATTGTAACGGTCCTCGCGCTTTCGGTGTTGTTGATCGGTGCCGGTATCCGACAGAACCATCAAGACCCTGTTATGGACGAGGCCCACCATAGCGGTTCAGAGAAAGTGACCTCTGTCGTCAAAAATGATCCATCGGAAACGCCCAATCCCTTCGGTTCCCAAGGCAAGGAACCCTCGCAGCCTGACTCCGAGAAAATCCCCAACTCCGATGAAGGATCGCCCAAAAACCAAAACCCAGTGCCTGGAAGCCAAAACCCAGCATCTGGTCTCGAGACAATCTCACAACCAACGCAAAATGACGAACTATGGGTCGATGTGGACCAGTCGACGCAGACCGCGAGAATCTTGAAAGGCAATACGGTCATCAAGACCATGGTTATTTCCTCTGGTAAAGACGACACCCCTACTCCTAACGGAACCTTTTACATTCAAAATCGAGGGGAATGGTTTTACAGTGAAAAATATAAGCAAGGTGGGAAATATTGGGTTTCATTTAAAGGTTGGGGTAAGTACCTGTTTCACAGCGTTCCCTTTAATCGGGACAAGCAGTTGATTGAAGAAGAAGCCTCGCTTCTAGGACAGAAGGCTTCCCACGGTTGTATTCGTTTAAGCGTGGAGGACGCCCGGTGGTTTTACGAAAACATTCCCCAAAAGACCAAGGTCGAAATCCACGACTAGTGTTGAGTTACCTGCGGCATCGAACCGAGCGAATGCTTCAGACCTCTGGTTGAAATCCACGACTAGTGCTGAGTCACCCGTTTTTACACCCGTACCGCGCTTACAGATTCTCCGACTACCTCTCGCTCATTCATTTTTGGCGCCAAGGCGCCCCGTCTTAGGCCATGCTACGCTCGAAGAGGGCGCTCGCCACCAGCGTCATGACCGAAGCGCACAGAAGAAGCATAAGACCACCGCCCGCCAGCTCTTGCCAATTCCAGCCACTCAAGAAGAGGCTCCGCATCGGGTTTATGGCGTAACTCAAGGGGTTGACCCTTGCCACCGCCCGCAGCCAGCGGGGCATCATGTCTAGAGGCATCATGGCGTTGCTACTGAACATAAGCGGCATAGTCATAAAGTTCACGACCGCCATAAGGGCTTCATGCGTCGTAAGCACTGCGCTCAAAGACAGCGAAATACCAGCGAACACCAGGCTCAAGAGCATCGCCAAAGCGATGAGAAACAGAAAACCCCAAGGTCCCGCCGCAAATCCGACGCCCAGCAGTCGCGCGAGGACGAAGATTATCGAGCCTTGTACGGCGGTCTGCACGGCAACGGCAAACATCTTTCCCATGACCACGGCGGAACGTGAAATAGGCGCAGCGAGCATTTTCTGTAAAAACCCCAAACGCCTGTCCCATACAACCGAAAGACCTCCGAATATCCCGCCAAATAATGTGACCATGACGATGATGCCAGGCGCCATGAAATCCAGGTACGACTTGGCCGGAAATCCTGGAACCATAGCCATGCGCTCAAACATATTCCCCATCAGTGTGAGCCATATGACGGGTTGAACAAGCATCATCACTATCCGTACCTTTTGACCCGCAAAATGTTTGAGCTCCCGCCAACAAACCCACCAAGTGTCATGAAGAAATGTGCTGCTCCCCACCGGCGATCCCCCTTCTTCGCACGTCGTCAACAAGCACATTCACTTTCGAGCCCTTCTCAAGGCGGTCCGCATTCGGTGGAACTCACTTTTTCCCCCGTCTTCTCGGAGCTCCCTGCCGGTGTAGTGCAAGAAGACGTCATCGAGGGAGGCACGCTTCAATGTTATCGAGTCAACGGTAATCCCGGACTCTGACAACGACGATAATAGCCTGGGCACCGCCTTTTCCCCGTCACGGACTATCACCGTGAAAATGCCGTCACTCTCGGCGATAGCTCGTTGCACAAACGGCATTTTTTCAATAACGCGGCCTACCCCGTCGCCGCAGATTTCGCCGGCGGAATTCCTCACCTTAAGGGAGATGACGTCCCCGCCGAGGGCCTTTTTTAGTCCTTCGGGTGAGCCTTCCGCCACGATTTTGCCGTGATCGATTATGGCTATCCTGTCGCAGAGAGAGTCGGCTTCTTCCATATAGTGGGTGGTAACGAAGATGGTAAGACCGTGCTCGTCCCGGAGACGTCGCACATAATCCCAAATGCGACGCCTGGTTTGGATATCAAGCCCCAATGTCGGCTCGTCCAGGAAGAGCACTTTTGGCCGATGAAGCAAGCCCTCCGCGATGTCGAGCCGCTTCCTCATTCCACCCGAATAGGACGAGACGAGATCATCGGCGCGATCTTCTAGGTCGACCATCTTCAATACTTCCCTTATACGCTCCCCTATTTGGCTTCGGGGTACATGATAGAACTCAGCCTGTAACCGTAGGTTCTCCCTTCCCGTGAGGTTTTCGTCGACGGCGATATCCTGGGAGACGTAACCGATGGTCTTCCTTACGCCTTGCGGATCTCGGACGACGTCAATTCCCATCACCTTTGCCGTTCCAGACGTGGGCCTTATCAAAGTCGTCAACATCATGATCGTGGTAGACTTCCCGGCGCCGTTAGGTCCTAGGAAGCCGAAGATTTCTCCGGCTGCCACGGAAAACGATACTCCGTCAACGGCTTTAATACCCATTCCATACGTCTTGCTCAAATTATCGGTTTCGATGGCGACGTTCATAAGTTATGACCGTTCCCTTCTCCTTTTTCTTGCCGCCAACCCTCCACCACGAAGGCGCATTCACTGACGCCAGAGAGAGATGATTTGCTCGGCCACCTTTTTGCCCGACAACAGCATGCCTCCGAAAATAGGACCCATGCGCGGTCCACCCCACACCGCGTTAACGGCCATACCGGTGGCATAAAGTCCAGGGACGACCTCACCCGTATTCTCCACGATGAGTCTCTCTCCCTGCTCTGCCCACATTGGGCCTTCCCCCTGCATCCTACCGTCGGAGGTCTTAAGCTGGATTTTAGACTTCCCCAAGGCCACGCGTACCACGGAAGCTTCATGCCCGGTGGCATCCACTACCGCACGGGCTCCTATACTTATGGGATCCACATGGAGCCCCGCCTTCAGCGTCGCCGTCCAGTTCACTACGACTCCGGATATCCGCCCGTCCCGATACAGGACGTCCTCCACAGTAAACCCGTTCAGGATCACCGCCCCCGCTTCGCATGCCTTGACCGTAAGACGAGCGACGGTTTCCACCGAGTCTGCGGTCAAGTAGCCGTTTTCTCGTTGCACGTACCGACAGCCCAAGTCGTCCAGAACCAACCGTGCAGCGGGTTGAAAGACAAGCCTGTTAAACATTATTCCACCGCCCCACATACCACCGCCGATGCTTAGCCGACCCTCAAACAGGACGACTTTCAACCCCGCTCGTGCCAGGTAAAAAGCCGCCGTCAAGCCGGAAGGGCCGCCGCCGACCAGAGCCACATCTACCTCTAGCACGTCTCTCAATCTTTTCGAATACTCTTCTACTATCAATCCAGAAATAGTCACATCATCGATTCGAGGGCCATATTCATCCACTTCTGCCACCTCCAAGATTCTCGATCTCCATGAAGTCCCCATCCAAGCCCTTCTTGCTCGTCAACGACATAGGTTTTTGATATGGCATCGCTTTGGTAAAACATCTGTTACGCTCAGCCTGTTTTTAATCTAGGTTATCCGGACAGGAAAACTTAAGCACTCCGAAGGGAGTGCAGAAGGTGTAATACTATCGATCTATACTATCACCCACTTCCCTCCGCTGGAATTACCCAGATCAGGTTCCAGGGGTCGGCGTTTCCGCACCTCTCAGCCTCCTCGGCACCCCCAGTGGGACTATTCAGTTTTAAACTACATTAGGCTATGTTTGGCCAGGCTATATACGGTCTATATTCGCACAGTCTATATTATTCGCACAGTCTACATTCTCTCAGGCTAGGCAGTGCTCAGGCCATACAATAGAGAGCCTTTCGGATCAAAGCACCCTTATCTCCTGTTTCATGAAGATCACGTACGACACCGCAAAGCATATCAGCGTCGCGGCGATCAGCCCGGTAGCATCAGGCCATATGAGAAGCAGCGCCTGTCGCAACGGCAACGCACCTGGGATAGCGCCTTCGAGTTGCTCCACGAAAACCGGTCCGAGAGTACGCAAGTGAGGCGTCAGGAGAACCGAAGTGGCTTCGTAATAAAGAGTCGATGGCGATAGCCTGGAGATAGCTATCTCGATGCGTTGATGCCTTAAGACTTCCAAGGGCAACGGATCGGAGCCAAGCGGCACTATTGCGTCCGCGATAAGTCCAGCGAGCAACCCGGCGAATACCGTAAAGAAAATCCAAACGGCCATGGCTGCCAATGCAGACGTAGCCGCCTGCTTGAAGAGCACCGAAAACAGAATCGATACACTGAGCCAGAACGCGACGTAGAATACGCTCAACACGAAAAAGCACAAAAGCCGCGAGGTCTCAGAGCCCGTCGGGGGGATTCCTGTGAGTCTGATACCGATTCCCGATACAGATAAGACGAGGGCTAAGAGCATCAGGCTTATCGTATAAAGACCCGCCAGGAATTTCCCGTTTATCACCGCATCTCTGTGGATGGGCTGAGCCAAAACCCTACTTAAGGTACCGCGAATTCGCTCGCCGTTTATGGAGTCAAATCCTAAAGTGAGTCCGACAAGGGGTCCGAGGAATCCGAAGAAACTCAGAAAAGAAGGTAGACTCCCACCCGAAGTGCTGAATAATAGAAGGAAAACGAAACCGGTTTCCGCCGCTTCGGCCGCCGATTGTCTGATAGTCATTGCAGCCACATAAACCGAGGAGAGGCAAGTGATCGCCACCAGGCCGAACAAGATAAGCAGCCGCTTGCTTGCGAAATGGTCGGATACCTCTTTCCTGAATATCACCCCGACACCTTCGCCAAGTAACCCTTTCCACTCCCTCAGCTCTTGGACCAGGCGGGCGCCCAGCGGGTAAAACCCGTCTAGGCTGTCACGGCCTAGCCTTTTAGGCCACGAAAACCAGGTCTTCTTCTTGAGTACTCCCAGTGTCATGTCGACAGCACCTCTGTGTGGAAGTACCTTCGGTATATCTCGTCTAGGTCGCGCCCCTCAAGACTCAAATGATCAAGGGACGCACCGAGCCGGAACACGGTCTTCGATATCTCCAACCTCACGTCGTCGTTACACGTGACAAAGAGGTATTCCCCAGACTTTTTCGTGCTGCTGACTCCCGGAATCTTCGAAATCGCATCGACTACGGAGTCGGTCATGGGTATAGGCCGCACTTTCAGCGTCAAGGGTTCATTTTCAAAGATCCGGGCCGACAGTTCTTCCACAGGCCCTTCTGCGATGATCCTGCCCTTGACGAATATCGCCACTCGATCGCATATCTCCTGAACCTGGTGAAGGAGATGGGAAGCCAGCAGAACCGTCATCCCCTCTTTTTGGCTTAGACTTACTATGAAATCGAGGATCTGTCGTACGCCCTCGGGGTCTATCCCTAGAGTCGGCTCGTCGAGGATCACGACCTTCGGCCCCTTGACTAAAACGTCGGCAAGCCCCAGCCTCTGAAGCATTCCCCGAGAATAGGTGCCGGCCTTTCGATCGGCGGCATCACTGAGACCCACACGCTCAAGAAGAGCCTCAACGCGTCTTGCGGCTTGTTGCCCGGTAACGCCGTTCAGGGCAGCCGTGTAAAGAAGGTTTTCCCTTCCGGTCATATCCTCGTAGAATCCAACCCTATCGGGAAGATAACCGACGATCCGCTTCACCCCAATGGGATCTCTCGCAGGGTTCATGCCAGCCACACTTACCGATCCCGATGTGGGTTCTGTCAATCCCAACAACATGAGGATCGTCGTGGTCTTTCCGGCACCGTTAGGCCCTAAAAGCCCATATATCTCGCCCTCGAACACCTGAAGGTTCAAATGATCCACAGCGACATGGGCGCCGTACCTCTTGACGAGATCACGCGTCTTGATTACGACGTCTTTCATGAGCGATCTTCCTCTTGTTTTCCGGGCTTCTGTTTTCCGAGTTTCCGAGCAAATACCTAAACTATCTATTTACGCCATTTCCGTCTATCTACAACGCCATTTCCGTCTATCTACGTCCGTATCTCTTAAATATAGTGGCCAACACCGCGAGAACAGCCACAACTATTCCAATCCCCACCAGCCCCCATGCAGTGGAGGTTTCAACCGTGACCCGGAAGTCCTCGCTATCTCGGGCTTCGGAAGAACTGACAGACACGGATATGACATAGTCGCCAGCGATAGCGCGGTGGTCGGGTTTAATCTTGGCTTTAATTTCCCGGCTTTGCCCAGCAGGGATGATGTCGATCTTATCGGGGTCGAAAGTCAAAGACCAGTTACTAGGCGTCATCGAGGACAGCGAAAGGTTATGGAGGTCAGCACTCCCATCATTCTTTACAAGAAGCGTAAACGACCCCTCCCGTCCCGCAACGGCGTTAACGTTCAGTCTGCCCGTGGGGGTGGTCAATTCGACCTTAAATGTACCTATTATCGCCACTTGAAGTTCCGTATCAGCCGATGCTCTACCACCTGTAGCCGTAATGCGTATCGGATAAGTGCCGGCTTTCACATCTGCTGGAGGTCTGACCCTCACGCTCACGCCTTCCGTACTACCGCCTTTCACCGATATAGAGGCTATCTGTTTATCTTGATAAGAGGGCCTGAAACTGACCTCCCACCCGGGGGGCGCTTGTGCCGATAGGCTGTACATTTGGTCGTCCATACTGTCGTTGGCTAAAGTCACGCGAAACTCGTACTCGGCATCGGCGGGGCCACGCAATACAGGGTAATCGACGATGAACCTGGTAGCAGAAGGGGCCTTGGGATCGATGCGGATTTCCAGCGGCAAAGAAGCCTTGCTATCACCCGAAGTCCCACTTATCACGAAGCCGTAGACTCCAGGCTTAGCTTCGGAGGGTACCTTCACTTCGAAGGTGACGTATTCGGTCTCATCTGAAAGGACATATACTTGGTGTACCTGCCTTCCTACGCCCTTAAACCGAGCCTCTTCCCAGCCCTTTGGGGATGTTTCTATTCTCAGGTCTACCATCCTCGGATATCCCGAAGTATTCTTCACATTTACCGAGAAGCTCACCAAATCGCCCGGCTTTGCGGTTATCCCAGGATAGGTGGTGTACAAGAGGAGCCCAGGGCTGGCGGTGGCATTCTGTACGAGCCCGAGAGTACCCAGAATCACCCCTATTACAACTGCCGCCAAGACTACACTCAAAGGTCCGTACCTGAGCATCTTCATGGCA
>DUSP01000109.1 GCA_012842575.1 Clostridia bacterium
ACCAGGATGGCGCCGTCCATCTGGGCGGCTCCGGTTATCATGTTCTTTATGTAGTCGGCGTGGCCGGGGCAGTCCACGTGGGCGTAGTGGCGCTTCTCGGTCTCATACTCCACGTGGGCGGTGGCGACAGTGATACCCCTGGCCTTCTCCTCGGGGGCCTTGTCGATCTGGTCGAAGGGGACGAAGTTCGCATAACCCGCCTGGGAGAGTACCTTAGTGATCGAGGCGGTCAGCGTCGTCTTGCCGTGGTCGATGTGACCTATGGTACCGACGTTAACGTGGGGCTTGGTGCGCTCGAATTTTTTCTTGGCCATTCTCGGAACATCCTCCCATCTTTGTGTTCAAATAGTCTTAACCAAAAGTATTTTACCTAGCGCTTTCCTCAATTTGCCATTAAACGGCGTTCATTTTGTCTTCGTCTTCAGTTTTCAGGAAACACCCCTACGAACTCCTGAAGACCGTGATAAATGGGCCGCGAAGGTCTACGGTTTACCTCCATCCCATTCTGGCGATGATCTCCTCTGCTAAGTGCGATGGAACCTCCTCATAATTGTAAAACCGCATCGTATAGGTGCCACGTCCTTGAGTCATAGACCTAAGATCGGTGGCGTACCCGAACATATCCCTCAAGGGGACTTTGGAATACACGACGGACATGCCGTTATGGGCCTCGACGTTGACGATACGACCCCTCCTGGAATTCAAGTCGCCAAGGACATCTCCGAGGTATTCCTCAGGGCATGTCACTTGCACGTCCATGACGGGTTCGAGCAACACCGGCCCCGCCTTGGCCACCGCATTCTGGAAAGCGATGCTGCCGGCGATCTTAAACGCCACCTCCGATGAGTCCACCTCGTGGTAAGACCCATCGAAGACAGTCACCCTAATGTCCGTCACGGGAAACCCGGCCAGGACACCGCTCTCCATGGCTTCCCTGACACCCGCTTCGATAGCGGGGATGAATTCCCGTGGAATCGCCCCTTGCTTAATTTCATCCACGAACTCAAACCCCGATGCGCGGGGCAGCGGTTCCACCTTGAGCCATACGTCGCCGTACTGGCCGCGCCCCCCTGTTTGCCTTACGAACTTGCCCTGGGCGGTAGCAGTGGCCGTAATGCCCTCTCTGTACGCCACCTGGGGCTTGCCTACGTTGGCCTCCACCTTGAAATCCCTGAGAAGGCGGTCGACGATGATCTCGAGATGGAGCTCGCCCATGCCCGATATTATGGTCTGACCAGTTTCCTCATCCGTCCGGCGCCTGAACGTTGGATCCTCTTCGGCGAGCTTGGACAAGGCGTCTCCCATCTTATCCTGATCCGCCTTGGTCTTAGGCTCGATGGCCACCGAGATGACCGGTTCCGGAAAACGCATGGACTCGAGGACTATAGGGCACTTTTCGTCGCATAGCGTGTCTCCCGTAGACACTTCGCGCAGGCCCACGGCTGCAACGATATCACCCGTAATCGCCTCATCGATGTCTTCCCTGACGTTGGCATGCATCCTCAATAAGCGACCGAGACGTTCGCGTTTGCGGGTACGGGGGTTGTAAACAGATGATCCCGACGTGACTTTCCCCGAATACACCCTAAGGTACACGAGTTTCCCCACGTACGGATCGGTCATGATCTTGAACGCGAGGGCCGTAAACGGCCCGTCGTCGGACGGGTACCTCTCCTCGGTAACACCCGTTTCGGGATTGACTCCGGTCACAGGGGGTAGATCAACCGGGGACGGAAGGTAACGAACCACCGCATCGAGGAGAGGCTGAACGCCTTTGTTCCTCAACGATGACCCACTGAGGACGGGGACAAATGCTCCCGACAGCGTGCCCTTCCTAATGGCTTCGTGAATGCGGTCGGTGCTGATTTCCCTACCCTCGAGGTAACCCGCCATGATTTCGTCATCCAGGTCTGCACAGGCTTCTATCAGCTTTTCCCGGAATGAAAATGCCCGCTCAAGACTCGCAGGGGGTATATCCGTATACTCTACTACGGTGCCGAGGTCGTCCTGGAAAAGAACGGCCTTCATGTTTATGAGGTCTATGACTCCCTCAAAAGAGGCCTCTTCCCCGAGCGGGATATTGATCGCCACCGGTCGAGAAGCGAGCTTCTCCTTCATCATTACCAGCACGCGATCGAAATTGGCGCCTACGGCGTCCATCTTGTTCACGTAGGCTATACGAGGAACGCGATACTGGTCCGCCTGCCTCCAGACCGTCTCCGACTGCGGTTCAACGCCACCCTTGCCGCAGAATATGGCGATGGCCCCATCGAGCACGCGCAAGGCTCTTTCGACTTCCACGGTAAAGTCCACGTGTCCGGGCGTATCGATGATATTGATACGATGATCTTTCCAAAAACATGTGGTAGCAGCAGAGGTTATCGTAATACCCCTTTCTTGCTCCTGCACCATCCAGTCCATGGTGGCGGACCCGGCATCGACTTCGCCCATCCGGTGAACCCTACCCGTATAGAAAAGGATCCTTTCGGTCGTAGTGGTTTTTCCGGCATCTATGTGAGCCATGATGCCGATGTTACGGACCCGCTCAAGAGGATACTCCCTCGGCATGTAGTTTTCCCCCCTTTCTTTACCATTTTTCCGTTTCGTCACCGATTTCCCACCATTCGCCTACAACCCATAACCTATCAACCAACGTAATCAACGCGATGCATAAACCGAATACATGAACAATGCACAAACGCCCTTTTATGGTTCGAAAGGGAGTCCGTCTCCTCCGATTCGCCTGCCATTTCGCCTACCATCTGTAATGGGCAAATGCCCTGTTGGCTTCAGCCATCTTATGCGTATCTTCCTTTTTCTTGACTGAGGAGCCGACGCCGTTAGCCGCGTCCATAATCTCCGCAGCAAGCCGCTGTTCCATGGTCCTTTCGGATCTCTCTCTCGCGTACTGTACTATCCATCGCATGGCGAGGGAAAGGCGCCTATCGGGTCGCACTTCGATAGGGACCTGGTACGTGGCTCCACCCACCCGCCGCGGTCTCACTTCCAGCACCGGCATGACATTTTTCAGCGCTTTAGTAAACACTTCCATGGGATCTTTCCCACTCTTCTCCCGGACGATCTCCATGGCGTTGTAGAATATCTTCTGGGCAAGGCTTTTTTTACCTTTAAGCATTATCTTGTTGATGAAACGCGAAGCGGTCTCGTCGTTATATACAGGATCAGGAGCTACTTTGCGTTTCGGTACGGATCCCCGTCGCGGCATCCCGTCACCCCCTATTTCCTTGCTACTTTTTCGCTACTTCTTCACTCGTTTGGCACCGTACTTCGAACGGCCCTGTGCCCGCTTCTCGACCCCAGCGGTGTCCAGGGTACCGCGTATGATATGATACCGGACACCCGGCAAGTCTTTGACTCTCCCGCCCCTTACGAGAACTACCGAGTGCTCCTGAAGGTTATGTCCGATTCCCGGAATATATGCGGTGACCTCGATCCCATTGGTCAACCTTACCCTGGCAACCTTCCGAAGTGCGGAATTTGGCTTCTTAGGGGTCACGGTCCAGACTCTCGTGCATACTCCCCTCTTTTGAGGGTTTTCCCTCAGAGCAGGCGCCGAAGATTTCTCCCGCACGCGCTTGCGATTGTTCCTTACCAACTGGTTTATAGTCGGCACGACTTCACCTCCAAATCAGGCTGATCGGGGCACATAATCCAGTAATAATATTGAACCTTTTATGCCCGCTTACATTATTTCGCTCCCTTAATTTCGCTGGCTTTACAAACCCGCCTCACCAATTCTCGCCAGTGTTTTCGCCTCAAGAATTCAGGATTGCGGCGCTGGACGCACCCACTTCGATGCCGCAAGCCTTCCCGAGCTTGTGCATGGAATCCACGTATATTATCTCGACGCCCTTCTGTTCGCAAGCGCTTATAAGATCTCTCACCACATGTTCCTGTGCGTCCCTGGCTACGAAAACCACCTTTACGCGACCGGCGTTTACCGCCTTGAGGGTTTGTTTTGTCCCGATGGTTCTCCTCCTTGCGGCCGCCAACAGTTCATAAGGCTCCAATATTCCGCCCTCCCCGCTCGTTTGTTAACCGATTAGCCGCCTGCACTGTGACAGTCCTCAGGCAAAGCCCAAGGACTGCCAACAGACACTCATTTATTCTAGCATCGGGGACTTCGGGTGTCAATAAACCTTTTGGCCGCTCGCCTTCGTAGCGCTCTTTTTCTTAGCAGCACGTTCACGAGGTACCGCCAGCGCCTCCTCTTCAACGTAAGCTGCGGTCACACCCCCAAGGGTGTCTTGCCGTTTTCCTTTTTCTTTACTTCCGTCATCGCTCGGTCGGCTGTGTACCGTCACGCCCGAAAGGACTTCCTCGGCGCCTTCGGTCTCGTAAGTAAAGGCGTCCTCGTTTGGAGTTTGCCGGTCATGTTCGTGTTCGGCTCTGTCCGCCGCGCCCACCGCATCCGCCGCGTCGGCCGCATAGGTCAGATCGGTCGCATCCGCCTTTTCGACCGCTTGGACTTGCATTTCCTCCGGTTCCCCGGGAGAAACCACCTGTATGTTCCTATACCTACTCATCCCGGTGCCCGCGGGGATGAGTTTCCCGATGATCACGTTCTCTTTCAGACCCAACAACGGATCCTGCCTTCCTTTAATCGAGGCCTCCGTGAGAACTCGCGTGGTCTCCTGAAAGGACGCGGCCGAAAGGAACGAGTCGGTCGCCAATGAAGCCTTGGTGATACCCAAAAGCACGGGTCGCGCCACCGCAGGCTCAAGTCCTTGCTCCAATGCATACCTATTGGCGTCCTCGAAGTCGAACACGTTCACGAGTTCGCCTGACAAGAGGTCGGTATCTCCGGGGTCTTCCACCTTCACTTTCTTGAAGATCTGGCGGATGATGACCTCGATATGTTTATCATTGATGTCTACGCCTTGGAGCCTATAAACCTTCTGCACCTCGTGCAGCAGGTAAAGCTGCGCCGCGCGCACTCCCTTGATCCTCAACAGATCATGCGGGTTTATGGGACCCCCGGTGAGTACATCCCCCGCCGAAACCCGGCTTCCTTCCGTAACCTTCAAACGTGCGTCCCACGGTATCGAGTAGGTGACGGTCTCACCGTCATCGGTGACCACCTGTACTTCGTTCTTATTCCTCGGATCGGCAAAGTGGACGACGCCGTCCGTTTCCGATATGATGGCCTGCCCTTTGGGCCTTCGGGCTTCGAACAACTCCTCGACCCTCGGCAAGCCGTGGGTTATGTCCTCTCCTGCCACACCACCGGTATGGAAGGTGCGCATGGTGAGCTGCGTACCGGGCTCGCCTATGGATTGAGCCGCTATGATACCCACCGCTTCGCCTACTTCCACTATTCGACCGCTCGCCAGGTCCCGTCCGTAACACTTGGCACAGACCCCGTACCGTGTCCTACAAGTCAACACCGATCTCACTTTGACTTCTTTGATACCCGCACCTATGATCTTTTCGGCATCCTCTTCTTTTATTTCCACGTTACGCGGTACGATGACCTGTCCGTCCGCCGTTTTGACGTCTTCTGCCGCCACCCTTCCGACTATACGGTCGTAAAGAGGTTCTATCACTTCGCTTTCGTCCGTTATCTCGGTAACCACTATACCATCCTCAGTACCGCAATCCTCTTCCCGTACGATGACGTCCTGCGAAACGTCCACCAGCCTTCGGGTTAGGTAGCCCGAGTCCGCCGTTCGGAGAGCCGTATCCGCAAGCCCCTTTCTGGCACCGTGCGTAGAAGTGAAGTACTCGAGGACGGTGAGCCCCTCCCGGAAGTTAGCCTTGATGGGGAGCTCGATGATCCGACCGGACGGATCCGCCATCAAACCCCGCATACCGGCGAGCTGGCTTATCTGTTGTACGTTACCGCGCGCCCCGGAGATGGCCATCATGTATACCGGGTTAAACTGGCTGAGCCCTTCCATGAGGGCCGCGGTGATGTTGTCCCGCGCCTCGTTCCATATGGCTATAACCTTGTTGTATCGCTCTTCCTCCGTGATGAGGCCGCGGCGGAACTGCTCCGTCACCTGGTCGACGCGCCTTTCGGCGTTCTCGATGATTTCCGCCTTTTTCATGGGTGTCTCGAGATCTTCCAGGCCTATGGTGGTACCAGCCCTTGTCGCGAACTTAAAGCCCATTTCCTTAATGCCGTCGAGCATCTCGGTACATGCGGCCGCGCCGAGTTTCCTGTAGCATCTCGCCACCAGGTCCCCTAGGGCTTTACGGTTTACGACGTCATTGATGAACCTGAGTTCTTTCGGCAGACGGTCGTTGAATATAACCCTGCCCGGCGTGGTTTCTATCAATTCGCCGTCGATTCTTACCTTCACTTTGGCATGCAGCTCAACGACGTTACTTTCATAAGCCAGTATCGCTTCATCGGGGTCGGCGAAAACCATACCTTCACCCTTCGCTCCGTTCTTTTCGAGCGTCAGGTAATAGCACCCTAAGACCATGTCTTGGGTGGGCGTCACGACGGGAGATCCGTCCTTCGGGTTTAAGATGTTATTGGTAGAAAGCATTAATATCCTGGCTTCCGCCTGGGCTTCGGCCGAGAGAGGGACGTGCACCGCCATCTGATCCCCGTCGAAGTCAGCGTTATAGGCCGTGCATACGAGGGGGTGAATCTGTATCGCCCTGCCTTCGACCAGGATCGGCTCGAACGCCTGTATACCCAGCCTGTGAAGGGTCGGTGCCCTGTTGAGGAGAACGGGGTGTTCCTTGATGATATCCTCCAATACGTCCCACACTTCGGGCTTTACTCGTTCCACCATCCGCTTGGCGCTCTTGATGTTGTGGGCCAAGCCGTCCTTGACGAGCCTCTTCATCACAAAGGGCTTGAATAGCTCGAGGGCCATTTCTTTCGGTAAACCGCATTGATGGAACTTGAGCCGCGGCCCCACCACGATGACGGATCTTCCCGAGTAGTCGACCCTTTTTCCCAAGAGGTTCTGGCGAAATCGCCCTTGCTTGCCTTTCAGCATGTCGCTCAACGATTTCAGCGGACGATTGCCCGGGCCCGTTACCGGGCGGCCCCTCCGCCCGTTGTCGATGAGGGCGTCCACGGCCTCCTGGAGCATGCGCTTTTCGTTCCGGACGATGATGTCGGGGGCCCCCAGATCGAGAAGCCTCTTTAAGCGGTTATTCCTGTTGATGACCCGCCGGTATAGGTCATTCAGATCGGAAGTGGCAAACCTGCCGCCGTCGAGTTGGACCATGGGCCTGAGATCGGGCGGTATCACCGGTATGACATCGAGTATCATCCATTCCGGCCGATTGCCAGACTTCCGAAATGCCTCAACCACCTCAAGCCGCCTCACGGCCCGAACCTTTCGTTGTCCCGTTGAGGACTGGATCTCTTCTTTCAGCTCTTGGGAGAGCTTATCCAGGTCCATGGCCATAAGGAGTTCCTTTATGGCCTCCGCACCCATGCCGGCCCTGAATGAGTTTCCGTATTTTTCGCGGGCCTCCCTGTACTCGCTCTCCGTGAGGAGTTGTTTTTCCATCAGCGGCGAGGATCCCGGGTCAGTAACTATGTAAGAAGCGAAGTATAACACCTTTTCCAGGGCACGGGGGGACATGTCGAGCAAGAGCCCCATACGACTCGGAATCCCTTTGAAGTACCAGATGTGCGATACGGGTGCAGCCAGTTCGATATGGCCCATCCGCTCCCGTCTTACCTTGGACCTCGTGACCTCCACGCCGCATTTGTCGCAGACGATACCCTTATACCTGACCCTTTTGTACTTCCCGCAATGGCACTCCCAGTCTTTGGTGGGCCCGAATATCCTCTCGCAGAATAAACCCTCTCGCTCGGGTTTGAGGGTTCGGTAGTTTATCGTCTCAGGTTTTTTCACTTCGCCCCGCGACCATTCACGGATCTGTTCGGGAGAAGCAAGAGATATCCTTATGGAGTCAAATTCATTGAGATCCCTCGTCCTCCTTGATTCGTTCTCCGCCTTCGCCCGTAAGAAAGGCTGTTCGCTTTCAGAGCCGATCGCCAAGGGCTTCCTCCCCTTTCAAAGCGTCAAATTAGAGCCTCGTGTCCAAAGCCATCTGTCACACCTACGCAAACGCTGCATTTAAACCTTGAGTCAAGGATAAAGCCTCATTGATAATTCATCATAATTCATCCGGGTCTATATCAAGGTCTTCGGCATCCTGATAGTCGCGTACCCGACGCAACTTCGCCTCGTCGCCCCGCTTTCTACCTTTTCGCTTCGTCTTCGGCTTCTTCAATAAGGGCTCCATTTCTTCGTCGGCCTCATCGTCGATGCCGATGAGGCCTCTGGCATCGATATCCCCCTCATCCTCCACGGGCATAACTCGGCGATTATGGTGGTAATCGTCGTCATCATACCCCGTATATCCGAGGTCATACTCGTCGCGATGGGGACCAAAACCGCCCAAACCCGTTTCTTCGAGGTCCGTCTCATCCAGTTCGCCGTCAAATGCGTCGAGGTCGGTTTCGTCTTCGGCATCTGCTAGGATGGAGTCGGTTTCTTCGGCTTCTTCCGCTTCTTCGGCTTCGTCCTCATCCTCTTTTGGCCCCCGCTCATCATCTTTTCCCATCCGCGACCCTACGGACTTAGCCGTTCTCCCGACACCACCGACATCTTCGTCTTCCTCATCCAAGATCTCATCATCCAGGGTCTCGTCGAGGTCTTCTTCCGGCTCAGGTTTTTCGGCGCCTCGCCCGAAGAAGAGGTCCTCGTCTTCTACTCCCTCTCTCTCGGTCTCTTCCTCACCCGTACTCTCGTCCTCCGAAGGACCCAGGGCGATACGCTTTCTTGAGGCTTGTATATCCCTTTGTCCGAGTTCCAGATCGAGGTCCTTGGCAGCTTCGGTGATGTCCTCGTCGGACTCCCTTATTTCGATCTCCTTTTCGTCTTCGGTGAGCACCTTGACGTCCAATGCGAGGCTTTGGAGTTCCTTTATCAAGACCTTGAAAGATTCGGGCACCCCCGGCTCCGGTACGTTTTCGCCCTTTACTATAGCCTCATAGGTCTTGACTCGCCCTACCACGTCATCCGACTTCACCGTGAGAAGTTCCTGGAGCGTATAAGAAGAACCGTACGCCTCTAGCGCCCACACTTCCATCTCTCCGAACCGCTGGCCTCCGAATTGAGCCTTGCCGCCGAGAGGCTGTTGCGTCACCAAAGAATAAGGCCCTGTAGACCTGGCATGGATTTTATCGTCGACCAGGTGTGCCAGTTTCATCATGTAAATGTAACCGACGGTCACCTTGTTATCAAAAGGCTCTCCCGTGCGACCGTCGTACAGCACGGTCTTTCCATTGGCAGGCAGTCCGGCTTTTTCGAAGAGCTCCACAATCTCGTCTTCTCTTGCCCCGTCAAAGACAGGCGACGCGATATAGAGGCCCAGCATCTTGGCGCTCCATCCAAGATGGCATTCGAGGATTTGCCCTAGGTTCATACGAGACGGAACACCTAAGGGATTCAAGACGATGTCGACCGGCGTACCGTCGGGCAGAAAAGGCATGTCTTCCTCAGGCATGATCCGGGCGATGACACCTTTATTCCCGTGCCTGCCGGCCATCTTGTCACCTTCGGAAATCTTACGTTTCTGGGCGATGTACACCCGAACCAACTGGTTAACGCCCGGGGAAAGTTCGTCACCGTTCTCTCTGGAGAAAACCTTGATGTCCACCACGATTCCGGACTCGCCGTGAGGCACCCGTAGGGAAGTATCCCTGACCTCTCTGGCCTTTTCCCCGAAAATTGCCCTCAGAAGCCTTTCCTCTGCGGTGAGTTCTGTCTCGCCTTTCGGGGTTACTTTGCCCACCAAGATGTCTCCGGCCTGTACCTCTGCCCCGATCCTGATTATCCCTCGCTCATCGAGATCCTTCAGGACGTCTTCACCTACGTTGGGAATATCCCGGGTGATCTCTTCGGGTCCAAGCTTCGTATCACGTGCGTCGCATTCGTACTCTTCGATGTGGATGGACGTATACACGTCGTCTTTGACAAGCCTTTCGCTGACCAAAATCGCATCCTCGTAATTGAAGCCCTCCCAGGGCATGAACGCCACCAATACGTTCTTCCCGAGGGCGAGTTCCCCGTGGTCCGTACACGGGCCGTCTGCGATGACACCGCCTTCCTCGACACGATCCCCCCGGCGTACAATCGGTTTTTGGTTCATACACGTTCCCTGATTGGAACGGGAGAATTTCATGAGACGGTAACGATCCACTTCGCCGTTGTCGGCTCTGATCACCACTTCAGAAGCGGTGACACGTTCCACCGTTCCCGCCCGGCGGGCCAGAACCGTAACACCCGAGTCTATAGCGGTTTTGTATTCTATCCCGGTTCCTACAAGAGGCGCTTCGGTCGTCAAAAGGGGTACCGCCTGCCGCTGCATGTTGGAACCCATCAGTGCTCGGTTGGCGTCGTCGTTCTCGAGGAACGGTATGAGTGCCGTAGCCACACTCACCACTTGCTTCGGCGAAACGTCCATATAGTCGATCTTGTCGGGCGTCACTTCGAGGATCTCGTGGCGGTATCGCACCGTCACCTTTTGATTCACGAAGCGACCCTCTTCGTCGAGGGGCTCGTTGGCCTGGGCGATGACGCATTCGTCTTCGTCGTCGGCGGTGAGGTAGACGATCTCATCCGTCACAACGCCGCGTTCCTTGTCGACCCTCCGATATGGGGTCTCGATGAACCCGAACTGGTTCACCCTCGCGTAGGTGGAAAGGGAACTAATCAGGCCGATGTTTGGACCTTCCGGTGTCTCTATAGGACACATCCGCCCATAATGGCTGTGATGGACGTCACGGACTTCAAAGCCCGCTCTCTCTCTGGACAGGCCGCCTGGCCCGAGGGCACTGATCCGCCGCTTGTGGGTGAGCTCGGCTAGTGGGTTCGTCTGGTCCATGAATTGCGAAAGCTGACTCGAACCGAAAAACTCCTTTACCGCCGCCACTACCGGCCTTATGTTAATTAACGCCTGGGGTGTGATTATGTCTACGTCCTGAATGGTCATGCGCTCACGGACTACCCGCTCCATGCGAGCGAGTCCGATCCGGAACTGGTTCTGTAGCAGTTCTCCCACCGATCTCAAGCGACGGTTACCCAGGTGGTCAATGTCGTCCACGCTTCCGAGGCCGTAGAACAATCCCACCAGATAATTGACCATCGCAAATACGTCTTCTTTGGTGATGATCCTGGTCTCAAGGCCCGGAGAGCCGTTAGAGATCACCTTTACTTCGCGTCCGTCGGCAGTCAGCACGGTAAGGGAGGTGATCCCGGCGGCCTCTATTCGTTCGGCCGTCTTTTTATCGATTCGCTCGCCTGCTCGGATTATCACCTCGCCGTTCGGGGCTAAGACGTCCGAAGCGGCCCTCGCGTTGACGATGCGTCTACGTAGGGCGAGCTGCTTATTGAGCTTGTGCCGTCCCACAGGAGCCAGATCGTAGCGCTTCGGATCAAAAAAGAGCGTCTCCACCAGCGTACGCGCGCTCTCGACGGTGGGCGGTTCACCTGGTCTCAGTCGCTTATATATCTCGACCATGGCTTCGTCGGCGTTTTCGGTGTCGTCCCTGTCGAGGGTATTCAAGATATATGGCGTCTCGCCGATGACCTCGACTATCTTGGCGTTCGTCTCAAGCCCCATGGCTCTGAGTAATACCGTGGCAGGTAAGCGTCTCGTCCTGTCGACGTGTACGTAAATAACGTCGTTCGGATCGGTTTCAAACTCAAGCCATGCGCCACGGTTCGGTATAGCGGTCCCGAGGTATAGTCTTTTACCCGACAAATCCATTTGTTCACTGAAATAGACCCCGGGCGAGCGTATCAACTGGCTTACTATGACACGCTCCGCTCCGTTGATTATGAACGTCCCCCGTTCGGTCATGAGAGGGAAGTCTCCCATGAAGACCTCTTGCTCTTTCACTTCCCCGGATTCGCGATTGATCAGGCGAACCTTGACACGGAGAGGAGCGGCATACGTCACGTCGCGTTCCTTGCATTCCTCCACGGAGTACTTCGGCTCACCCAAAGAGTAGTCCACGAATTCGAGGATGAGGTTTCCGGTGAAGTCTTGTATCGGAGAGATGTCTCGAAAAGTTTCCCTGAGCCCATGATCGAGAAACCACTTATACGAAAGTCTCTGTACTTCGATAAGGTCGGGAAGGTCTAGTACCTCGTCGATCCTGGCGAAACTAAGGCGCTCGCGTCTACCGGCCTTCAGAGCATAGGCCATGCCGTTTTCCCCTTTCATAACGCCCGTGCGCCGCCCGGCCGCCTGTAGCGACGATATCGTCGCGGCCGACCGCTCGACGCCGTCCGTCGAAAGATTTATGATTACCTATTGATAGGTACTTGTGGCAGGAGGATAGTGCGGTTGCTACGTTAAAAAGCCAGTCTTTTAGCCTTTTACGGACCGCAAAACCAGAGTCGTAACTAGAGTATGGCGATGCTATAAGACGCAACACAACGGCAGACTAACATACTAGCATAGGTAAGGAGGAAAGTCAAGCGGCATGCCGAATAGTATTCGTTTGAGGTTTGAGGATCACACAGGTTTCCAGGATCCCAGAGGAGTCGTCGATAGCTCCTCGTTTTAAGGACGGACGGAGGAGCTGTATGAGCGCTCACGACATGAGCGCTCATACTTCTGTACCTCAACTTCTTTACTTCCGCTACTTTACTTCTACTAGCTTTGTTTCTACTTGATTTCTACGGTAGCTCCTACTTCCGCCAACTTGGATTTGATGCTCTCGGCTTCTTCTTTTGAGACCTTCTCTTTGATGGGTTTGGGCGCATTATCCACCAGGTCCTTTGCCTCTTTCAGACCAAGACCGGTAATCTCACGGATGACCTTTATGACCTGGATCTTCTTGTCGCCGACGTTAGCCAAAATGGCATCAAACTCGGTCTGCTCCTCCTCAGTCGCGGCCGGAGCGGCCGCAGGCGCTGCAGGGCCGGCAACGGGGGCCACGGCCACCGGAGCTTGAGCTGAAACCCCGAATTCTTGTTCGAAGGCCTTAATGAGCTCGGCCAATTCGAGGACGGTCATTTCCTTCACGATATTCAACACATCTTGTACCTTAGACATCCAGCTGTTCCTCCTCATCGGAAATATAAGTATTCGGCACTCAAGGTATTCGGCGCTCAAGCAGTCTGATGCTCTGCCTCCATTTTGTCGTGAACCTGGGACAATACATAAACCAGATTCCTCAGCGGCGCCTGAAGCAAGGAAACGAACCCGGTAAGGGGGGCAGCCGCATGGCCCACAACGCGCGCCAGAAGGATCTCGCGTGGAGGCAGCTCTGAGAGGACCCTCACGTCCTTGGCCTCTATCACCCTGCCTTCAACCACACCACCTTTGATTTCGAACTCCTTATTATCCCTGGCAAAGTCGAGGATGGCTTTGGCCGCCGCCACCGGGTCCTTGAAAGCGAAGGCAGCCGCGCTCGGCCCCTCAAAGAATACATGCGCCCCTTTCAATCCCGCTCGGTCAAGGGCGATACGGGCCAGCGTATTCTTCACCACTTTAAACTCGACCCCGTCCTGGGCCAAGCGCCTCCGAAGCGTGGTTATTCTCGCCACGTTGAGTCCCCTATAGTTCGTGACGATACAACCCTTGGCCGTCTTGAACTTCTCCTCAAGTTCGTCTATGGTTTTGGCTTTTTGTTCCCTGTTTCCCTTTCTCACGTACTCACCCCCTTGACATTTCGAACTCATACGCCAACCCGAACTACAAAAATCGAACCACCGGAAAAATTAATTATCGGTCATGTTAGGCGCGGTATACGGCGCAATGAAAGGCACCTTCTCGAACTCAAGAAATAAAAGGCCCTCCACTCGAACTATAGAAACAAAATCGCCCCCGTACATCGCGTGCACCGGGGGCAATGGTATGACATCAGAGGAATGAGTCATTTGACCGGGTTATGATCCGGCCATCGTCTATTCCGCAATGTATTTCCGAAATCCATTCCGGAACGTCAATCCATTCCGGAAGTTCCTTCGTCCCTTGCGCCTCGGTAGGCATCGCGCTGGCGCACGATCTTAAGCGAAAACGCCGCACCTACTTTCTACGGCCCAATCCCTATGGAGTTTCAAAGAACAGGATTTTCAGAGACTCCAGAGACCAACTTCCTTTTCGACGGCATCCTGTCACATTTCCCCTGTCGGCAACCGCAGTAACCCGAAGGGCTTAAAGCGACTACAGCTTAAAGCGACCGCATCAGTTAGGAGCTTAAAGCGACCACATCACTCGCGCCGCCTCGTAACTTTCAGCGGGTTGATTTTGATGCCCGGTCCCATCGTGGATGACAACGTGACACTGCGAATGTATTGGCCCTTAGCCGCAGCCGGCTTGGCCCGGATGAGCGCATCCATCAACGTATAAAAGTTATCGAGGATCTTTTCCTTCTCAAAAGAGACCTTCCCCAAGGGGGCGTGAACGATGCCGGCCTTTTCGGTACGGTACTCTATCTTCCCGGCCTTGGCGTCCCTCACCGCAGACGCGACGTCAAAGGTGACCGTGCCGGTCTTCGGGTTCGGCATGAGTCCCCTCGGACCCAGTATCTTGCCGAGTTTACCCACGATTCCCATGACATCAGGAGTGGCGATGGCGACGTCGAAGTCCAACCACCCTTCCTGGATCTTCGCGGCAACGTCTTCCGCACCCACAAAATCAGCGCCTGCCGCCTCTGCTTCCTTGGCCTTCTCACCTTTGGCAAACACCAAGACTTTGACGGATTTACCCGTACCGTGAGGCAGGACCACCGCGCCTCTCACCATTTGATCAGCGTGGCGTGGGTCGACACCGAGACGTACCGCCACGTCGACGGTCTCGTCGAACTTGGCGCGAGCAGTTTCCTTCAGCAGGTCGACTGCCTCTTCGGGCTCGTATTGTCTTTCGTGATCCACCTTCTTCAGTGCTTCTTCGTACCGCTTCCCGCGTTTCAATTCAATTCCTCCCCGTGGTAATCGGGCTTTAGGCCCTCCCACTCATGCTTCATTCCACTACTTCCACTCCCATACTCCTTGCGGTACCCTCGATGATCTTCATCGCTCCTTCGATACTCGTAGCGTTCAGATCGGCCATCTTGGTCTGTGCTATTTCGCGTACTTTTTGCCTCGAAATACGGCCGACTTTCTTCTTGTTGGGCTCGGCAGAACCCGTTTCGATTCCGATGGCTTTCTTTATGAGAACCGCAGCGGGAGGCGTTTTGCATACGAAAGTGAACGACCGATCCTCAAAAATGGTCACTTCCACAGGAATTATGAATCCGGCCTGTGCCGCCGTGCGCTCGTTAAACTCCTTACAGAACGCCATGATGTTGACTCCGTGCTGTCCGAGGGCGGGACCGACCGGAGGAGCGGGTGTAGCTTTACCCGCGGGTATTTGTAGTTTCGTAACAGCGACGATTTTCTTTGCCATAAATGACGCTCCATTTCGTGATCAGAATTGGTATAAGGAATTATTTGGAATAAGGGATTATAAAGAAATTATAGTTCCTCAACTTGGCTGAAATCGAGCTCCACCGGGGTTTCCCGTCCGAACATGGAAACGAGGACGCGGAGTTTTCCCCTGTCGGCCATGACCTCCTGAATGCCCCCGATGAATCCGAGGAAAGGACCATGTATCACCCGCACGCTTTGACCTACCTCGTAAGTGACCTTCGGCCTGGCTTCCTCCATGCCCATACGCCTGAGGATGCTCCTTACCTCCGCAGGCTGGAGGGGAATGGGCTTTGAGCCCGAACCCACAAAGCCGGTGACTCCTGGGGTATTTCGGACCACATACCACGAATCGTCGCTCATGATCATTTCTACGAGCACATATCCAGGGAAGACCTTACGCTTATTGATGCGCTTCTTCCCGTCCTTGAATTCGACTTCGTCCTCCACGGGGACAACGATCCGGAAAATCTTGTCCTCCATACCCATGGACTCGATTCGCTTCTCCAAATTGGCTTTGACTTTATTCTCGTAACCCGAATACGTGTGGATTACGTACCACTGCTTCTCCATACAATCTACTCCGGTCATACCGAGTTATCTAAGGATGAGGCCAATGCCGAGCGCGAATACCGTGTCGATGGCCCATACCGCTGCGCCCACGGCGACGATGGACAAAACCACGATGGACGTATATATCATGGTTTCGCGCCGAGTCGGCCATATGACCTTCCTCATTTCCGCCCGTACTTCCCTGAAAAACTTGGAGATACGAGCGCTCAGGACCTTCCCGGTTAAAGCTTTTGATTTTGCCTCCAATGAGGTCACATCCCATATCAAAGCTGCTTTTCAATTCTATCTATTAGATGGCCAATGGTCAAGCACATGTACTAGTTCACATCATGCGGTACACTTATCTGATGCGTATGTTTCTAGATATTGTAAGGGACTTAAATACCCAAGGCTCTGGTGAGGTCTTAGCCGATTATACACTTCAAGCGTCCACTGCTTC
>DUSP01000025.1 GCA_012842575.1 Clostridia bacterium
CCGAGTTTCGAGAATCGAGTTCCGAAGCCCGGACATCGAGCGGGCTTCAAGCCGGTTGACTCACTGAAAGAATTTCATAACGAGATACTCCCATGGGAACCTTAACCTCCACGACGTCGCCCGGCACGTGATCGAGGAGGGCTTTACCGACAGGGGACTCGTTCGAGATCCTATTCATCGCGGGATCCGCTTCTGCAGAACCCACAATGATGAACTCGCTCTCGCTGTCGCTGTCAAGATCTTTGACCTTCACTTTGGAACCGAAAGTTACGCGTCCGTGGTCTTTGCCCATGTCTTCGGCGCGTCGTGCGTTCCTCAGGATCTTTTCGATGGTGAGTATGCGCCCTTCGATGAATGCTTGTTCGTTCTTGGCATTGTCGTACTCCGAGTTTTCATTGATATCTCCAAACTCCCTCGCCTGCTTTATCCTTTCTGCAACCTCACGTCTTCTCACCGTCTTCAGGTAATTGAGCTCTTCTTCGAGCTTTCTCTGGCCTTCAGGTGTCAATATAATCTCTCTGTCCGCCATCTTCCACTCCGCTCCCTCCAAAGAATTACCCGGACAGAAACTCGGTTCTGTCCGGACGTATTTCATAGTCAACACACATCTCGTACTTCCCATTCCCGCTTGCTGCGAGCCGATCTTCGCGCAAACGTCGACCTATGGGAATGTATGTAATGCTAAAGCCGTTTATTCGGCTCTGGACCTGGTAAAACTCCCCGAAGAACATGAGAGGATGGTCAAGATAGTAGCACAGCAAGCACCACCAGAAATCCTGGTAATGCTTGCCATGGTTTCCTCTTCCTCGTTCGCTTCCCTGTTCCTTTAGATTCTTTCCCGCGTTAAATTTAAGAACATTATAAGACCCCACGTTGTAAGTGTCAAATTCCGTGAAGGTCGGGAGTCTGTCAACTAAAAGCGGGTGAAACACCTTCCTCTCCGAAGAGTTTTTCAGCCAGGTTTCTCACATGCGTCATCTATCGGTACCAGACGTACCTCTCCGTATACGCCCATTTTATCGCCTACCACTACGATTCCGCCTCTCGTGCCGTTACCTCCCGTCACGTGTCGTTTAACGATCTCTAGAGCTGAAGGGATGTCCTCAGGGGACAAAACACGGTTGCCCACCGCCGTCGCGAGCGCATCGGCCAACGCCGCCGCCCGCGCCACCACCGATACCGCGTCAGCTCGACCGAAGCTCAGCGAGTGTCCGAAGGTCCCTGCCGACGTGGCTATACCACAGGGTGTTTCGTCCGCCTCTATTAATAAACCGACCTTAAAGCTCCAGGGCGATCGCTCCCCGGCGTAAAGTGCGACGCGCCTTGATCGGCGGGATACCATGTAAATGTCTCCACCGTTTTCCACTATTACCTCCCGGGCTCCCTGACCCTGCAGTCTCTTACCGATCTCTTCGGCAACGGCGCCCGCCACCGCCGCCATGGGCCCGACGCCGGCTATGGCAGCCGCTTCAGCCATGGCTCTCACCACCGGCGGTGCGCCCGCAGACACGGCGACCGGGGTCAGCGACCGGGAGAAGTCCGGGTGACGCGCGATCCACTCTTCGAGCTCCGCCCGGACCTCTTTCAGCGCCGACCTGGTCCAGGCTTCAATGTCCGGACTGTAGCTTCCGCGGTCAACGGCCACCCAGAGGTCGCTCTCGCGTACCCAGACCACAAAAGCGACCAGGTCTTCTCCCATCATTCGGTTTCTGTAGAGGCGCAACTCCAATCCTTATCCCGCCTTGTCGTTCGAATTGCCAGCGGCACCCTCTCTCCAATCGATTGAGGGGCACCTTTAAGCGGATGCATGCAAAGTGCATGCTCATGCAAAGTGATGCATGCGGGACTCTACTCCTGCGCCTCAGTTCACTAAAAGTGAACGCTCAAAAGCCCTAAAGGGCACGCATCGACGCAGAGCTCGCACGCCACGCACTTGTCGACGTCGAAGGAGAGGTACCATGTATCTTTATCGAGGGACAGCGCCCCTGACCCGCACACCGCCGTACAGGCCCCGCAGTGCGTGCACGCCTTCTCGTTCAAGCGAATCTCCTTCGAAAGCGGAGTGACTTCAACACCCTCAGACCTCAAGAAATCAAGACCGCGCTCAAAATCATCCTCGTCAGCCTCAACCTCGAAGAGTAACCTTCCTTCCTCCCCGGACACTATCTTGGCCCTCAAGATGTTCACTTTGAAGTCAAAGTCTTTTACCAGGTGGTACGTGATTGGTTTTTCGATGACAAGCGAAGGGAACGTCAATATGATTCGCTTTCTTTGTGTCATCATTCTTCACCCCCGGCGGCAAGCTGACGTACAGTAGCGGTTAAGGGAAGCCGGGCCACCGGTTCCGTCAGTAAGAACTTGCCGGTTTCGATTTGACTCTTCAACACTTCCGCGATCTCGCGCGCCATGGCGAGACTGGACAGCGGAGCGGTTCTTACTTTCTTGCCATCGATCTCGACCCAGCCCGACCTGAGCTGAGCGTAACTGACCGTGGCGACGACCGGGCGTTGTCTTGATGGGATGCCGTAGTCGCAGATCCCAGTCGTTATATCGGCATCGCTTACCGAAACAAACCTCGCTATATCCTCATCGAGGACTGGGATCGGAACGCCTATACCCACGTACAGCGTGACGCCGTATCCATAAAATCGCGCCGCCCTCAGATACCTAGGGCTCATCTGTTTTAAGTCTCCGATCACCGCGATGGTGCCGGCCGCCCCTATGGGGACGCCGTTGGGGCCACGCTGTCTGGAAGGGTTGTGTTGGGTACCGTTCCAGGCCACGTATCCCTGGGCACCGCCGAGGAAAATACGGGTGCCGATACCTACAGTGAGGTACTCCGGATCGTTCAGAAGCGGGCTTAGCTGGCCCGAAGTCGAATACGTGACGTTTCCGAACCGTGGAAGGAGGGTTCCCATGTACGTGTGAAGGATCCTGTCAGTGGAATTGGTCGCTGCGGCATAGTTCTGGTAGGCGTTCCTGGGATTGAAGAGGAACGCTTCATTGATGGAATCCTTATCGATATACGTTTCTATTTCACGTCTAGGGTAGCAGTCGGTGCCGTAAGCCGTAGCCCTTAGCCTGATCCTCTTCCCCGAGATCAAGTCCTCGATGACATGGGCTCCGCCGTAGTTCATGCCCTCGCGTTCCGAGAGCTCCGTCGCGCCGATGTACGCGTCCACAGCCGCGAGGCCCGTATACGCGGGAACGTCATTGAGCCACACCTTCGTCATCTTGATGGGAGGTTCACTGTGCCCGAAATTCAGAAAGGCCCCTGAAGAGCACATCGCACCGAAGGTCGCCGTAGTGACGACGTCCACCTTTTCGAGGACCTGCTCGACGCCACTTTCCTTTGCTATGGCCGTAACCTCGTCGGCGGTGACTACCACCGCCTCACCCTTTCTGATGCGCTCGTTGATCTCATCGTAAGTCCTCTTCCTTTTTGCCATGGTACTCCTCCTCCGTTTCCGAGGGACACCGAGAAACTAAAAACCCCTTCCGGAAGGAAGAGGCGTTCGTCCCTCTTATCTCCCAGAACCCGCGTTCTGCAGGATTTGGCACCGTGTGGCTGATGAAACCACCGGTTGCCGGGCTTCATTGGGCCAGTCCCTCCGCCACTCTCGATAAGAGCCTGCTTATTCGGTTAGTTCTATGATCCATCGTATCACTTCAAGAAAGAGCGTGTCAACCCGATGTACTAGTTCACATCATGCGGTACACTTATCTGATGCGTATGTTTCTAGATATTGTAAGGGACTTAAATACCCAAGGCTCTGGTGAGGTCTTAGCCGATTATACACTTCAAGCGTCCACTGCTTC
>DUSP01000048.1 GCA_012842575.1 Clostridia bacterium
CTTGACGTTGAAACCCGGATACCCTATGCCCGTTCTAACCTGCTCCCACGCGCGCCCGCTGGCGAAAATCGCGAATGTAGAGGCAAACGGTATCTTACCCGCCGCCGCAAGCCCCGCCGCGATCCCCATCATGTTCTGCTCTGCTATTCCTACGTCAAAAAACCGTTCCGGAAACTTTTCTTTGAACTTGATGCTCTTCGTAGACTTTGCCAAATCCGCATCTAAGACCACTATGCGAGGGTCCTTTTCCCCTAGTTCCGCCAGCGCATCCCCGTAGGCATCCCGGGTGGCGATCTTCGTCTTCGCTTTATCGCTCAATGACCCGACCTCCAGTCTCCTCGCTGTACTTCCGTGCTGTACTTCCGTGCTGTACTTCAGAACTCAGCCAAGTAACTTCAGAGCCTCGGCGGCTTGTTCCGCGCTGGGAGCAGTTCCGTGCCATTCCACGCCGTTCTCCATAAAAGGTACCCCTTTCCCTTTTACGGTTTTGGCAACGACCATGGTAGGACGCCCCTTTAGGGCACGCGCCTCTTTAAACCCATTCAAAATATCTTCGAAAGAGTGGCCGTCCACCGTCAAGACATGCCATCCGAAGGCCTTCCATTTATCCTGTACGGGCTCAACAGACATGACCTCCTCGACTCTTCCATCGATCTGTAGACCGTTGTGATCCAAGATGGCGGTGAGGTTGTCCAAGCGGTAGTGACTGGCCGCCATGGCAGCCTCCCAGACCTGACCTTCTTGAATCTCGCCATCTCCCAGCAGCGCGTATACCCTATACGACTTGCGATCGATTTTGCCCGCCAATGCCATCCCGCAGGCAATGGAGAGCCCCTGTCCGAGACTACCGGTGGACGCCTCCACACCGGGGGTCTTCTTCGCGTCCGGGTGACCCTGTAACCTCGAACCGAGCTTACGAAGAGTCAACAACTCCTCTATGCCGAAGAAGCCCCTTTCCGCGAGGACCGCGTAAAGAGCGGGGCACGCATGCCCTTTTCCTAGGACGAATCTGTCACGATCGGGCCAATCCGGGCGTGACGGATCCACGTTCATCACTTTGAAGTAAAGCGAAACGAGAACGTCTGTCGCCGACAAGGACCCCCCGGGGTGTCCGGATCCCGCTTCGGCGATCATCCTTATGATATGGGACCTCACCCTCAGCGCCTTACTTCGTAAGAATTCGACGTCTTCTTCTTGTGTCACGCTGAAATCGAACCCCCAATCCCCCACGCATGTTAGTCTCGAACCTCGAGCCCCTACGCGTCGTCGTCTTGAACCTCCCAACCCTTACGTATCGTCCTTCTACGTGTCGCCTAACTCCCCTCCCCCCAACACTCCTTCTTTAGCTGCAGACCAACGGGTAGGTCTACGACACCATCATCCTTAAACGTTAAACGTTCCCCTAACACCTCTTTCGGAGCGCGTCGTGGTCGGTCAGCCGCGACGCACCATCATCCTTAAACGTTCCCCTAGCACCCTTATTCCAAAAACGAAAAGTTGAACTTGACGCCCCGCTCGCTTGGGGTCCATGAGCAACCTGTAGAGCCATTCAATGCCCATCTTGCGGACCAATCCGGGAGCCCGCCTCGCTTTACCCGCGAAAACATCGAGGCTTCCGCCCACAGTAAGGACAATACACGCCCCCAGCGACCGCCCGTAATCCCTCGCCCAACGTTCCTGCCGGGGTGACCCCATCCCGACCAAGACCAGATCCGGTCTGGCGCGTTTTATGAGGTCGCTTACCTCTTCTTCCTCTTCTTTGCTAAAGTAACCGTGGTGCCACCCGATCCACGAGATGCCCGGGAGTTCCTTCCGGAGCGTCTCACCTGCTTTTGCCACCGTCTTAGCGTCAGTTCCGAGGAGGAATACTCGCCAATGCTTTTGAGACGCCACCTCAAGGAGGCGTCTCGCGAGATCTATACCCGCTACCCTTTCGAGCAGGGGCTTTCCGAGGATTCTGGAAGCAAGGATCACGCCGATGCCGTCGGGAACCACTAGATCCGCCCCCGCCAATGACGACGCGAGATCGTCATCACGGCGGGCCTTTTCGACGATTTCGGGGTTCGGAGTGCAAATAATAAAGGATCTCCCCTCGTCCCTGGCAGCCGATGCCATCTCGGCCGCGGCATCGAGGGTGATCCGATGGAACGCCACGCCCATTATGTCAACCTTATCCGCGTACCCTAAATAGGCCCGAGAATCCTTATTCGATCCCATCAACCTTGTTGACCCACCGACTCCGTTCGCATTCCTTTCGAGCTCCGGTCAGAGCCGTCACCACGGCGAGCAAGTCCTGACTTTTGTTCGAGAAACGCATAGATAAACGGGTCTATGTCTCCGTCCATGACCGCCTGAACGTTTCCCACTTCCAGTTGCGTCCTGTGGTCTTTGACAAGGCTATATGGTTGAAACACGTAAGAGCGGATCTGATTACCCCAGGCGATTTCACCTTGGTCTCCCCGTAACTCTTCGATCTTGGATCTTTGCTCCTCGAGTTTGAGTTCGAGCAATTTGGCCCGGAGTATTTTCATTGCAGTCAGGCGGTTGGCGTGCTGGGAACGCTCGTTTTGGCACTGTACCACGATCCCTGTGGGGATGTGAGTGATACGCACCGCGGAGTCCGTTTTATTAACGTGTTGCCCGCCGGCCCCGCTCGAACGGAAGGTGTCTATCCGTAAGTCCTCGGGGTCGATCTCCACATTATTATCCTCTTCTAGTTCGGGTAGGACTTCCACCGATGCAAAGGACGTATGCCTTCTCGCAGAAGCATCAAAGGGAGAAATCCTCACGAGCCTGTGAACCCCTTTTTCGGATTTCAAGAACCCGTATGCGTAATCTCCCTTGACGAGGAGCGTGACGCTCTTTATCCCTGCCTCTTCGCCCGGAAGCAAATCCAATATCTCACACTTGAAACCCTTGTTCTCACACCAACGAGTGTACATTCTGAGGAGCATAGACACCCAGTCCTGCGCCTCGGTCCCTCCGGCCCCCGCATGGAGCGTCATGATGGCGCTGGAACGGTCGTAGTCCTCGTCAAGAAGCGAACGGAGCTCATACTCGTTGAACTCCTCCTCCAAGGACTTAAGCGTCGACTCGGCCTCGGGCAGCAGCGACAGGTCGCCATCTTCCTCCGCGAGTTCGACAAGCGCTTCAAGGTCACTTACGTTTTGTGCCATCCTCTCATATGTTTCTATTTCGTCCTTGAGGTCGGATGCCTCTTTTGAAACCTTAGACGCCTCGTCCGGTCGGTTCCAGAAGCCTTCTTCCCCCATTTTCTGCTCGAGTTCCTTGAGCCTTGCTTTCTTGCCGTCTAAGTCAAAGAGACCTCCCGATGACAGCAAGTCTGTCTTTAATGGTATCAATTCTCCTCATTATGTCCTCATACATGTCAGCAGACCCCTTTCATTCTCACAAGTAAACCTCAACCATCCGCTCTGCATAGAAGCGTACCGCACCGCCGTGCGCCTTCCTTCTCACAAGTAAACCTCAACCATTCAGCCATTCCCGTGAAACTTACTCAACCATTCCCATGAAACTTAAGTGAATCTCAATATTCTTATCTGATCTAATGAATCTCGTCAGCCAAATCTCGTTAGCGAATCTCCACACCCTCAGGCCGCTTTGCCTCAATTCTCAGGCCGTCTTACCGCAACACTTCTTATATTTCTTGCCGCTGCCGCAGGGGCAAGGGTCGTTACGGCCGACTTTACGGTCTTGGCGCGTTTTCCCCGCTCCTTTGGTCTCCCTCCCTTGGATCTGGGCGCTTCTATCCTGATTGATCCCTACACGACCGGGTGCGCCTTCCGTACCTGTAGCCCGTTCCTCAGCCTCCCCTTGTGCGGCCGCTGCCATCCCCGGCCCCCAGACTCTCCGGGCGTAAGCCCCCGGAGCCGACGAGGGTTGCCCGCTCCCGGAAGACGCCGCCGCAGCGCGGCTTCCCGAACCGGCCTCGTCCGCGACGCGTATGGAGGCCCTGA
>DUSP01000022.1 GCA_012842575.1 Clostridia bacterium
GAAGCAGTGGACGCTTGAAGTGTATAATCGGCTAAGACCTCACCAGAGCCTTGGGTATTTAAGTCCCTTACAATATCTAGAAACATACGCATCAGATAAGTGTACCGCATGATGTGAACTAGTACACCCCATAAGCCGTCACCTTGGGGCTATCCGGCCCGAGGTACTTCATGACAGCCCGAGAGGAAAGGAAGTTACTTATGGCCCCGGCTATGAATAGGGCGGGCACGAGGCAGAACAGCACGTGCTCCCTAGCATATCCCTGAAGCATATAAAAAGCTTCCAGTATAGCACTCTGCATCCTCGGGTGCCGGAAGGGCAGGAAGTAGGCTGCCAGGAATGTGGCCACAATTAGCAGTAATTTGCTCTGCTTGCTCATAGGAACATCTCCTTCAATCAGGGCTGAAATGCGTCGGATTTAAACTTGAACAAAAGATTATACGTATCTTCTACCACGTGAAGTCACAGCTCCTGAGCAACGGGGTGGCACGAAGTTAGTGTTATATAACTATAAAAGCATTTACTTATATTATAACCCGAGAAACCCTGGCCTGTCATCCACATCCTTAATTCGACGGGCTTACGCTCTTATGATGCCTACAATTGCCAGCTCTTACCTTCACCCAATTAAATGAATTCACGGGTAAGACCTTATATCCGGATAAAGTTGACGCAGTCCAGGGTTGCGGGTATGGAGTCTTGCGTCCTTCGATCATGGTATAATGACAATAGTCGCAATAATGTGGTCTTTTCCGATGCGGCCGGTAGTAGACCTGAATACGGTGAACTCCCTCTTCTAGAGCTTTTGAAAGCGTTTTCGGCTGAAAACGCTTTCGCTGAAGGACCTCGACACACACGCGGGCGCCACGCATACAGTATATAGCGCACGTGACATATATAGACAGCATGAGAGACAGCACGAGCCACGAAGCGACGACGGAGCCGAGAAAGAATCGTCTTGAGCGATGTTAGCCAAAAAGTAAAGGGTGCTGGCCGTGAAAGAACGAAAGCATACTACCGCAACAGACCATGATACCGCGAGTGAAGCGCGGCGTAGTTTCGACGATGCCTTGAATACAGCGTGGCGACGTCCCGGGGAGCTCGGCCCCGATGACGTAAGGGTTTTGTTGGCTTGCTCGGTGGCCGATGAGGAATGCCGCAAGCGTCTTTTTGCGGCCGCCGACGAGGTGCGCCGACGGTACGTGGGAGACGAAGTGCACCTGCGGGGAATCATAGAATTCTCCAATCATTGCGTGCGTAACTGCCACTACTGTGGCTTGAGAGCCCAAAACAGGTCTTTACCGAGGTATCGCATGACCGAAGACCAAATCGTCGCCGTGGCGGAAGCCGCTACACACTTGGGCTATATCGGCACCATAGTATTACAGTCCGGAGAAGATCCGGCGTACGATGGACCGACATTGGCCGGGGTCATACGCAAGATCAAGAAACGTACTGGACTTGCGGTAACCGTTTCCGTAGGTGATCGGCCACGCGAGGATTATGCATTATGGCGCGAAGCGGGCGCCGACCGGTATCTTCTGAAACATGAGACGGCAGACGCGGAACTGTTCAGGCGCCTTCGCCCCGGCACCACCCTCGATGGACGCCTACGATGCCTGAGAGACTTGCGGGACTTAGGCTACCAGGTAGGATCCGGCAATATGGTGGGCTTACCCGGTCAGACCCTCTCGACTCTAGTCGATGATCTCTTGCTGCTTCGCGACCTCGACGTGGAAATGGCCGGAATCGGCCCGTTCATTCCGCATCCCGAGACGCCGCTCGCATCCGCTCCAGCGGGTTCCGTCGATCTTACCCTTTGCGTACTCGCGGTGGCTCGCCTAGTCCTTCCTTGGGCTCACCTTCCCGCTACTACGGCCCTCGCCACCGCGGATCATGACGGGAGAAGGAGGGCGCTTCTCTCCGGGGCCAACGTCGTAATGCCGAACGTTGGGCCCACGGAATACAGGCACCTCTATCAGATATATCCCGGCAAAGCCGCCATCGACGAAGACGCGATGACCTACGTCAAACACGTCGTCGAAATGATCGACTCGCTGGGCCGAACCGTCGGCAAGGGAGCCGGCCATTCAAGAAAGCCCGCGTTCACCCCGCGATCTTAAATAAATCAGGTAAGGCACTAAGATACAGGGGCTATACTATCGCCCTCCGCCGACCGTCGTCGGACGGATACGGCTATAATAATACTCGCTCAAAGATTATGCCAGTGCCACGAACGGCTTCAGGCGGTGCCAGGCACGGCTGATAATAATACTCGCTCAAAGATACTCGGCTCAAAGATCTCGCTTTTTCATTTTCTCCTGGGAAACCGGTTCGCGGTCTTCAGGCAGACTTTCACCAACATCAACATCACCGGGACCTCAATCAGCACTCCCACGACGGTGGATAAGGCCGCCCCGGATTCCAGCCCAAAAAGTGTGACGGCCGTCGCAATGGCCACTTCGAAATGGTTACTGGCTCCTATCATAGCGGCCGGAGCCGCCTCCTCATACGTCAGCCCTATGTATTTTGCCGCAATATAAGAGATGATGAAGATGAACCACGTCTGTATGAATAGGGGCACCGCGATCATACCGACGACGGCAGGGAAGCGTACAATTACGTCCCCCTGTAACATGAAGAGGACGATCAGGGTTAGGAGCAAGGCGACTATGGAAACGCCCTCCGTTTTCTTCAAGAAGACGTTTTCGTACCAGTCCATCCCTTTTAGTTTTAATAGCCTGGTCCTGCTGAAATACCCAGCGACAAGGGAGACGCCGACGTAAAGGAGGACGCTCCATAAAATCGTGAGGAACGGTATGGGCATCTTTGCGACTCCTAAGAGAAAGTTCCCCAGGGGCGCATAGAGGGCGAGCATCGTCAAGGAGTTGATGGCCACCATCACCAAGGTAAGCCCCATGAACCCTTTCGCGAGGAAACTCCAGACCAAAACCATGGCGGTACAAGGAGCGTCACCCAGAAGAATCATCCCGGCCACGTATTCGCGGGCCATTTGAGCCTCTATGAAAGGATGCCATATATTGTGCATGAAGAGCCAGGCAAAGAAGAACATGGTAAAGGGCTTGATGGCCCAGTTGACGATGAGGGTAAGCAAAACCGGTTTGGGAGCTTTGACTGCATTAACCACTTCTCCGAAGTCGATCCGCACCATAATGGGATACATCATTCCAAAAAGTAGAATCGCTACAGGGATATTGACCTGTGCTACGGCCAGAGACTTAAGGTATTCGGCCACACCTGGGAAGAGTCTGCCCAAAGCGATGCCGATTAGAATACAAATGGCCACCCAAACCGAAAGGTACTTCTGGAAGAACCCAAGGGAGTACTTCTCGCTTTCATTTTTAGGGGGTCTAGGCAGCACTCCTTTTGTTGCGGTTTCGCTCGAAGAAATGTCCTCGATAGACGGTTCAGACGAAGACAGTTCGGACGGCCTTCGAGACAGTTCGTTCTCCATCTTGCGCTCATCACCCCGGTTGCGATACGATAGTAATCGTCGGCGAGTATATGCATTTCTACGCATAAGCTAATATAATCCCCGAAGTATGAGGCGTCAAGAGCTGCAATGTATAGGCTCATATTGCCATATGGTCCTACACAATTGATAAATCACCATGGAGGTGGGTGTAGTGAAAGTCGAGGTTCTGGGAAAAGGTTGCCCGAAGTGCAAGAAAACGGAAGAGATAATCGGAGAGACGCTGAAGAAGATCGGCGTCGAGGCAGAAGTGGTCCACGTTACCGATTTGGAGGAAATAGTCGATCGTGGGGTGCTCATGACCCCTGCGGTAATCGTGGACGGAGAAAAAAAGATCGAAGGGCGAATCCCCACGGAAGCGGAGATAAGACGTTGGTTTGGTAAGTGATTGGTAAGTGACATAGGCACTAAGTATCTTTGTGGCGAATGCTGCGAGTTTCAGGGAAGCCGGCGTAGTGCCCCGCCCTGTAACCACGAAGGTAGTCTCTACAATACTCGTCCCTACCGAGCAGCATTTGGGACGCCCTTATTGCAGCCGTCATCCCTTTATCCAGGACGACGGCCAAAAGGTCGATTCCCCATGCCATGCACATGACGGCCAGGGTCTGACTCACCAATCCCGGAAGAGGGAGACCTATCGAAACGTTGTCGGGAGCACACGATAGCTTTACCTTTAGCTCTTGCTTAGCCAACAGCATTGTATCCCGGAGTATCAAAGTGTTTTGATCACCGATGGCGATGGGCATGACCAAGGGGTCCAGAAAAATCCTCTCCTTGGGTATCCCGAGCGACAGGGCATATTCTATTATCGTTCGCCCCGCACCCACTCGCCCCTCCGGTGTGACCGGAATGCCGTTTTCGTCCATCATCAGACCTATGAGCATGCCCTCGTAACGCTTTGCCAATTTCGCCATGGCGTGAAGCCTCTCGGGTTCGGCGGTGGCGGAGTCGACTATGGGTGCACCCCAAGACGAATCATGGGCCTTTAACCCGGCCTCCATCGCTTCCGGGTTGGCGGTATCGATCCAGAGCGGCCGTCGCACGGCCTGCTGTACCGTTCTTGCCAGCCATTCTATGTCTTCTACCTCGGTATGTATCAATGTTCCCGCGTTTATGCCTATGACATGAGCCCCGAGATCGCTTTGCTCGGCAGCGAGTTTTGATATGGCTTCTTTATCCCGTGACCTGACCAAATCTTCCACATTACCCAACGAAGTGTTGATCGCGCAACCGACGATGATCAAGAGGTCGCTTCCTTTCCGTAGGGGTTACCCATGGTCGTATGCCCATGGTCGCAAATGTCGTATGCCCATGGTCGCAAATATAGAGCCGTAAACTCCAAGGAAGACATCAAGGAGGCTACCGGCTCCAGTTACCCATCGTGTAAATAATAGAGCCGTGAACATTGTTCAAGGGTGATAGCCCTTTTGTGCGGCGTCCGGTACCAGTCGCGCTGGCGATGCAAAACGAGACCCACCACAGCAATCGGGACCCATGTCACGCAGAATAGTGTATACATCGGAAGGTAGATATACGCTCTAGTTGGCACTCTCTCCAAATACATCACTATCGCCGGCAACACGTAGGGGAGAACGCCAAGGATCATATTTTCCCATTTGAGATAGCGGACGATGTCTGGCGAGACCTTGAGATTTGCAGAGGATACGAGGCCCAGTAAGCCGGAAAGTGGCGCAAGGAGGAGCAGTGCGGGCTGCAACAAGACCAGGACTCCATCCATCTTCTTCCAATTCCTTTCTATCAAAGCATCGACGAAGAGGCCCGGCCCCATTGAGAACAGTACCTGCCATTTTCCCCTGAGCCATCTCAACCGTTGCCGCCAAGACATCCAAAATGTGGCCGGTTTTTCGTCGTACACCACCGCGTCATGGGCCCAGACTACGTTGAGCCCTTTTGAAATCAAGATCATCGAGTATTCGAGGTCTTCAGTGAGGGACATCGCAGGCCAACCCGTGAAGCGCAGCAGGTCCTTTTTAAAACACATCCCGGTGCCGCAGAGTATACTGGAAAGCCCTATCCTCGCCCTCGCGAGTTGCCAGATCCGATTGGAAACCCAAAAGCTTATGGCATAAGAAGCGCTAACCCATGAATCGAACGGATTCTTGGTCTCCACGCGCCCCTGTATTACTTGCGCCCCGCGTGCCAAGTGGTCGTTCATGACTTGGAGGAAGCCTGGATCGACGAGGTTATCCGCATCAAAAATGCAAATAGCATCGCAACCCGTACGCAAGACATGATCCAGACCGAACTTTAAGGCATAACCTTTGCCTCGCAGGGGAGAGGATCGCTCGAGAACCTTCGCTCCCAAAGCCCTAGCCACCATGGCAGTACCATCGGTGCAGTTATCTGCAACCACATACACGCGTATCAGTTGTTTGGGGTAACGCTGTCCCTTCAGGCTCTCAAGAAGCAGCGGCAACACCTTCTCCTCGTTATGGGCAGGAATTAAGATGGCAAAGCGCGTCGTGGGGGTCGCACGCGAAACCGATTTGGGTTTACAAAGACCTACGAAGCCGATTATATAGAAGTATAGAACCGTACCTAGACAGGTCCATTGTATCACCTGGAGGACGTAGCCCAATAAGCTCAGTGCGGCATCATCCATGCGTGTCTCCTCCCATCTGGGTATTATACGTTTACCCAGCCAGGCCTTCATCGCTCACCATGGACGTTACCATCATTCGTTCACCATTGAAGACTAGTGAAGGCGATCCTTGGGCTTTACTCTCTTCGGATCTAAACGAGACGACGCCGCACGAGCCCGATCTCACGCTACGGCGGTTTTTTTGACTCCGGCCATCATGAGACCGATTTCGCCGATATCCACCTGGTGGTTGGCCAGAATCCCCATGATCTCCCCCTCGTAGATTACGGCGATTCTGTCACTGAGACTAAGGATCTCATCTAGGTCTGTGGAAACCAAAAGCACTGCCGCTCCCCTGGCCCGTTGTTCCATGATCTTCCGGTGAACATACTCTATGGCGCCCACGTCCAACCCCCTGGTAGGATGCATCGCGACGAGGAGTTGAGGTTGAGAGGAGAGCTCCCTGGCAAGTATCAGCTTTTGCTGGTTTCCACCAGAGAGATTTTTCGCGAGCAAGTCCTCGTGCGGTGTCCTGACGTCGAACTCGCGAATCAGCCGCCGCGAGTGGTCCCTTATCTCCTTCCAATTCAAAAAGTGACCGCGCGAGAAGGGTGGGCGATAGTAATCGTGTAGGACCAGATTCTCCTTCAGCGTCATGGTCAACACCAACCCTCGCGCCTGTCTGTCTTCGGGAATGTGGGCTGTCCCGAGTTCCGTGATTCGCCTGGGAGACGCATTGGTGACGTCGATATCACCCAGCCAGACGGTGCCGCGGCTGGCCTTTCTCAGGCCGCAGATCACCTCCACAAGTTCGCGTTGCCCGTTACCGTCCACCCCGGCTATGCCCAAGACTTCTCTTTGCCTGATTTCCAGGGATACGTTCTTTAACGCCCGTAAACCCAGATCGTTGTCGGCTTCGATTTGATCTAGACGAAGGACTGGCGCTCCCGGTTCCAAAGGTTCCCGCTCAATGTCAAATAGGACTTCCTTACCTACCATGAACCTCGCTAGTTCTTCTTTGCTGACTCGGCTGGTCTTTACGGTAGTCACAGCGCGCCCCTGGCGCAAAACGGTCACCCGGTCACTGATGGCCTTAACCTCGTTGAGTTTATGGCTGATAAAAATCACCGTATGACCCTGGGCGGTGAGATGGCGAATCACCCCGAACAATTCGTCTGTCTCCTGTGGAGTCAAAACCGCGGTCGGTTCGTCCAGGATCAGGAGGTCGGCTCCACGATAAAGAGCCTTCACGATTTCAACCCGCTGCCGCTCGCCTACCGAGAGATCTCCCACCTTCCGGTGAGGATCTACCGCAAGCCCGTATCGAGCGGAGAGGTCCTTCACTTTAGCGGCAGCCTCGTCTATCGCGAGAAACGCGCCGCGACGTTGCCTCATCCCCAAAATGACGTTCTCTACCACCGACAAAGCGGGTATCAGCATGAAGTGCTGGTGCACCATTCCGATTCCGTTTTCGATGGCGACTTTCGGAGAGGTGATCTCCACTTTCCGCCCTTTTAGATATATCTCGCCACTGGTCGGCTGATAGAGGCCGTACAGGATGTTCATCAAGGTGGTCTTGCCCGCGCCGTTCTCTCCGAGAAGAGCGTGCACCTCACCGGAGTCTGCGGAGAAGCATACATTGTCATTCGCCAGGACTCCGGGGAACTTCTTTGTTATGTTTTTCATCTCCAGCACCGTAGACATGGCATCACCTACTTCAACGACTCCGGCTACAAAGGGCGGAGGCCGCCTTGACACGCCTCCGCCTTGACACGCCTCCGCCCCTTACGCCGCGAACGCCACGATCTGTTGGACCATCACTTCTTTTCCACATAATCCGCGATGTTGAGCTTTCCGTTCTTCACATCCTCGATGAGCTGATTCATTCTGTCCTTGATGGACTGGTCCACCTTGTCTTCCCAGTTGTGCCACGGTGCCAGCCCTACGGTGCCTTCCTTGATTCCGTAGTTGACGCATTTGGCCTCGAATTTCCCTGCGAGTATATCCTTGACGATCAGGACGTACGCCCTCGATAGATCGCTCAAAGCCGAGTTCACCACGACCTCCGGGGCCACCTCGTTCTGATCGCTGATGGCGCCCACCGCCATTACTCCTTTTTCCTTGGCGGCCTCGATAACGCCCAGCCCGGCGTGGTCGGCATCGTGATTTATGACGTCGGCGCCTTCCTGAATCATAGCCAGGGCGAGTTCCTTGCCTTTAGCCGCATCATCGAAGTTTCCTATGTAGGAGATCAGGGGTTTTACATTTGGGTCGATGTACTTACAACCGGCCTTAAAACCGTCCATATATGCAATGATGGACGGTATTTCCATCCCACCCACGGAACCCACTATCTTCGACTTTGTCAACAATGCACAGAGCGCCCCGCCGACGAAGCCTTGCTCGAGGTTACTGTTGCCAAGGGAAGCGACGTTGGGCGGCTGACTGATGTCGGTACTGGTTATGATGAACTTGGTATTGGGAAACTCCTTGGCGACTTTCATCGCCGGATCACCGAACTGGAACCCGTGCCCGAAAATCACGTCGAAACCTTGACTTGCGTAGCCCCTGAAGACTTCTTCAAAGTCCGAAGGGGCGACTTTCTCGGAATAGGCGATCTCGGCGCCAAGCTCCTCTTTGATCATCTGAAGCCCCTGGTAAGCAGTGGCGTTCCAACCTCGGTCGTTTATGGGTCCGGGAGTGAGAAGAGCCACCTTTAGAGTCTTTGCGGGCTTTTCGGTTTCTTCGGTCTGTGCCGGCGCCTCTTCCTTTGCCGTTTCGGCCTTCTCCGTCTTGCCACCTCCACAACCTAAGACCGTCACCAACGCGAGTAGCATGATTAAACCCAGGGCCAACGCCCTTTTCTTGAAAATGGAGCCTCCGATTCTCGGCATCTGGAATTTACCCCCTTCTATACGCTTCTACATAATCCAAGACGCCATAATCCAAGACGCCTGCGCCGTACTCCTAGAAACCTCTGCCGCTTCTTAACCCCTCCACTTCCTCGCCCTGACATCAGGAAAGACGCTCGATGCACTGGAAAAACGTAACACCCCCTTTTACGTGTCTTCCATGATTTGCACTCACTTCTTAAGAGCCAAGATGGCCCGACTGACGCTCAACCGTCTTACTCCTTAGTATACGGAACACCCGACGACGCCGGAGGAGTGGACTTTCCGACGAATCCCGCCAAGACCGCAACCGTGAGTACATATGGGATCATCAACATGAACTGGTATGGAATTCCGCTCCCCAAAGCCTGGAACCGATATTGTAACGCCTCTCCCGCTCCGAAGAGGAGGGCCGCCAATAAGGCTCCGAGGGGGGTGTACTTGCCGAAAATCACCGCCGCTAAGGCAATGAACCCGCGCCCGGCTACCATGTTCTCGATGAAAAACGAGAGAACCCCGAGGGAAAGGTAACAGCCCGCCAGGCCCGCAAGGCAGGACCCGCCTATGACGGTGGCGTATCGGATCTTCCATACGTTTATTCCCACAGTATCGGCCGCCTTAGGATGTTCGCCCACCGATCTGACGGTGAGGCCAAACGGAGTCCTAAAAAGAACTACGTGCGCCACCGGGACCAAAAGAAAGGCAACATATACCGGAAGCATCTGTTGGAACAAGACAGAACCCAGTACCGGGATCTTCGACAAGACGGGTATGGAAATCACCTTGAATGTGTCGATAGGAGGTATCGACTTGTCAAGCCCAAAGATGAGCCGGTTAAGGGTGGTGGTCACCCCCATCCCCAATATGTTGATGGCAGTCCCCGTAACTACTTGGTCAGCCCCGAGGGTAACGGTGAAGTAAGCGAAAAGCGCCCCGATAAGCGCCGTAGCCGCGACGGCGGTTAACACACCCCACCAAACGCTGCCGAACATGTAGGATCCGACAACGCCGAGGAGGGAGCCTATGAGCATCGTCCCCTCTACTCCGATGTTCACCACTCCCGACCGCTCTATGAACACGAGTCCCAGGGCTGCGATCAATATGGGAGTGGCGCATCGTAAGTCGGTAGCCAAGAAACTCACTATGAAATTGAGTAGTCCCTCATTACCCACGGGATCCTATCCTCCCTGCTCCCCCGGAAGCCTCGAATAATCTGAAATCCCGCAAGAACGAGCGCAGTCGCCGTCTGCCTGAGGGCTTCGCCATTATTTGCGCGACCACGAAGAGGATCACCAGCGCCTGTATTATGTATATCAAGGCAATGGGTACCTCGACCATCATTTGCATCATGTTGCCGCCGCTACGTAGTATACCGAAAAGGACGGCAGCCAGGAAAATCCCCAAAGGGGTATTCAGTCCGAGTAAAGCGACGGCAATACCGTCAAAACCGTACCCGGGCGAAAAAGCCTGCATCAAACGGTGTTGAACCCCCAGGATTTCCCCCGCTCCCGCTAGACCACCCATACCGCCGGCAAGAAACATGGCCGTCATGATACTCGAAGAGGGTTTCATCCCCGCATACTTGGCGGCTTCGGTATTCTGCCCGACCACTCGCAGTTCAAAACCCTCCCGCGTATGCCATAGGAACACGTAATAAAAGCAAATTGCGAGAAGAGCGAAAATGAACCCTAGGTGAAGTCTCGTGCCGGCAAGGATCCTCGGGAGTTCCGCCGTCACCGCCACGGGCTCCGTATGCGGGAAATTGCCGGGAGGTGCCTTGAGAGGTCCGGTTACGAGATAACTCACGAAGTAGATCGCCACATAGTTGAGCATCACCGTTGTAATGATTTCACTTGCACCGAATCTGGTCTTGAGCCAACCCGAAATCAAACCCCAGAGGCCTCCTCCGGCAAAGCCGGCGGCTAGGGCCAACGGAAGATGGATCAGGGCGGGCAATCCTTTTATGAAGACACCCGCACAAACGCTCAGGAGTCCGCCCATGTACAGTTGACCTTCCGCGCCTATGTTTATGAGACCACAACGAAAGGCAAAGGCGAAACTGAGCCCTGTAAACATGAGGGGAACGGCTTTGACGAGGGTTTCCCCGACGGCGTTTAGGTTTCCAACGGAACCGAGAACGAGCGCCCGGTAGGCCGAAACCGGATCAAGTCCCATAAACCGAATGATTGCCGCACCTACGGCCAACGCCGCCACCACCGCCAGAGCCGGCCCGATGAATGAGGATAAAAATCCAAAAAGGCGCCGGTGGTTTAAATGACCCGGCTCGCGATCGAGGTGATCCGGCTTATGGTTGAGGCGACCAGGCTCATTACTGGGACGATCTGGCTTATGCTTGGGGTGTTCCGACACTTTTCTCACGCACCCGCGTTTAAAGATTTAAGGGCTGGTGTGTAATACCGCTTGGAATACTTCTTTGACCTTTGGTAATCAAATCCCTTACGAGCTCACCCACCACCGGCGTGACCACTACCGTACTCTTGAACCCAGAGCAAACGAAAAGCCCTTCGACCTTTCCCGACGCTCCCAGCACCGGGCGGTAATCGTCAGTAAAGGGCGCAAAGGTCCGCCACATCCTTATGACACTCGTTCTCCCCATTACAGGGAAGAATCGCGACATGTCCCTTGAGACGGCGGTAACGGCGAAGTGGAGATTCCCACCCTTTAGGCTTTCAAGTGCGGGCAACTCGCGGCCGGTTTTCACCTGGCTCGCTTCGCCCAAAAGGAGGTTGCCCGCCTCCGTTTGCACGCAGCAGGCCGAAACCGCACGTTCCCCGGAGTGCGCCGTCTCAAAGAAAGAAGCGAGGGAAAAGTAATTCCATATCAAGCGGGGTACCGGCTCCGTGACGAGGGCTTCGCCGATGACGAACTTCACCGGTATCTCAAGGCCGACCATTGCGCCTATGGACATCGACCACGCACCCGCGCATATCACAGCTGCACCGCAACGTATCTCGATGTCCATTCCGCCGCGTGAGATGTGGGCCCCCCGCAATCGCCCCTGTGACACGTCAAAGCCTATTACGGGGCTGTTTTCCAGTATTAGGGCTCCCATTTCCCGTGACCTCCGGGCCAAAGCACGGGTATATAGCAAGGGATTGAGACGAGCCTCATCCGGGGACAGGGTCGCACCCGCCACATGTCGCAGATCGAGGTACGGCTCGAGCGCGTATAGCTCGTTCTTGTTCACAAAGCGAACGTCTAAACCCTGCCTTCGTTTTATTTCCTGCATCTCCCTCAAGGCGTCCCACTCCGCATCACTTTCTGCCACCAATAATGCAGGGGAACGCTCGTACTCCACGTCAATGCCGAGGTCCCTTACGAGGCTCGGGAACATCGACGCGCTCCTCATAATCAGGTCAAGCATCTCACCCGGCTCGGAGTCTTGAATCTGAATTCTTCCGAAGTTGGCCGACGAGGCTCCTGATCCGATTTCGTGCTTGTCCACCAAAGCGACACGGAATCCGGATCGTGACAGTCCGTATGCCACAGCGCAACCGATTAGTCCAGCACCTATTACTAAAACGTCGACTTTTTTGACCTCTTCCTCAATTAGCACCGCTGATGGTTCACCACTCTGGAAGTCAAAAACTCAACCGTGGTCATCCGCCGTGAATTTCGCCGTGGCCTTAACCCTCCGATGGCAAACGCATATCTTACCCGTTTGTCTCCATTGAGCCTGCCGCTAGTGCAGGTCTTTTCTGATCATCGAGAGCGAAACGATATTCGGATTGAAGAAAACCTTACAAAATGCGATCTTCTCATCGGTGAGGTTGAAATACACCTCATCCCACCGGATGACAGGTCTTGTTAATGGTATGTTAAAGGTTTCGGCTATGGTCGGTGAGGGCAAGACTGCGTCCATTTTCGCGACAGATTGCACGGTTTTCTCGCCGCAATACTTGTGCAAAAACTCGGGAAGACTCCTCTCAATGGAGTCTGGATCGGGTACTTTCTTAATACGGACACACGGGATGAACATGTCGGCCCAGATGGCTGGCTTCCCATCGGCTAAATATATCCAAGTGACATCAAGGAACTCACCCTCGCCGATACCCTCCGGAGCGGTTTTATATGAGAACTGACTCTGTCTTACTTCAACGGTGTAACCCGCTCTCTGTAGAAGTTCTACAAAATCGTACACCAGATCAACTCTCATTGGATACTCGAGGGCGCTGCGGTGAAAAAAGTTCCCCAGCCCCTGCCGCTTACTGATGATCCCTTCATGAGAAAGGGCCAACAAGGCCTCCCGGACGGTGCTTCGACTCACGCCCATGGTATGTATCAATTCTTCCTCAGAGGGAAGCCTATTGGAACCGCTCGGTGCCTGCCTAATCAGGTTGATTAGGGTTTCCCTCGCCTTCAGATAAAGAGGCGATACCTTAACCCGATACACCAAGACACCTTCCTTGGCCCCGCTGCACGGGAGCCCCGTCGTGGGAAACGTTTGCCGCCCGCCGGTTGGGGAGCAGCTTGCAAGTCCCTGCGCAGAAGTCCCATCGCAGGGAACCTATTCCGTTGCGAAGAGCGGAACAATCTAGGAGAATGGCTCCAGCACGCCCACGTAACCAAATGTAACCAAAAGGCCCATATGATCATCTGATGGGTGACTTAATAGTTCTAGATCCATTCCTAAAAATCCTTCATGAAACCGTTCGATTAATCCGGATTTAAGAATCTTTCCATATCCGGGGATCCAAGGCCTCTTATCGTCTCCTTTGTCTGAGTAGCACTCTGGCTCTGTGAACGATGTCTTTGCCGTACTTGTTTCTTAAGCCGTCTATCACCTCCGTTATCCTTTCCTCACGCCGCTCCTTCCCGGCATCTTCCAGCAATGAAAGCTGGTGATATTCTTCTTCAACAAGGCCTGATACCTGGACTCCCAGAAGTCTCCACGGTCCAGCACCCGCGTGACGACAAAAAAGATCTCTCGCGGCTCTGTATATGGCGAAGTCGGTACAGGTGGACCGAGACAGAGTAATGGAACGGGTGATGGTCGTATAGTCGGCGTATCGGATCTTAAGCGTCACCGTGCGGGCTCTCAGACCCTTCCGGCGAAGCCTGAAACCCACTTCTTCGGAAAGGAGCATAATTACAGCGAGGGCTTCATCGCCATCGTGAATGTCGCGGGGGAAAGTGGTTTCTTCACTTATGGACTTGGTCTCTTCCTGCGTCGTTAATCCACGGTCATCCTGCCCGAGGGCGTAACGGTAAAGTTCCCTCCCTATGGTACCAAGTGTCCGGTCGAGAAATCCCTCGCCCCTCTCGACAAGATCTTTCACCTTGTGAATTCCCAATGCTTCCAGACGCGCTTGGGTTTTCGGTCCCACACCCGGAAGTACATCTGCATCAAGGGGCCACAAAATGGATGGAACGTCGTTCGGCCAGAGTTCCTTCAGGCCGTCAGGCTTAGCGAGTTTACACGCTATTTTCGCAAGGAGCTTATTGGAGGAAACACCCACGGAGACAGGAAGGTCTACTTCCCTCCTCACCGCCCGTCTCAGCTCTTCGCCAACCCTAACCCCGGTACCCTGAGGTACCCCAAGGTAGGCCTCATCTATGGATACTTGCTCGATGGCGGGCGTAAACCGTCGGTATATCGACACGACTTGTTCCGAAACGGCTCGATAGTGCGGTATGTTCACCGGCAAGAAGATGCCATTCGGACAAAGCCTGACCGCCCGCACCATGGGCATAGCCGAACGGATACCGAACCTTCTTGCCTCATAAGAGCACGCAGATACCACTCCCCGAGCCTCAGGCTTTCCGCCTACGATCACGGGCTTCCCTCGATACTCCGGATGATCCCGTTGCTCGACGGATGCGAAGAATGCATCGAGGTCGCACAGGAGAATGTCCATGTCTTCGACCCGCCTTTCTCCCTCTTTATGTCTTTTCGCTTCAATATCCGTTCCACCCTTTTATGCCCGTCGAACCTCCCGGAAGCTTGGAACCGGTAACAAAATGAGTTATCATGTCTATTGGTCCCGTGTTCGGGTTATCTTAAATATTCAGGCTTATAGGCAGCAATGTTTGGGGGGCAGCAGGATAACTGGTGTTTCCCGTGGACTTCAAATCCATTGGTGGGTCTAGAATGGCCCATGGTGGGTTCGATTCCCACATGCCCCCGCCAAAAACCGTTCAAACGCATGGATCTTTATGGGCGAAAGCACGGATCTTCATGGACAAAAGAGTTCGGCACGGGCAATCCCTTCTGTGACCGAACTCCTGAAGAATCGCGAAATAGAGAAAATCCTCGGACAACTCCCGAGGCGTTTAGTGGTTGACGCCATTAGGGAAGCGCTCGAACAATACCGTTCCGTCCTCCTAAACCCGCCCCACTCCGCATCGAAGCGCGTTTCCGACACCGCGGCGGCCATACGTGACGCCGTCGTCGAGCAAGTGAAAGAGAGCTTGCGGCGATTCCAAACCCCAAGCATTCATCCTGTAATAAACGCTACTGGCATTCCGTTGCACACGAATCTCGGACGTGCGCCGCTCTCCGATCAGGCGGCGGCCGCCATGTACGAAGCCGCACGCAACTATGTCAATCTCGAATTGGATTTAAAAACCGGTACGCGCGGGAGCCGTCAAGTGCATCTCTCAGAACTCCTCCGCAAGCTCACCGGTGCGGAGGATGCCTTGGTCGTAAACAACAACGCCGCCGCCGTGCTCCTGTGTCTAAACACCCTCGCAGACGGACGCGAAGTGATAGTATCCCGTGGAGAGCTCGTCGAGATCGGGGGGTCGTTCAGGCTTCCCGACATCATGAAAAAAAGCGGCGCGACCCTGGTGGAAGTCGGTACTACTAATAGAACCTACGTTCGAGATTATGCAGACGCGATAACCGACCGGACCGCTTTGATTCTCCGAGTACATCCGAGTAACTACGCCCAAAAAGGCTATATCCATCGGGTTTCTCTCCGGGAGCTCGCCGAGCTGGCACGCGAGCGCGGCGTTACCTTACTGAACGATGCGGGTAGCGGAGCGCTCTTTCGAACTGAGGAACACGGACTGCCCACCGAACCATTCATACCCGATGAGGTAAGCGCTGGCAGCGATCTCGTTACTTTTAGCGGGGATAAGCTCCTCGGAGGCCCCCAGGCTGGCATAATTCTCGGGAGGCGCGACCTTATCCTGGAGATGAAGAGAAACCCGCTATACCGGGCGGTTCGTGTAGACAAGGTCATCATAGCCGGTCTCGAAGCGACATTACGTGCCTATCTTTTATGCTGCGAGGGAACTCCACAAGGTAGTCCTTCCCCTCCCTCCAGACACGAGGCGCCCCTCGGTATTCCCATCGTCCGCATGCTTCTCGAAAACCCTGCCGATGTCCGTTCCCGCGCCGAAGTACTGGCGGCCACATTGGCCGATGTTGTGGAGGGCTGGTTTACCGTTTCTGTGGAAGACAGTACAACAGAGGTAGGCGGTGGGTCTTTGCCTCTGGCGGAGATCCCCACATCGGTAGTGAGACTGTCTCCTCGTACCGACCGCCCTGCTCCTGTTTCGGTGAACCGTTTTTCTTCACTACTCAGAAACGCCACACCGCCGATCATAGGCCGCATCCTTCAAGAAAGCGTGATTCTCGATGCTAAGACCATACGAGAGGACCAAATCCCGATCACAATCGAGACGATCAAATCCATTTTGGCTAAGGAACCATTCGCTTTCTGATTTCGCTGCTGTGCCGGTTCCATAATCGTGACGTTAATCTGGACCACATAACATCGCAATGCAAGAGCTACTCAGTGATGACGGGACCTGTTCCGATTTTAACCCTGCCATGCTGAGATCGCGACTTCCAGGAGGTTGTCGACCGTGGATCCGACTAATTCGGATATAAACCAGAGACAACCCAAAACCCAAACCCCAGTCGGCGCCGACCCGCCTGACAGGTACGTGGTGATCGGAACCGCCGGACACATAGACCACGGGAAGACCGCTCTCGTGCGTGTGTTAACCGGTCAGGAAACCGACCGTCTTCCTGAGGAAAAGGCCCGTGGTATCTCAATAGATCTCGGTTTTGCGTATTTCAGTCTCCCTAACGGCGTCATGGCCGCAATTGTCGACGTTCCGGGACACGAGCGTTTCATTCGGAACATGATTGCCGGTGCCAGCGGCATCGACGTAGCCCTCCTGGTGGTGGCGGCCAATGAAGGGATAATGCCCCAGACGGTGGAGCACTTCGACATATTAAAACTCCTTGGAATCCAACGGGGGCTCACCGTTTTGACGAAGGTCGACATAGCGGATGCCGACCAGGCGAAGAAAACCCTCGATGACGTCCGCCGTTTGATCAAGGGAACCTTCCTGGAAAACGCCCCGGTTATACCCGTTTCGTCTGTAACCGGACAAGGACTCGACCACCTCTTACATGCTCTGTCCACCGTAACCGAAGAACTGCCCCCGAAAGAGGGAGTTGGTGTCACTCAAATGCCGATCGACAGGGCGTTCGCGGTGCCCGGTTTCGGTCTGGTAGTCACCGGAACCGTCACCCATGGGCGCATCGTGACCGGCGACACGCTACAAATCCTACCGCCCGGCATCGAGGCTCGGGTACGCGGCCTCCAGGTCCATAGATCAGAGGTAAACCAGGTACGGGAAGGAATGCGGACGGCCGTCAACCTCACCGGACCCGATTTGGACGCCGCCGCAGTGAAACGTGGCATGGTACTGGCGGCACCCGGCCTTTTGAGCCCCTTACGGTATTTCGTCGCCGACCTCACCCTCTTGGAGAGCGCTGATCGCCCCCTCGCGACGGGCAGCCGAGTCAGACTGCACGTAGGGACCTCCGAGGTAATGGCGCGTATCACTTTGCTGGATCAAGAGAGGCTGAACCCCGGTGAGAGTGGCTATGCCCGCATCAAGACGGAGTCGGAGGTCGTACTGACTCCGCGCACACGCTTCATCATAAGGAGTTATTCACCCGTGACTACGATCGGCGGCGGTGTGGTCCTCGACATACACGGGCATTACCGACGCTTCGACAAGGCCGGTATCTCCTTCCTCCATAAGATGCATTCCGCTTCGTCGCAAGACATTGTATCCCTTGAAATACAAAGGCACCTGCGCCCCATTTCTTTGATGGATGTCGTAAAGAGAACGGGTCTTTCGCCGGGCTTCGTCGGTAAAGTGATAGACGAAAAGATGAGGAATGGCGAGATCGTGTGTCTTGATAAAACGGATGCGTTCCTCGCGTCTTCGACTCTGGACGCGCTTTATGAGCAAATGACCCGCGCCCTTACGGAGTTCCACCGCACTTCGCGTCTGACGAAGGGTATGAAAATGGAAGACCTCAGGTCGGCGGTGGCGGCTGACTGGAACCCGCGTTCGTTTGCGGACCTCGTCGGGTTACTGGCTCAGCGTAATGCACTGCTCCTACACGGTGACGTCGTTTCGCTCCCACATTTGGCTCCCCGGTTGACGGAGGCGGAAGAAATGGCAAGAACGCAGATCATCAAAGCCTTTGCGGAGGGAGGCTTTAAGCCGCCTTCAATATCCGAAGCGATAGCAAAAGCCGGTGTGGATCCACGCACGGGAAGGGAGATCGCCGCCATGCTCGAAAAAGACGGGGTCATCGTTCGCGTTCAAGGAGATATGGCCTTTCATTCCTCATGGGTAGCCGAAGCGGCCAGGCGTCTGGTCGATTACCTTTCCCGGAATAAGACCATTACCGTGGCGCAATTCAAGGATCTTACGGGTACGACGAGAAAGTACGCTCTTCCCCTTTTGTCCTATTTTGACACTACACGCCTTACACGGCGAGTGGGAGACGTGCGGGTTCTCAGAAAGGAACCAACGTCTTCTAGGTAAATACTTCTTCAAGGTAAATACTTCAAGGGATCCACCGGCGTTCCGTTCACTCGGACTTCGAAATGCAAGTGCGGGCCGGTACTGAGCCCCGTACTTCCTACCCTCGCGATTATTTGTCCCCGCTTTACCTCCTGTCCGGGTCCTACGAGCAACACCGAGTTGTGTCCGTATAGCGTTGCAACATTTCCGCCGTGATCTATGATAATCGTTTTTCCGTACCCCCCGAGCAGCCCCGCGTGAATGACCTGTCCGTCTTCCGCTGCCACTACGCTGGTCCCGGTGGGGGCGGCGATATCAAGGCCATAGTGCATCCTACTCTGTTTGAGAATCGGATGGTAGCGCATACCGAAGCGGGACGAGATTCTACCTCTCGTCGGCCAGAGGAAGTCCAAAACAGCCTTACCCTGTCTCTTGAGCTTACTCTGAATATCGCTTATCGTCTTTATCAGGCGCTTGGAGAGGGCTTCGAGCTCGTCGAGGGCCTTTTCGTATTGCTCCTTCTGGCTTTGTATCTTAACCAGGTAGGATTGCCTTTCGCGAGCAGTCTCTTCATACGCGCGCTTTTTCGAAAGAGCCTGGCCATTGAGGGCGATTAATCTTTGCTTCTCGGACTCCAACAGACGCTTTTTGTCTTCTATTTCCTGGCGTTCCCTTTTGACCGTCTGTAGGAGCTCGGTATCTTGCTTGATTATAGTCTGTAACAAATTAAATCTCGTAAGAAAATCAGAAAAAGTCTTTGACCCCAGTAACACCTCAATGTATGAAACTGTTCCCTTTTCGTAAATGGCCCTAAGACGTCTTCCCAAAAGGTCGGTCCGGCGCTCGAGCTCCCGTTCTTTCTTCTCGAGTTCGAGGGTGGTGGTCCGAATCCTATTCTCGGTGATCTTAATTCGGGCATTGATATAGTCGATCTCATTTTGAGTCTTGTCCAACTGATCCTCAAGCCGGGACAGCTCTGCCAAGAGACCCTTTTCGGCTTTTTTGGCTTCACCGAGCTTTTGCTGACTGGCCTGTATCTGTCGCTGCACTCTCTCGAGCTCTTCCCTGGTCCTGCGAAGATCCTGATTGAGGTCCGCAGCATAACCCATGCCACCCGGCAGCCCGGCAAAAAGCACAGGCATCACCATCAAAAGCAAGATAACCATCAAGGGAAGGGATCGTAGAGTAGCGCGATTTTTCATCATGCAGTCCTCCGAATTTCTCTCGCGTGCGCTTTCGCTCGATGCACCGTCAATGACTTAGCACACCCTCTTGAAACCTATCTGTCGCATGGCGACGGACGGGCTCGACATATCGTTAATGGCTTACTACACTCTAAGGTATCTCCTCAGTGACCAAGAAGAGCCAACTGCTCCTACCAGTGCACCCGCTCCGAGAAGTATCCCATCCACCCTCGGTATCAAGTATTCCTCCGGCAAGATCGGCAAGAAAGGCACAAGACGCATGACTTCTCGAGTTGCCACCGAATACCCGTACCAGAGGGCAAGGCCCGCCAGACCTGAGCCTATCAAACCCAGCACCATGCCCTCCATGAAGAACGGCCAACGTATGAATCCGTCGGTGGCTCCGACGATCTTCATAATGGCCACCTCACGCCTTCTGGCAATTACGCTCAGGCGAACCGTGTTAGAAATCACCAAAACAGAAGCGACGCTGAGAATGGCGATGAGACCCAACCCGATACAACGGGTAACCAATAGGGTATTGGACAGGCGCTTCATTAAATCGGCCCTTTCTTCGACCTCCGCTACACCGGCCAGTTGCCGCAGTCTCCCCGCGATTTCCTGCACGTATTCGGGCTTTTTTACCTGGATCTCGAGGCTATTGCGTAAAGGGTTTGACTCCTCGACGGCCTCAAGGAGATCACTATGCTCCCCGAATTGATCCTTAAGGCGCTGCAGGGCTTCTTCCTTGCTCACGAACTTTACCGAGGTGACGCCGTCAATGGTAGCTACCATGTCTCTAAGTTCACGAACGCGCTCAGCGCTTACCTCATCGCTCAGGTAGGCTGTAACCCCGACGTTCGATTCGACCTTGACCAGGATATAATCCAGATTGGCAGAGAGCACCAAAAACACACCCAACGCGAAAAGGGAGATTGCGGACGTCGTGACCGAGGCGAAACTCATTGGGAGATACCTTCGTATGTTTACGAAAGCTTGTCCCGTCAGGTACAGAAAGGTTCCCGGCTTCACGACATCGCGCTCCCGTGCCTCCGATGAACACGAGCCAGATTCGGATCCGCCGCAGGAGCCGCCTCCTCCAACGCCGTCTTCGCCATGTGCGGGACGAAGGACGGCGTCTTTCGTCTCAACCATCCAATGGCCGAGGCAACGCCGACTTGTAGGTCGTTAACTTCGTCCGACATTTCAAGATGGTCATACCCGTAAGACCCCGATGCGTCGTCACGCACCACTTGCCCGGAGGCCAGTTCAATTACCCTCTTTTTCAAAGAATCCACGATCGATTTCGCGTGCGTCGCCATCACGACGGTGGTGCCCAGCCTATTTACCTCACACAAGACTTTCATTATCTCCCATGAGGTTTGAGGATCGAGATTGCCCGTGGGTTCGTCGGCTATCAGGATGGAAGGTTGCGCTACCAGAGCCCTAGCTAATACGGCCCTTTGCTGCTCCCCTCCGGAAAGCTCGTGGGGCATATTCTTGCACTTATCGCGCAACCCCACTAGTTCAAGCGCTGCCATTACGCGCTTACGGATTTCCTTCTTGGGCGTCTCGACGACCCGTAAGGCGAATGCCACATTATCGAAAACATTTCTATCGGACAGTAACCTGAAATCCTGAAATACCACGCCGACACTCCGCCGTAGCAAGCATATCTCACGTCGGGGAAGCTTCCTCGTATCTTTACCCGCAACCACGACGCTCCCTTCCGTCGGCAATTCCTCACAATAGATCAGTTTCGTAAGGGTAGACTTGCCGGCGCCCGTGGGGCCTACTATGAATACGAACTCGCCCCTAGCGATGTTTAGATTGATGCCCTTTAAGGCGACTACGCCTTTTGCATAGCGTTTAGTCACATTCTTGAAAGTGATCAAGATGAGCACCTCGAAAAAATCTTCGGGCCTTCGACACCGCCTGCCAAGCGGCCCATGAAAATGGAAAAAAGAGGGAGATTTCCAGTTTCCTGGTTCCCGAATTCGACATAACTTGGGGAGATTCCTCCCATGAAGCGCTAGAGGTTACAAGATTGACATAAAACAATTGGGGGGTGGTACCGTTTTGCCGTGGTCAGGGTCATATGCCTTTTGCCTTTTTCCTTATGACTCCCATCGCCGCATTCTTTATGTCATCGGCGCTCATACTGTACGCCTTCAACAGCTCCCCTGGACTTCCAGACTGCCCGAAGACGTCCCTTGTCCCGATGCGTTCGACGAATACGGGAAACTTCTCCGAGAGGACCTCGCTCACAGCGCTTCCAAGTCCTCCTATGACGCTATGATCTTCTACCGTCACAACACCTCGGCACCGCGTCGCAATCGCGACTATGGTCTTTACGTCGAGGGGTTTAATTGTAGACACGTTCACGACGGCTGCTTCGATACCGTCTGCCCGGAGCAGATCGGCTGCCTTGAGCGCCTCGGCGACCATGTACCCGGTAGCGAGAATGGCTACGTCGTCACCGTCCCTGAGGAACGCCTTTTGGCTTATCCTTCCAATTTCAAAATCATAATCCTCGTCAAACAGAATGGGAGAGGCGGGACGACTCAATCTAATGTAAACGGGTCCGATGTGTTCCAACGCCGCCTTCACCGCTTTTTTGGTTTCGATCGCGTCAGCCGGCGACAAGATGGTCATTCCCGGTATCGCCCGCATCAAGGCGATATCCTCAAGGGCCTGGTGCGACGCCCCATCTTCCCCGACCGTGAGTCCTGAGTGGCTGCCGGC
>DUSP01000143.1 GCA_012842575.1 Clostridia bacterium
CCCGTTATCGGCTGGGCCCCCGTACCACCAGCATAACTTCGTTCGTCACGAAAATTCAAGAGTCTTCCGGCGACCAGCGCCGACTAGCCCAACCAACCTCTGACCCTCATGGCGTTGGCCACCCTTTCCACCGCTACAAGGTATGCAGCGTCGCGCATTTTGACGTTTTTCCTCTTGTGCATCTCGTACACAGCGTTGAAAGCCGATATCATCATCCGCTCGAGTTTGGAATTGACTTCTTCTTCTGTCCAGTAAAAATTCATCAGGTTCTGTACCCACTCGAAGTAAGATACCGTCACGCCTCCGGCGTTGGCCAAGACGTCGGGTATGACGAATACGCCGTTCTTGAAGAGGGTTTCGTCGGCCTCGGGTGTGGTCGGGCCGTTGGCCGCTTCTCCGACAATCTTCGCCTTCACGTCCGCCGCATTCTCCGAGGTAAGCTGGTTCTCCAGAGCGGCCGGAATGAGCACTTCACACTCGAGGGCCAAGAGATCCCGGTTGGAGATGGGGGTCGAACCCGGGAAGTTCACTACACTCGAGGTCTCGGCTTTGTGCTTCATCAGCGCGTCGGGATCCATTCCGTTCGGATTATAAGCGCCGCCCTTCGTATCGTTTACCGCGATGACCTTGGCACCCATGTCGTGCATGAGTTTGGCGGCAATGCTGCCTGCGTTTCCGAAACCTTGAACCACTGTCCTCGCACCGCGTATCTCGATACCGAGCTTCTTGGCCGCTTCACGGATGGTTATAACGCAACCGCGCGCAGTAGCCTCGTTACGGCCTAAGGACCCGCCGATTATTATGGGTTTCCCGGTAACGATGCCGAACTGGTTCTTCTGGCTGATCTGGCTATACTCGTCCGTCATCCAGGCCATTATCTGGGCATTGGTATACACGTCAGGAGCCGGAATATCCTTTTCGGGCCCGACGATCTGGGATATTGCCCTGATATATGACCTGCTCAACCTCTCGAGTTCGCCTTTGGAGAGTTCCTTCGGATTACAAGCCACCCCGCCTTTGCCGCCGCCGTACGGTAGCCCGAGGACAGCGCACTTGATGGTCATCCAAACCGAAAGGGCTTTCACCTCATCAGCGTATACGTCCGGGTGAAAGCGTACGCCTCCCTTACAAGGGCCCACCGCATCGTTGTGCTGGGACCTGTATCCCTGGAAAACCCTCACGCTCCCATCATCCATCTTGACGGGCACAGCCACTTCCAGAAATCGCAGCGGCTGCTTCATGATCTCGTAAACCGAGGGTTCAAGCCCCAACGCTTCGACTGCTTGGCGAATCTGGCCCTGAACTATCTTGAACGGATTCCTCTGTTCGGCTGCCATTTGACTCAACCTCCTCAGTTCTTCTCTCTACTCCGATCATGACTCCGATCGGGTTTTCCCGGTGAACCGGATAGACGGCTTAACGGCCTTCAGGCGATATCGTTTACTTGTTCTTCCCCCTTATCACCTTCCCGCATGGATCACCCCGGATGACCGGCCCATTCCAGGGCATTCTTCACACACCTGGATCCGCCATCCGAACCTACTTGCCGCAATGTCCAACCGCCCTCCGCCCCACCTCCAGCGCCTTCAGGTTCATTTCCTCGGTGCCCCTGGGAACGCGACCGAGGACTGCCTTCGTGAGCGCCTCGTGAGAAACCAGGGAGGAGAGTTCGTTAAGGGATCCCAGGGCCACTATGTTTGCCACGAGGGCGCGGCCCACCTCTTTTTTTGCCAGTTCAGTGAGGGGCACGCCCACGCATTTGACCGAGGGCTTGGGGTTTAGAGCCTTGACGGATGAGGAGTCGTAAAGCAGTATTCCCCCTTCCCTCAGGTCGGGGGAGTATTTGTCGTAAGCCTCCTGGCTCATGACGAGGAGGACGTCGGGATTTTGGACCTTCGGGTAGTCTATGTCGGAGTCAGATATTATGACCTCGGCCTTGCTGGCTCCGCCCCTAGACTCGGGGCCGTAGGACTGGGTCATAACGGTGTTTTTGCCCTCCTCTACCGCCGCGGCTTCGGCGAGGATCATGCCGGCGAGGATGAGCCCCTGTCCGCCTTCTCCCGCGAGCCTCACTCCGATCTTCATCGGCCGTCACCCCCTTGGGATCTGAGCCTGTCTACGAGGTCGAGGTATGATTCCGCGTACTCCGGCGCCTCTTTTTTCATGAGCCTGCCTATGACGATCTTATTCTCCCTCTCCTCGGGGGGAAGGCGGTCTAGGGCCTTCACGTTCACGGAGTTCTCCTTGAAGTAGTCGAGCATCCTCACGGCGTCGCCCATTTTGTTCTTCCTCCCGAAGTACGTGGGGCACTGGGTGATGGCCTCCACGAAGGAGAAGCCCTTTATTGTCAATGCCTCAGCTATGAGGTCTATTAGCAAAGTCACGTGGTACGTGGTGGCCCTGCCCACATAGGGGGCGCCCGCCGCGGCCACCAGGGCGGATAGGTCGAAGGGCCTGTCGAGGCTCCCGTAGGGGGACGTGGTGGCGTAACTCCCAAGGGGGGTGAGGGGGGAGTACTGGCCGCTCGTCATCCCGTATATGGAGTTGTTGAAGCAGACCGTGGTTATGTCTATGTTCCTCCGGGCGGCGTGGATGAGGTGGTTTCCCCCTATCGCGGCGAGGTCCCCGTCTCCGGTTATCACTATGACGTTCAGTTCAGGGCGCGAAAGCTTCACTCCCGTGGCGAAGGCCAGGGCCCTGCCGTGGGTGGTGTGGAGCGTGTCGAAGTCGAGATAACCCGGGGCCCTGGAGGAGCAGCCTATTCCTGAGACTATTACGGTCTTTTCCTTCTTTAGACCCACTTTGTCTATGGCCCTGACGAGGGCGCCCACGACGGTGCCGTGGCCGCAGCCCGGGCACCATATGTGGGGGAGGTGTTTTACCCTGAAGTACGAAAGGAATTTAGACACGGCCCGCCGCCTCCCTTATGGCGGAGAGTACCTCCGATGGGGTCATGAGTTCACCGTCGAGCCTCCCGACGGGTATCACGGGTATGTCCCACCTGAGGGACCTCTCCACCTCTCCTCTGATCTGTCCCGAGTTCATCTCGGGGACTATGATGAAGCGCGCCTTTCTCGCCCTCTCGGCGAGTTCCTCGGAGGGAAACGGCCATAGGGTGGAGGTCTTCAAAAACCCGGCCTTTATGCCTTCCTCCCTGGCGAGCCTCACCGCCCTCAGGGCGGAACGCGCGGGGGAGCCGTAGGAGAAGACGAGGATCTCCGCATCGTCCGTGTACTCTTCGGAGAGATTGACGAGGTCCTTTCTCCTACTCTCCACCTTGCCGAGGAGCCTCTTCATCAGGCAGCCGGTGGTCTTTCCGGGTCCCACCGGGAAGCCCGACTCGTCGTGAGAGAGGCCCGTCACGTGGAAGCGGTATCCGTCTCCGAAGGAGGCCATGGGTGGTACGTCTCCGAAGGAGGAGTCGTAGGGGAGGTATTCCTCGGGCGGGACGGTGGGCCTGGGGCGCGACCTCACGGGGATGTCGCCTTCGGGGAGGACGACCCTCTCCCTCATGTGGGCTATCACCTCGTCGGAGAGGAGGATCACCGGGATCCTCAGGGCCTCCGATATGTCGAAGGCGGATATCGTGAGATGAAACGTCTCCTCGACTGAGGAGGGACACAATACGACTACGGGGTGGTCTCCGTGGCAGCCCCAGCGGGCCTGCATCACGTCCCCCTGGGCGGGGGAAGTGGGGAGGCCCGTGGAAGGGCCCATCCTCTGGACGTTCACTATGACGCAGGGGACCTCGGCCATGGCGGCGTACCCTATGTTCTCCTGCATGAGGGAAAAGCCCGGGCCGCTCGTGGCTGTCATGGACTTAAGGCCGGCGAGGGAGGCGCCTATCACCGCCGCGATGCTCCCTATCTCGTCCTCCATCTGTATGAAGACCCCGCCGGCTTTCGGGAGGCGCTCGGCGAGGAGTTCGGCTATCTCGGTGGAGGGGGTTATCGGGTAACCGGCGTAAAACTTAAGGCCGGCCCTGAGGGCCCCCTCGACGCAAGCCTCGTTTCCCTGCAACAGCCGGACCCTACCCGACACGCCCATCGCCCCCTTCCTCTTCCCCTTTTTCCTCTTTCTCTTCTCTTATCACCTCTATGGCGAAGTCCGGGCACCTCAGTTCGCAGAGCATGCAGCCCGTACAGGCCTCGGGGTTCGAGACCACAGGGGTGCCGTCCTCGGATATTGAGAGGACCTCCTTCGGGCAGAAGGCGGCGCAGATGCGGCAGGACTTGCACCATGAGGGATTTACCTTGACCGTATAGACCTTTTTCTTTAGACCCCCGGCTGCACCGGAATCCTTTTGAGCTTCCTGCTGAATTTCCAATGGGCGACACTCCATTCACTGTTAGCATGGCAAAACGATCTCACCTGGAGAGTCCTTTTCGTTCAATCCCCATTTCCATTCCTCTTGGGTAGACCGGCGACGCTTACCCACCTGCCACCGCTCTGCGATTTACTGGCGAGTCTCCGGTAGACCTCGCCGGGGCCCTTTGACCTGCGCTCAAGAAGTGCGGACTTGAGGAGGTTGATGGACCCGGCGTCGGGTCTATACGTGAACTCTATCACCTCAGCGCCTGGATCCTTCAATTCCTCAACTTCCTTCCTCCTTCCGGGGCTGGTTATTACCACGTCGAGCCCCTTTAGGAATGACCGTAGGTTCTCCTTTTCGCGGGTAGTAGTGAATGAAAACTCCAATTCGATCCCACTTTGGGTGAGAGACTTCTTCACCCGGTCCGCGAAGGCCCTCGATATGCAAACGAGACCCACTTTCTTGCCGGGGTCAATGCGGGCTATCTTGACCATGGTTTCAAGGAGGGGATCAAGGGCAATGCCGAGGATATCGGAACGTATACCCGTCAGCATGTCTTTGACTTCATCGAGATGGAAGAAGGTCGTGACGACGAGGTCGGCTTCAGACAAAATCTGCAGGGTGCGGGGCTCACGCCGGTTAATATCCTCCAGTAACATCGGTACGATACGGATGCCCGCACCCAGTTCAAGCTCCTTCGAAAAGTAATCGAGCTGTTCTCTGTTGCACTCCACGAACACGACCTGTAAATGGCATAACGCCTCTTTCTTCCTCTCCGCCACCATTTCCGTTATAGCCATGAACTCCTCGATGCTCAGGCCCGAAAGGATGGCCTCATCGAGGCACATCTCCAGTGTCGAAATGAGTCTCTCTCTATCGAGTCCACCGGCTGACTCTCCCTGGGGTCCCGATACGAAGGTCCCCCTTCCCTGCCTTGACGAAAGGATCCCCTTGGCTTCCAACTCCCTGTACGCCATACTGACGGTATTCCTCGAAATACCAAGAAGGGAAGCGAGCTCCCTTTCTGTAGGAAGCTTCTCCCCCCTTGGCCATCGACCGCTATAGACGAGTTGCTCGATCTGATGGGTTAACTGGACATATAGCGGTATGCCGCTTTTCCGCCTGACCCGAATCTCCGGAACCGTAGGGTCCATCCCCTTGCCCTGCACCGACAAGCCGCCTCGGCCTTTCGTCCTGACGGAGATTGGCCTAATGGCTACAACCTTCTACCACTCTTAGCACACTTGGTACTTGCCATAGTGCCAATATTGGATCACAATAGGATACATTCAACGGTTCTTTGAGAAATCCTCCTCGCGCTGAGAGTTTTCCCCGTAAGTGGCCACAGACGTTTCAGGACCCGTAGAACCCAAAGGGAAACTCGCGTTCCAAAATCGCCCTCGCCAGCGGGCCACTTTATCACGTAATCACGTAACTCGCATCTTGATTAACAACTTGCTTTTCGGGGTCAGCCGAACCGGGCCAGCGGACTACTCTATCACGCATATCGCATCCGGAAGCTTAATCCTTAAAACCACGGACTCAAGCACTCTGAAGAAATGGACCATCCCTGTACTCTCCAGGTAGACAGTGGTGATGTCCTGGCCTATGACCAGGTCGACAGCTTCCGGTCTTGACCACAGGAGCACCGCCTTGTCGGATATACGGCTCCCTTCAGAAATGGCCTGATCACTGGACAAGCCACTCCCAAGGGCAGGCGATACGAGAACCTTCGACCCGATGAGGTTTTCCACTCTATCCAGTTCGAGCAGGGGCGTGCCCTCCAAGACCCGGTTCAACCCGGCGAACCCTCTAGGGCTAACTACCAACGTGAAGGGGCCCGGGTAACCATTGGATAAGAGTCTTTCGACCGCACCGGACACCGCCTTGTAACCCTGGCCAGGTTGGCTCCAGTCACCGAGAGGCGCTTTCGAACAGCCCGAACAGTTTAGTAACCCCGGTATCCCCATCGCCTCATTGCCGAAGAACACGAGATGGTCTTCTGCCCTTGCCACTTGGAGGGCGGCCACAGCGGCTCTAGATGCGTCAAATGGCAACTCCTGCCGTCGGACTCTTTCCAGGTCTCGCCACTCTAGACGGAAATCACAGGATATGACGGGTATTGGAAGCTCTCTCCGTTCTACGGCGTCAATCGCGGGCTCTCGGCTTTCGCCTGACAGCGAAATAGCTGCCTTCTCAAAACGAGGGCGCTCTATCGGTATACTAACCGTTCCGGCGCCAAGAGGCCCAGCCAAAGACAGAAAGCGCCTACCCCCCAGGGAGGCCCTAGCCGCATCCAGAACCTTCTCATCGACAACCTTCCATTCGTCATCTGTTAAAGGCGTATCTTCCCTCGAAATGAACTCCATCTTCGTGCACCCCTTCGCAATAATCTCGGTATTTCGCCCCATGAGTTCGCCTCATGAGATCAGATCTCTGCTCGGTATGGGTCCCAACGTGGGAGTCGCGCGGACGACAAAGGTCACCCAGATTCGCCTTCTCTTTTGAGGCTTCCGAGCGTAAAGGCAGGCCTTAAGCCTCGTCGTGACGCCGAACTCGACCCCACCGCCCCTTCTTCGCCTTTTTTCTTCATCTTCTCCAAGATTCTTCTGAACACCACGTCGTGATGCACTTCATCCAGCCTGATACGGTCGAATAAAGCCTTGATTTCATCGCTAGACGCCCGCCTGGCGCC
>DUSP01000157.1 GCA_012842575.1 Clostridia bacterium
GAGGGGGGTGGGTGAAAAGAGTATGGCCGGAAATGCTTCGAAAGTCTACATCGGAGTAATCGGTTCTAATGAGTGCTCCAAGGACGTCTATGACGCCGCGAGGGAAGCAGGCCGCTGTCTTGCGAGGTTGGGGGCGATCGTGATAACGGGTGGCCGAGGAGGGGTCATGGAGGCAGTCAGTCTGGGCGTATCGGAATGCGATGGAATGTGCATAGGTATATTGCCCGGGCTGGATAGATCCGAAGGGAACACGTATCAAACCCTCTCTATACTCACTGGGATTGGAGCAGCGCGAAATTCTATAATCGTGGCGTCGTCACACGCGATTTTGGCCATTAGTGGTGGGTATGGTACGCTGTCCGAAATAGGTCTGGCTCTTAAAGGGAAGGTCCCGGTCGTAGGAGTGAACACCTGGAGGATAGAGGCACCTGGAGGGAAAATAGAAAACGGGGTTATGTTCGAGCATTATACGGATGCGGTAGAGGGTGCAAAGGCGGCATTCCGGTTGGGTCTTGTAAGGGCACAGCGTAAATGTGGGTTCGTTTAATGTAACGCGTGCAGTTCGTAGGGCACTTCCTATAATATATGTTATGTTAACAACTGATTTTTTTTCTGTTCTTAGGATTGTGACGTCTCTAGGATTGTGGCGTCTGTTTTTAGCCCTATAGTGAATGGTTAAGCAGTAACCGGAAGCTCTCCTCGGCCAAAGCCGTATTCCTCAATCCTGGCGCAGGAATCGTCCAAAAACTTGGGTGATCTTAGCTTGGGTGATCTTAGAATTAGAACAAGGGGGGTTTGACGAGTTGGAGCCGTTTCAAAAAGGACGGGGCAGGCCGTCTTCCCAGGGTCCGACGCCTAAGGAGCAAGAGCTATTGGAGACAGTTATAAGGTGGATCAAAGAAAAGGGTTATTCTCCAACGATCAAGGAATTATGCGAGGCAATGAACGTCAAGTCCGCTTCGACGGTCCACGCTCACATGAGAAAGCTCAGATCCAAAGGGTATATAACCTGGGATCCTTCCAAGCCGAGGACCATCTCGATTTGCGGATTTGAGCGCCTCGTCAGGATTCGCCCTAAAAAGGTCGGGATCAATGCGCCCTCATCTTTGTCCGATCACGCTCCCGCAACTGCCAGAGGTAAAAAAGTGAACGCTCCAAGCGAGGCAGCAAAAACGGTAAAGGAATGTGCGGCAAAGGAATGTGCGGCGACAGACCAATACGAGATTCATAACGGCTTAGAATACTCTGGCGGTTCCGCGCGTTCGTTGCGTACCGATGCGCAGGCGTATGCTTCATTATGTCGGCGAGGAGTCGTCGTCCCCCTTATAGGGAAGCTCAGAATGGGTCCGGTTCTTTTTTTGAACGAGGATATCGTCGACGATATACCGGTTCCGTGGGAGCTTGTGAGGGATGACGGAGCATTCGCCCTTAGGGTCCGGACGGACCGCATGAGTGCCGCCGGAATACTCAAGGGAGACGTGATCGTCGTTCGACGACAAGAGTATGCCGACTCCGGAGACATAGTGGTCGCCTTTGCAGAAAACAAGGTCGTCATCAGGCGTTTTAAAAATGATGGCTCTGGCCCTGTTTTGGTCACTGGAGACGGGCAGGAAGAATGCCTTTGTGCCGGCAACTTTAGAGTCCTAGGGAAAGTCACGGGCGTTCTACGAAGCCTTGACTGATGTCCTTTGGCCTCGCTTAGGTTATTTCGGACCAAAAGCAAACCGGCTTGGCTTCGACCTTCCTTATCTGATCCCTGTGATACAGGTCAGTTCAAGAAAGCTTATTCAAGAAAGCTTAGGCTTCGGTTTTCCTTATATCCGGTCTATAGGCGATATATCCGGTCTATAGGCGGTTCCGTTTGGGTCCGATTTTCTTCGCCGCAAGAAGGCCTGCCAATATGGCCTGCTCTTTGACCAGGCCGCCTTGGACGTATACGGTATAGGGGTCTCTCATGGGTGCGTCGGCGGAAAACTCAATGGAGGCCCCTTGTATAAATGTACCGGCAGCCATGATTACTGGGTCGGGGTAACCAGGTAACTCCCCCTCTTCGGGTTTTACGTATGAGTCAACCGGAGAGGCACTTTGGACGGCTTCACAGAACGCCCGAACATTCTCAGGGGTTTCGAGGTCAATGGCCTGGACGATATCTGTCCTTGCGCTATCGGGTGTAGGTCTCACATTATACCCCAAGATCTCAAAAAGATTTGAAAGGAAGATGGCTCCCTTGAGGGACTCTCCTACTACGTGCGGAGCCAGGAATAGACCCTGGTAAAGAAGTCGATTTATTCCAAGCGTCGGCCCTACTTCCCCTCCGAGTCCAGGAGCGGTAAGCCTGTCTTTCACTCGTTCGATGAGGTCTTGCCTCCCTACAACGTAGCCTCCCGTAGGAGCGAGTCCACCACCAAGGTTCTTTATGAGGGAACCGGCTGCGATGTCCGCCCCTACAGAGGTAGGTTCTTGCGTCTCCACCAATTCACCGTAACAATTGTCTACCATACAGATTACATCCGGTCGTATTTCCTTTACGGCACGTATGAGCTTTGAGATATCGGCGATACAAAAAGGTGGTCTCGAATCGTAACCCGCCGACCGTTGTATCAGACACAGCTTCGTACTGCCAACAAGTACCTCCTCCAAGCGTGAAGGCCTGGCGACGTCTGTGTAGACCGCCTTCCATTTCACGCCTCGCTCAGACATACCGTCCAGCACTGTTCGCACCGTATCGTGAGGGATCCCTGTAAGGCATAGGATTTCGTCTCCTTCTCGCACTAAAGCCGATATCGCCAGCGAGATTGCATGGGTGCCCGATACGATTTGCCAACGGACTAGAGCGCTTTCTGCGTCGAAGATTCTCGCGTACATACGATCAAGTTTCTCTCTTCCGATGTCGCCATAGCCGTAGCCGGTGGTTCCGAAGAAATCGGATTCCGATACTTTTTCTGCTCGGAATGTTTCAAGGACCTTGGCAAAGTTTAAGGCGGCGATCCGATCGACGGCGGCCCAAGCATCTGCCGACTTTTGGATCGCAAGATATGCTTTCCGGATAAGAGAATCGTCGATATCATGTACTCGAGCCCAGTACACTAGCACCTCATCGATCGTTTTTACCTCATCGATCATCTCTACAGATTCACCGGTTCTTACTGGTTCATCAATTGGACAGTCCAGCGTTGCCCTCTGGGGATATCTTGTTCCACGCTTTAAATCACGCTCTAAATTATGTTCTAAACTATGTCTTGAGTCGTGTTCTGTCTGCATTACTCTGGATGCGCTCCTTCCTGGAAAGTCGTCGGGCAACTCTCTTCTTGGGTGAAAGAATTAAAGCCACGAAGAATATACAAGCGGCGAAAAGGACTATGGCGGCGCCGGAAGGAAGATCCAAAAGATATGAAATATAAAGCCCACCTACCGTACTCACCACTCCGGTGACCAACGACGTCCACAACATCCTTCGATAATCCGCGAAAACCTCATATCCGGTCGCAGCGGGTATGACCAAAAGCGCCGAAGCAAGTATTAGGCCGACCACTCGTACTGCGACCATCGTCGTCACTGCTAGGCAGGTCAAGAGGAGGTAGTATAACGGGCCTACGGGTACACCATGCGCCTGGGCTAAGTCCTCGTCGAAACACATGAACAACAGAGAGTGAAAGTTAATAGCAAGAACCAAGACTACGGCGGCGCCCGATATACCGAGTATCCAGAGATCCAGCGGTCCAACAGCCAGAATGTTTCCGAAGAAGTAGCCGAACAAGTCGGCGTATACGCCTTTGGTAAGTCCGAAGAATGCTATCCCTAGGGCCATGGCAGCGGAGAAGAAAATGCCTATTGCCGTTTCTTCGTTGATTTTACCTCTTTTTGATACAGCCCCTATTCCCCACGCCACAAGAGTGGCAAAAACGGTTCCACCAATTACAGGGTTAACCCCGAGGAACAGAGAAAATCCCACACCGCCAACGGCCGAATGCGATACGCCCACCGTAATAAACGAAAATCGCTTTAAAACCACAAAAAATGCCAAAAACGAGCATACTACTCCGGTGATCACCCCTGCCACCAGCGCTTTTTGCATGAATCCATAGGAAAATATGCCAGTCACTAGCCCTAACCCCTCAATACCATCCTTCGCCTAGCCCTAACCCCTCAATACCGCCCTGTTCCTTATTCCGTAAATCCTCTTCAGCTCAGTGCTGTTTAAGACATCATCGGGCTTACCACGGAGCCATATCCTCTTGTCCAGTACTACAAGCTCGTCGGCATTATACGCCAAAGCTTCCAGGTCATGAGATGCGGCTACTACCGTGAGACCTGTTTCGCCCTGTAAGTTCTTTACTAAGGCATAAAACTCTCTTTGGCCCTTAAAGTCAAGCCCGGTTGTCGGTTCGTCCAGAATCAAAACTCGAGGGCCAATACATAGGGCCTGGGCCAAAAAAGCTCGTTGCTGCTGGCCACCCGAGATACTCGCGATCGGGCGTTTTTCAAGACCCGAAAGACCTACTCGTTTTATGAGCTCCTCCGCCCTGCGGATCCGGAGACCTTGCACAGTCGGTCCCTGCAGCCAGGGAAAGCGTTTGACCTTGACTCCCATTAACACGACATCCATTACCGATACGGGAAAATCCCGCTCGAAGTTGAGCCGCTGGGGAACGTAGCCTATCTGCCGGTTCATTCGGGCCCCTCGCGGGTCTTGACCGAAAATCCTCACGGTTCCGGTATCGACCGGAAGAATGCCGAGCACCGTTTTCAGAAGCGTCGTCTTCCCCGCTCCGTTGGGGCCGATTATCCCCAGAAATCTTCCCGGGTCCACCCTAATCGTCACGTCATCGAGCACCACTTTGCCTTGATAGTAGAAATGGACGTGGCACACTTCTACCGCCGGGAAGTCTTCTATTTCGGCAGTCCGCGTATGGTTCTCGGTTGACGCACGGTCTAAAGGCGTTCGACTCAAAATTGACATACGATTCAAAGGTCTCGGTTCTCTCCTAATGCTTTTCGGAATACTTCGACGTTGTGCTTCATGAGATCGATATATGTGTTAAATCCGGGAACACCTTCTTTGCCTATCGGGTCCGCTTCGTATACTTCTACGCCCAACTCTTGGGCGATGGTTTCCGCCATTTTCGCACTGAACTGGGGTTCGACGAATATCGCCTGTGCACCGCTTCGTTTGGCGAGGTCCACTACAGTCGATATCCACCGTGGGGATGGCTCTTTTCCAGGAAATTCTTCGATGTATATGCCTTTAAGTCCGTAGCGCAGGCAAAAGTACCGCCACGCCGAGTGCACGGATATGAGGGGCCGTCCCTCTAGGTTCGACAAAAGCCTTTGAATTTCACGGTGAAGCGCGTCGAGCCTCTCTTGGTATAGGAATTGATTTTTCCTGAAATAGGCCGCATCTTCAGGGGCAATACGGCATAATGCTCCGGTTATGGCCGGTACAATCCGTTCTTTTACGATCACGGGGTCAAGCCAAATGTGCGGGTCGCCGTCCACCAAGTCAACTCCATCGGTGAGCCTGAGAATAATGGTTTCCCTACTGCTGATGGAAGACATTATCTTATCCACGAAGTCATCCAGCCCCGCGCCGACTCTTATGAGCAATGAGGCCTTCGCAACTAAGATGGCCTGCGTAGGCGAGATCTCATAGGTGTGCGGATTTGCTCCGGGAGGAATTAGGGTCATTACGGATACCTTGTCGCCTCCGATGTTCTTCGCGATGTCAGACAGCGGAAAGATGGTCGAGACTACCTCTATTGGTCCACCGGGCTCCGACGAATTCAGTTTCTCTTCAGGGTTTGGAGCCCGCGACAGGCCGTTTGCGGGCGAATGCCAAAAAGACCCCTCCCCGCCGTGCAGTAAGAACCAGATTGTGATCCCTGTGAGAAGTAGTACCGGCAACCCCCACGTCAGAAAAACCAAAGACCTCGTGCGGGGATGTTGGTTTGCTCCCGGAACAGGTTTTGGAATTTCCGTGTTCATCTGCTTTTTGGTCAGGTCAAGAACGTCTTTTCCCCTTGCATTCATTGCAGTACCCGTAGACGTCGAATACATGCCGAACTGCTTCGAACTCATGTCCTTTGGCGTATTCAGCCACTTCGTCTTGTAGTGGGCAATCTTCCAGGCATGTTATGCGACCGCACTCAAGGCATATCAAGTGGTGATGATGAGCGCATCGATTGAGTTCGAAGAGATCCCTTCCGCGGACCTTGATGCGGTTCACCGCACCTATCTCGAGCAATAGATCGAGATTCCTATATAGCGTATCAGGACTTACGTTTCCGGCTACCCTTCTTACCCTGGCGAGAAGAGTTGACGCGGGTAGCGGCCGGTCTGCGACAACGAGGACGTGGATTATGGCCTTGCGTTGGGCCGTCACCTTGTAGCCCGAATTCTTGATTTCCTCGATGACCGACTCGGCGCTTATCATGCCCTGTACCACCTTTATTCATTGAAACGGCGCCACGCCACCCCGGCTCCCATGGAGACGCAAGGAGTCGCCTCGGCACTTGTGGCCGCCCTTACCAAAACGTGCTAAATCGCGGTATCCGGTCGTACCAAAGGCATATGAACGTACCAAAAACATAGAACGTACGAAGGCATATACAAAGCATATACAATGTATCGAAGGCATGCCAAATAGGAAAATTCCTATTAGGAAAATTCCTATTTAGTATTTTCCCACCGGGTTGAAAAAATATCAAGGGTGCGTTGAAGGTGATGAGTCCCTGAAAAAGCAAATCCACGTACGAGCAAACCAGCGCTTCCCGTCCGTCCTAAAGGTGATAGCACCGTTTTTGTCGGTCCTCAAGGCGACAATCCCTCTAGAGGCTAAGCGGTCGAGCACCTCTTTCCCCGGATGGCCAAAGTCGTTTTCGCCAACTTGGATGACGGCGACTGCAGGCGCCATTTCATCAAGAAATCGGTCGGTGGTCGATGTGGAGGCTCCATGATGGGCTACTTTCAGTATTACTGTCCGCCCCGGTTTATCGGATATTCGGCCCGTTTCGGGGCTAAGGATGTTCAGCTTAGAAAACTCAAGCCAAGGGCGGCTCTCGAGCATCTTCTTTTCGGTTGACGCTCCGATGTCCCCCGTCCAAATGAAGCGCTGCCGTCCAAAATCGAGACAGAATACCAGTGAAGTCTCGTTCATGAAATCGGACGCCGGTTCGGAGGTGGGTCGGATTCCTTCTCCATGTCCTTTCTGCGGGTGAAGTACAGTTAGGGTAATGGTGTTCATTTTTCGGACGAAACCGTCAGTGGTGGGCCACCGATTACCGAATTCCAGAATGTCTCCTTGCCCTAACGCGATCACTCTGGTGTTCTTGGAACTTGCTCGACGGATAATGTCCTTGAATTCTTTAGTGTCGACCTGGCTTTCGGGGATGAGGATAGCGCCCACCGAAAACGTTTTTATAATTCCCTCGAAACCACCTATGTGATCGCTGTGCCCGTGGCTGAGAACGAGGTAATCAATATGTCCCACACCGCGAACTCTCAACAGCTCGGCCATCCTACGTAGGCTTCCGTCCGTGTCGGGTCCGGTGTCCACCAAGATTACCCTGTCCGCCGTACGGATCAGCGCACCGTCCCCTTGCCCGACGTCGAAGAACGTCACCTCCATCATACCGGGCATAATCTCGTCAAAGCCACGTATCACCCAAAGTAAAACGATTACCAGGGCTAATAGGATGCCTCTTACGTTCTTGCGCCTACCAGATACAGAAGAACGATTATACACGCTTTGTATGGGGTACTTGTCTGCCATCAAACCTCTCAAAGAGTACGTCCACCGGCCTTTTTCCGTGTAGCATCTCACAACACTCCCTTGAACGCTCGATTCTTGACCGGCTGAGTCCGTTTCCGAAAAAGACCATATCCAGACCAGTGCATAGTAAGTAATTAGCAGGAGCCAGTGGGGTCTAAAAACCACGAGGGACGAAAGCGGAAGCGAGGCCATGAATTTGGACGAAGCCGCAAGCAGGAAAACACCCCACGAGGCGGGGTATTGAAGCACCTTCACCGTCGCGGGCCAAATCGTACAGAGGATAAGTAGTATGAGCCCATAGTTCACTAACAGAGCGACGAATGGCAGCATAAGCGGGTTCGCGATGAATGAGATAACTGAGAAACGCCCGAATGCTCCCGCCAAAATCGGCAATGTACTGAGCTGGGAGGAGACGGTCATCGTAACCTCCGCTGGACACCACGGAACGAGCCTCTGAAATCTTCGATTGTACTTAAGAATTCCCCAGGTTGCCATGAAGGACAGTTGAAAGCCGATATCGAAGAGGCATTGTGGGCTGAATACCAGTATGACTAAGGCGGAAAACCACAGCGCATTCATAGAGGAAGAGCGCCTCCCCACAAGCGGCCCCATAGCGGCGGAAATGAACATGAAAGAGGCGCGGAATACGGAGGGGGCTCCACCCGCTATCATGGCGTATACCACAAGAAGAGTCGCGGTCAAAGCGAATTCGGTGACCGGCGAGAAGATGAAAAGCCGGATGCTGCTCCTTCGACCCTCACCGAATATGCCTATAACCAGCCTCGCGCATATCGTTTTGAATGCCTTCAATGTCCATCGCAACCCTCCGGCTACTAGCACCACGTGAAGCCCGGAAAGCGCCAGTATGTGAGACAAACCGATGACCGAAAACGCGCTAGACATCTCCTGCGAGACACATGAGCGGTCCCCCAAGAGAATGGCCCGATAAAAACCGGCTGTTTCGGTGGGCATTACTAGGGACATCTTTCGCATCAAGGCAAAACGAATGCGGTCAGCCAGCCTCAAGACACCGCGTTTTAAACGTCTCGCCGTCTCTTCAACGGAATCACAAATCGAGCCCGCCGGATGCAGGAACTTCGTAAACCCTATACTCCTAGCCTCCTCAGTAAAACTCCCAACCTCCCTCCCCCTTCCGCCGCAGTACTCGGCCGATTCAATCCACCATGAAGTGGAATCTATGATCCAAAAGGCACCGAGCCTTTCCACCCGATCCTCTTCTCCCGGGAGACCTGGATTCCTTGAGCCCTCCGGTCTCCGGATGCTTCCTCGCACGGATATTATGGAGCCTTTGGAAGGATCTCCCTCTCTTACGCGATTACTTGTCTTTGCATCCAAAATGACGAGGGCGCGTCCAAAAACACGACGCCCGTCTATACTGTAGATGTTTCCTATCACCTGAAAACGGGAAAATGCCATAGCAGGCCGAATGTCGGGCCAGCCGCAATACGCTTCGGTCTGGTTCCCCGGCTCAGCCTCTTCATTTACCTCCTTTCTTATGTTATCGCCGTTCGCCCTTTCGTCCTGGTAACTCGGCATACCGTCTAGCGGCGTACACTTTATCACCGTCATTTGGAACACATGGGCCATACCCCCTTTTTCCCCTTGCAAGGCACGGGCGATATCCCCTTCCCCTGTAATGCGGAAAGCTGTATAGCGACACACGCCACATAGACAAGACGCCAAGAAGAACGGGATTAGGGTCTTATATACGCTTCCGGTTCGCGCAACGAAGCGCGAAAGAAGCCCACGAAACGAAAGGAGGCAACGGGGTGTCTTCTTCTTGCTGGGGACCCGTCGCGGCTTAGACTTTTCGGCCGCGAAAGCAGCAAAGGCAGTCATGATGACTGTGACCAGGGTTATAGCCAATAAGGAATAAGGCCCTCTGGCCAATGCTTCTATACCCCCTGGGGACCCCCGACCCTCAAGGAACCCAAATACAACATGCCACAGCGAAAACCTTAGATCCTGTATACGATCGGCCAACCCCTTCCCCAAGGCGATCCCCAACATAAAAGGTAGGGACAGGTAAAGGGATAACCTGTCCCTACGGTCTAAAATCCGAGCTGCTATTGTCCCCTCAATTGTCCCTTCAGTCACTCCTACGCCGCTCGTACCATTCGTCGCCGCCGCCTCGGCGCCTCTAGCGCTTATCAGTCTTGTGATCCCGTTTACTGTCGGAGTATCGTCGCAAGATACACTCAGACTACCCTGACGAGAAAAAGGAAAGGAGCAACGGCCTACCATATTATGGTATTTCGCCGCAGCTCCTCGGTTATCCTTTTCTCCCCTTCTTAACCTCCATGGACCTCACGCGGCGACGAATTTCTTCGCGAGGTCTGTGGCCGACACAGCATCCGGAGCATAGCCATCCGCGCCGATTTCTTTGGCATAGTCGGCTGTAACCGGGGCGCCTCCGATCATCACTTTTACACTATCCCTCAAACCTGACTCCTTGAGAGCCGATACGACGTCGCGCATGACCAGCATGGTAGTGGTGAGGAGGGCAGACATCCCCACTATTTGCGGTTTATGAGTTCTTACGGCTTCTACGAACTTTTCCACGGGAACGTCGACACCCAAATTGATAACCTTGAAGCCGCCACTCTCCATCATCATGGCCACTAGATTCTTTCCGATGTCATGCAAATCGCCCTTTACGGTCCCGATGACCACTGTACCGAGACCCTTTATGTCGGTTTCTGCCAATAGGGGTCTGATAAGGTCTAGGCCCGAATTCATTGCCCGGGCTGCAACTAAGACTTCGGGAACGAACATGTCGCCCTTCTTAAACCTCTCGCCAACCACTTCCATACCGGCGATTAGGCCCTTGTTAATGATGTCAAGCGGAGCAACGCCCATCTCAAGGGCCTTCTTCGTGAGTTCCGTGCTTTTTGCAACGTCACCGGCAATGACACTTTGGGCAAGATCTCCCAGATCAAACATTCGATCTTCTCCTTTCCGGAAGGCCTTCGGAGCGATACGCGATGAGTTCTCGGCTGAAGTCACCGACGATGGTCATAAAGTCGCTCCGCAAGAGCTGTTTTTGAGTAGTCATTCTTTCAGAAAGTGGGGATTCCTTCCAAGTGTCTTTATTCCTTCTCCTTTATTCCTTTTTCCGATATTTCTTTTTCCAACAGACGTTCTATCCTACTAAGCCTCTCTTCGACCTCTTCGAGTTCACTCTTGCTCGCAACCGGAGACTCCTTCAGTATCCTTTTCATCTCAGACTTGATCATTCTCAAGAGCTCGTCCTTTTCTCGCTTTCCGCGCTCTACCAGGGCGGCGGCGAGCTTCTTCGCTTCTTCTTGGGTCATCTCGCCCCTCTCGGCCATATCGTTCAGAACTTTTTCGACCATGTCTTTCCCCGATGCCAGCACCCCTAAACCGAGGAAAAACGCTTTCCTTATCACGTCAATCATACCGAATCCTCCTTTGGCGATCCTCGTCCCTCTTGTTCCATTTCCTTCCGAAGTTCCGATACCAGATTTACAACCGACCGCATTGGGCTCACGGTGGAGATAGCATGCTTATAGACGAGCATCTGCTTCCCTTCGCCCTCGAGCAAGACGGTAAAGTTGTCGAAGGCTTTAACGATACCCTTCAATTGAAACCCGTTGATGAGATATATGGTAAGAGGAGTCCCGTCTTTCCTTAGAAGGTTTAAAAAGACGTCTTGTAAGTTGACCTGTGTTTTTGACACGGATCTGCCCTCCAGTACCAGTATCTGATTTCTAGCAGCTCAAGTTTCCGCTTCTTACCTCCGGCCGCCGAACCTCCTAACTCCTTGTTCAATTTATGTCCTTATCGACCCCTGGCAGACCGATAAGCCCACAGCAAACCGTCGGAATTCTTCTCTTATCGTACGTGCAGCCGGAGATTGAGCACGATTTGAGCACAATTTTATAGGCCGGCTGTATAGGCCCGCGGTCATCCGCCCACTCCGCCATTCTACAGAGAGTTCTTTTTTCCTTCCAGGTAGTACAAGATTTGGCTGATCGCTTTATCTTCAGTAATCTCTCCCAAGTTTACCCACGTTATTCCCTCTTTTCTATTGAACCATGTGAATTGGCGTTTGGCATAGTGTCGGGTATTCCTCTTGATGAGTCTCATCGCTTCGACGATGGTGGACAAGCCGTAAAGGTAATCTGTGATCTCTCGGTAACCGAGACTTCTCATGGAAAAGAGGTTGCGGTGGTACCCTTTTTTCAGCAATTCCCTGACTTCCTCGACAAAACCCAAAGCGAACATCTGCTCTACCCGTCGGTCAATGCGTCGGTAAAGGTCCTCCCTCGGTCTCGTAAGGCCGATCCATATGGCATCATAGTTTGGGACCGTCCTCAATTTATCGTAGTACGATCGAGGCCGTCCCGTGCGCAAGAATATCTCCAGTGCTCGAATTATCCGCCTTTGATCATTAGGGTGGATCTTCAGGGCCGTTTCGGGATCCACCGCTTTCAAGCGGTCATAAAGCGCATGGGTTCCGAGATTCTTGCCTTCCAATTCCAGCTGTCGGCGCAGCTCCCAATCGGTCTTCAGTTCAATAAAACAATAACCCCGAATTAAAGCGTCAATGTAAAGACCCGTACCACCCACGACTATGGGAAGACTTCCCCTCTTATGGCACTCCTCGATAATCCTCCGCCCTTCTTTCTGATACCGAGCAACGCTGTACTCCTCGTCTGGCCAAACGACATCGATAAGATGGTGTGGCACTCCTTTTTTCTGGGACTCCGTGGGTTTGGCCGTTCCGATATTCATCAAGCGGTAGACCTGCATCGAGTCCGCTGAGATTATTTCCCCACCCAGACTCAGTGCCACTTCGACGGCTATCTCCGACTTGCCGACTGCAGTGGGTCCTGTTATCACAAGAACGCGCTTTCCTGGCCGGTCAGACGGGGCGCTAGATCGTGGCACGATTCGTCATCTCACCTCTCAAGGTGTGACCCGGAGCGTCTGTAATCAACACATTCACCAGATGACCGGTGAGGTTCTCAGGCCCCGGAAAGTGCACCATTTTATTGGTGCGAGTCCGGCCGGAAAGCATTTTCGGATCTCTTTCGCTTGGCCCTTCCACTAAAACCTCCAACACCTTCCCTTTCTGGGCCTCATTGATTTGCTTGGCGATTTCATTTTGAACACGTATCAGTCTTTCCAAGCGCTTCTTTTTGACGTCCAGCGCTACTTGGTCGGGTAGTGTCGCTGCAGCCGTTCCGCTTCGGGGGGAATACATAAAGGTGAAAGCTGCGTCAAACCTAACCTTCTCCACAAGATCCATCGTATCTTCAAAATCCCGGTCATCTTCGCCCGGAAATCCCACAATCAAATCAGTGGTGACGCTGGCTGACGGGATGAGTTCCCTGATCTTTTCCACCAGGCGCAGATAGCCTTCTTTCGTATATCCCCTGTTCATGAGCCTGAGAACCTTGTTACTGCCAGCCTGCACGGGCAGATGGAAATGCTCGCACACCTTCTTTGAACGAGCTGTTATCTCGATGAACCGTTCCTGGAAGTCTCGAGGATGCGATGTGGTGTACCTGATACGCTCTATTCCTGGGACCTTATCGAGCTCCAAAAGAAGATCGCCGAAGTCCCAGTCCTTCCCTGCCGAAGTCGGGTTGAAATCGCGCCCATATGCATTGACATTTTGACCAAGAAGCGTCACCTCTTTATACCCACGTTCCCCGAGGCGTCTTACCTCGTCTATTACCTCTTCTGGACGCCTACTCTTCTGTGGACCTCTGACGTAAGGCACGATGCAATAAGAGCAGAAATTATCGCAACCGTAGGTTATCGTTACGAAGGCGCAGAGCGAGCTTTTCCTCTTGGGCTGGATAGCCTCTCCCACCAGACAACCCACCGGGATCCCGTGGTGGGCAAGAATCTCGGGAAGTCTCTCGAGGGCTGTCGTGTCAAACGTAAAATCCACGTAAGGACACCGGGTCTTGATTCGTTGACGGCCTTCCGGGTACTGCACCATACAGCCCCCCACACCTATGACTAATTCGGGCCTCCTTTTCTTCAGGGCCCCTGCCCTCGATATCCTACCCAGTATCCTTTGTTCCGCGCTCTCTCTTACACAACAAGTGTTAAAAAGGATGATATCGGCTTCGTCTATAGATGTGGCCGCCGAATACCCTGCCCCTTCCATAATTCCCGCAATTACTTCGGAATCATGTTCATTCATCTGACAACCGAATGTCTCTATGAAGTACTTGCGTTCTCGCATCCCATACGCTCCTCGTACTCGTAAGCCTCTAGAAACATTATACGGAATACTGTACGGCTACATTTTCCTATAGGCAATCCGAAGAATCAAGAAACGGGAAGAGTCGCCTCCGGAGCCTTACCTATGCCCAAGCATGTCTCAGGCCCTCCCCGAGACGAAGGGCCTGAGAGACTTCTGCTTTTTTCAGAGTCGTTATGGCTTAAGTATCATCACGTTACTCGCCTTCACGACCGCTTCTACGCTGTCCCCAACCTTCAAGTTCATGTCTTGCACTGCATCCTTCGTGATCGTGGCGGTGATAGTGCCGGGCTTATCGAAGTTTACCACCACTTTTGCGGCCACCGTCCCGACGGTAACCTCTGAGACGGTACCTGCCAATCGATTCCTCGCACTTATCTTCACTTTCCCCACTCCCTTTTGAGGCTGATGGGAATTGGCTGATTTTGTATCGGCAGTTTATTTGTATCGGCAGCTTATATGATGCCCAGTGCGAGGATCGTTGAACCTTCCCGAAATCACTTTACGCCTAGCCCAAAAGCCGTACGAGGAACCCGCGTTTCCTCTGCCGCCGCGAGCGCTGTCCGACGAGCTCGTACCGCAACTGCTGGATTTCCTGTTGCGTCCGCATGAGCGCCGTCATCAAACGGTCCCTGTCCCTTGCCCGTCTTTCTTCTGATCGGTTCAATGCCCGTGCGAGGTGCTCCAAATGGGCTATCAAATCATTTTGGGTTCCGTCGGTATACTCCTTAAGGTTGAGTTTCCAGTTAGCGGGGTCGATTATGCTCAGGTCCAGGCCAATCTGCGTCGACTCACTAACCGTCGCCACGGCGGCCTGCGTATACTGCGCCCCTCCCGTATCCGGCCGGTCCCTTACGGCTTCACTTGTCGCGGCGGCTTCCGCTATTCCTTTGAACCCCTCTTCGGAGGCAAGGGTATTGAGGCCGTTGTCAACTAGGGCGTTGTCAACTTTATGAACAGTGCCAGCGTCTTTTAGAGCGGTGTCCGCAGAACTGTTGCTGTTGCCCTTTAACAGCACTTCCTTGATCTCGTTTACAGCCTTTCCTTGTTGGCGAAGATGAACGATTTCCTTTAGAACCTTCATCCCATCCTCGCCAATTTTGATGAGACCTTTTTTGACTTCACCGTTCGATCCCCAAGCTTCTGCTCCAGGCAAACCCGGTATACCTTCATACTCACGAAGTAACCGCCTGAAAGTACCGGGGGAGAGCCCCAGTACTCTGCAGGCGTCCTTCAATGCGATGCCTTCGGGCGGTGTAAGAAGATGATAACCAGGCTCGGGTTCCAAGCGGCGCTTTCCAGGCTCAGGTTCCACGTGGCGCTTTGGAGTCATACTTCCAGGTGTCTCACGGGTATCGACCCGGGTATCGACTCGGGTAGGAGCATTGGTCGTACTCATGCCGTTTACCTGGGCATTCCCTCCTTTTTCCGACACCACTTCAGTCGCCTTTTCGGTCGTGGGTTCTGTTGCCGCATAAACTGTCCGACCCTCTGGTTGCTGATTACCACAAGAGGTTCTTGAAGGGCCGGGGCTTTTCTTTGACTTCTTAATTTTCCCCTGTGTATCCACTTACCTCATACCTCCCAATTTTCCGTCTTGCAGCGTTCATATAATTGCCCCACAACTCTTTCTATTTGATCCAGAAATTTCCTGCCATATCTTGGAAAACCGTTTATTTGTTTTTATGTTTACTTTTACTATCTGGGCCATTTACTGTATGTGGTTTTAGTGGTAGACTTTTTCCGGGTGTTTCGCCCGCATGTCTCACTGACTATCCCACTACCGTATAAGTCGGGATCAAAGAGGAAGCATACGACGTAAGGAAAGAGAAGGTGAAAGGACATGTCGGGGCTCGGTGCTGTTTTTAAACCTCATAGTGTCGCGGTCATAGGGGCTTCGAAGTCTCCGGGGAAGATCGGTCACGCAATACTCAAAAACATAATCGAGAGCGGCTATAACGGACCTGTATATCCAATTAACCCCAAAGAGGACGAGATCTTAGGTCTCCGGTGTTATCCGTCCATGAGGGCCGTACCGGGAGAGGTATCCTTAGCTGTTATCAGCGTTCCTCCCCAAGCCGTCTTGAGCGTGGCCGAAGAATGTGGACAAGTCGGTGTAAATTGTCTTGTCGTGATTACGGCCGGGTTTAAGGAAACGGGCAAGGAAGGCCTCGATCTAGAGCTTAAATTGAAGGAAATCGTCAAAAAATACGGGATGAGGATGATAGGACCGAATTGCCTCGGGATAATAGATACCCATACTCCACTCAATGCATCTTTCGCAAAGCGATCTCCCTTGAAGGGGCGGATCGCTTTTATATCGCAAAGCGGCGCCCTCGGAGTGGCCATTCTGGATTGGAGCATCCAACGCGGCCTCGGTATGAGTAAGTTCGTCAGTCTCGGAAACAAAACGGATATCAGCGAAACCGATCTTATAGAGGAAATCGCCTCCGACGACGAAACCAGCGTCATATTGTTCTACCTGGAGGATATTTCGGACGGTCGAAGATTCGTCGAAGTTGCCAGGGCATCGAGCTCGAAAAAGCCTATCCTCATCTTTAAAGCGGGAACCACCCAGGCTGGCGCTCAGGCCGCATCTTCCCACACCGGAGCCCTTGCCGGAAGCGATCTTGCCTATGACGTAGCATTCAAGCAAGCCGGTGTTCTTCGGGCCAAGACCATAGAGGAACTCTTTGACTGGGCATCCGCCTTCGCCTCGCAACCGATTCCCTCCGGTAAGAACGTTCTCGTCGTCACCAATTCAGGCGGGCCCGGGATAATAACTACGGATTACGTCGAAAACGTAGGGCTGAACATGGCTAGATTTCAAAAGGAAACGGTCGAGAATCTCAGGAAATCATTGCCTCCAACAGCCAACCTGTACAATCCCATAGACGTCATAGGGGACGCTCTTCCGGAGCGCTACGAAATCGCGCTCAAGTACGGTCTCGAAGACCCCGCTGTCTGTAGCGCTATAGTTCTTCTCACTCCAACCGCCGTAATCGATCCAGACCAAACCGCCAGCGTCGTGATAGAGGCGGCGAAGGCCCATCGGGACATTCCTATAGTAACGTCGTTTATGGGAGGGGAAGCCGTAGAGCAGGCAAGGAAGACCTTGTCCAGCGCAGGTATCCCGACATACCCATTCCCCGAACCAGCCGTCAGCGCTCTAGCCGGTCTCACCCGCTACGGACAACGTCGACTCAAACCCAGTACCATATCGTCGCCGGTTTATGAAGACGTAGATCGTGAAGCGGTCAAGGAGATTTTTAGAGAAGTGAAGGAAGATGGGCGACTCGTCTTGCTAGGTCCTGAGGCGGCGCGAGTGGCTCGCTCCTATAATATACCCGTAGCCCCTTCTCTTTTGGCTAAACGACCGGACGAAGCCGCTTATATGGCCGAAGTTTTAGGTTTCCCCGTAGTGCTCAAGATCGCTTCTCCTAAGATAATGCATAAAACCGATGTGGGTGGCGTGAAAGTCAATTGTAAGACCCCCAGGGAAGTTCGCGACGGGTTTGTGGAGATCATGGACAACGTGCATCGGCTTATGCCGGACGCTACCCTATACGGGGTAGAGGTCCAAAAGATGATGAAGAAGGGCGTAGAGCTCATAATAGGGATGACCAAAGACATGCAATTCGGCCCATTGATCGCGTTCGGATTGGGCGGAATTTACGTGAATCTGCTGAAGGACGTTTCATTCAGGCTGGCTTACGCCCTCGACGAATCCGAAATAGAAGAAATGATCTCCGAAACCAAGGCACATATGCTTCTTAAGGGCTATAGGGGCGAAAAACCGTGCGATATTAAGTCCATAGTCGACACCATTGGCCGAATATCCGCGCTCGTATTGGATTTCCCTGAGATTACGGACGTGGACGTAAACCCGGTTATGGCTTACCCGGACGGAGTGGCGGCACTGGACATTAAGATCACTATATCGTGAGGTGAACTCCTTGAACGGCATATTTGTAGTTGGGCGGTACGGGAGCGGCAAGACGGCCATTTGCCTGGGCCTCTCCCTCAAATTGAAGGAACGCGGTTTAAAGGTCGGTTACTTTAAACCCATAGGCGTTGCGGATCCCTTAACTTGCCGTTTCGATGACGACGTACTCTTGATGCGTAGCGTCCTCGGGATGGCCGAGACGCACGATGATTTGACGTGCTATTGCATTGGCCCTCAATATCTCAGCCGATATGACATGTCCGAAGATCATACTAAAGAAGTAAAGGCACGCTTGAAAGAGATGTCGAGCGAGTACGATGTTTTGATCATAGAAGGGACTACGTATCCGTACGTCATGGCGAGCCTTGGTCTAGATGCAATCAGTCTTTCGCGGGATCTCGGCCTTCCCGTGTTGTTTGTGGCTCAGCCGGCGAGTGACTATAGCGTTGACCGTGTGATCCTTTATGACCGATACATGTCCCTATCCGGAATCAGGGTCCTCGGTAACATCTTCAACAATGTCCCGCGCCCTCTCCTGGACAAGGTGGTCGGCGTGTATAAGCCCATAATAGAAAAACACGGATTCAAAGTCTTGGGTATTATACCCAAGAGCCTCGAGATCTCTCTTCCCACGGTCCGGGAATACTACGCGATTTTGGGTGGCGAACTCCTTTCCGGGGAAGATCATATGGACCGTCTCGTTGAGGACATCGTCGTAGGTGCCATGACCCAAGAAAGCGCCATACAATATCTGCGTCGGTCGAGGAACAAAGCGGTTGTAACGGGGGGCGACAGAGCGGATCTAGCCCTTGCGGCCCTTGAAACAGACACCTCTGTGATCATCCTCACCGGCGGCCTTTACCCCAACGTTCAGGTTCTGGCGCGGGCGCAAGAGAAAAAGGTGCCCGTGATACTGGTTCATTACGATACTTACACAACCGTAGAAAAACTACACACGGTGACTCGAAAGATCAAACCGGAGGATAAGGCGGGGATAGACCAGGCCAAGAGAAACCTCGAAGAACATTGTGATCTTGAAGCGTTACTGGAAGGTGTTACTGGGTTGGGAAGCAAGCCATAAGGACAAGACGATAATCATCACACGGGTAAGAATCCAATAGCAAAGACAATTAAAGACAATTAAAGACAATTAAGTATTGAGACACCGAGAACGGCTCTCTGTCCTCCAGGAGCCGTTCCGTTCTTTAGTCCGCCAGGACAGGAGCAGTTCCGTTTATTGCCTACGTACGTTTATTGCGGCGATGAAGACTGGCAAGCCTCTACTCATTGCTCGCACTCCTCTTCCCCGGACCGATAGACGGAGTGGATTACGTCTTGATCAGGGCGTCACGGGCGGTCCGCATTTGCCATACGCCAAGCGCATTTTTGGGTTCGACTTGATTGCCAAACGCGTTGATCAAGTGCGGGCCTTTTTGAGGTCGTCTACGAA
>DUSP01000114.1 GCA_012842575.1 Clostridia bacterium
ACCGGTACTAATAGGTCGAGGGCTTGTCCGCCTTTAGCACCGTGCAGCGTTCGGTACTGGGAGTTTCCGGTGGCCATGGCGGAGGGGAAACACCCGTTCCCATCCCGAACACGGAAGTTAAGCCCTCGAGCGCCGATGGTACTCGGCGGGCAACCGCCCGGGAGAGTAGGTCGCTGCCGGAAAACCGTCGCCCGGTGGATAACCCACCGGGTTTTTGATTTTGAGTGCGCTTGTGTCTACGGCGCTGGTGGGGGCAGTTGGGTCAAACAAAGATAGGGGGATTCAAGTTATAGGCGGACTGAAGACCATATTTAGGGTTATCGACAAGTTAAGGTTATGGACAAACACAAGCTTTCCGCCGCAGCGAGCGACGGCGGCCCGGTTATCGACAGGTTAAGGTTATCGACAAACTAGCCTTCCTCAACCGGTATCGGAAAGCAGTTTCCGGGTTCAAGAATATCTCAAGGTTATCGACAAGCCTCCTCGGCGGCGACACCTGGCTCTACTCGGTGAGGTTCAAGAATATCTCAATGTTATCGACAAGCTGTTGACAAATCTGGGGATAACTGTCATAGCAGGAAGGAAGCTGTCAATAGTCCAAGACGTCCGGCCAGGTTGCTGTACGAAGGCTGGGGAATAGCTGTGAAGGAAGCTGTCAATAGTCCAAGATGTCCTGGAGAATATTCGGCGGAGCCTCTTGAAAGGTATCGTCCGACCGAAAAACGAATTCTCCAGTAGCTTTGGTCAGAAGCGGAGGTCACAATGACGGGATATTTCATTACACTGGAAGGAATCGACGGCTCGGGAAAGACGACGCACCTTGGATTTTTGAAGGAAATGTTGTCGTCGATCGGTTTTAGAGTGGTCTTGACCCGGGAACCCGGCGGAACGGCGCTCGGCGAGAAGATAAGGGAAATCCTCCTTGATCCATCTACTCGCGGTATGGATCCCATGACGGAGGTGCTGCTATACAATGCCGCCAGGTCCCAACTGGTGAAAGAAGTGATCCAACCGGCGCTACAGCGAGGACTGGTGGTGCTGTCCGAACGTTTTGCCGATTCCACCATAGCATACCAGGGTTACGGTCTGGGACTGCCTGTCGACATCGTGAGGAGCGTCAACGGTGTTGCCTGCAATGGAGTCTATCCGGACCTCACTCTCCTCTTCGATTTGGATGTTGAGATCGCGAGGGCGCGCATTCTGAAAAAGGTTCCCGACCGCGTCGAATGTCGCGATGTCGATTACTATCGCAGGGTGAGAGAAGGGTATTTGACCATTGCAGGTGAGGAGACCCACAGGGTGAAAATCATAGACGCTTCGCAAGCCATCGAAGAGGTAAGGCGTCGGGCCACACAAGCAGTGCTGGACTTCGTCAGAGTACATTCGCCATCAAGATCAAAAGAGCGCGACGATTCGCCGAGTTCATGAGCCACCGAGCGCCGGTAGCGGGAATAGGGCACCAGGAATACGACAAAAAGCGTATTTCCACTTGGCTCCATGGGCTGCCAAGCAAAATGAAGGGATAGGGGGTATCCCGTCGTGAACGATGCCAAGCTCGTTATAGCCATAGTACAAGACAAAGACGTCGGGCGGCTATTGGACGCACTGATACGGAAACATTACAGGGCCACCAAGTTGAGCAGTACAGGGGGTTTCCTTCGTAATGGGAATACAACCCTTCTCATCGGTGTGGAGGAGTCGAGAGTGCAGGATGTTCTCGATGTGATCAAGAGCACTTGCCGTTCAAGAAAGGAGTATGTGACTCCTTTACCGCCAGCCGGGGGTCCGGCCGAATCTTACGTGCCGTTCCCGGTTGAAGTGGTGTTGGGCGGGGCCACGATATTCGTCCTTGACGTGGAGAGAATGGAGAAAATCTGATGTCGATGGGTACGTATGCATATCTTCAACCGGTGGCGGCACAGATCCTATCACGCTCAATCCTGTACGGTCCCCGTCAAGGATATCTTTTGTCAGGTTCTTACACCAGCGGGGTCGAGGAAGCGGCGCTATGGTTTTCTCGAGGGCTTAACTGTGAGCACCCATCGCCGGACGGCGATGCCTGTGGTACCTGTAAGGCTTGTAGATCCTTGGCGACCGGCATCGGCCCTGATGTTTTGGTATTGAATCCTGAAGGCGGGACGCATCGCATCGAGACCCTGCGAAACGCCAGATCCTTCTGTTCCCTAAAGAGCGTATTCGGTCGCTATAAGGTATTGATCATAAACCGGGCGGAGGCCCTTACGCCACAAGCGGCGAGCTCACTTCTGAAACTACTGGAGGAACCCCCCGATTTTTGCGTCATCATACTGTGCAGTTTCGACCCCGATTCCATTCCCGACACCATAAGGTCCAGGCTGGTTCACGTAAGATTTGGGGAGTTGCCGATCCACGCGATCAAAGAACGACTCAGGGACTCCGCAGGTATCAATGACGAAAAAGCCCTCGAGATCCTGGCGCTGAGTCTTGCGGGTACTCCCAACCTATGGCGCCGCTTGTCCGGCGGATTGACGAGTGATAGCGGCTCTTCGGGGGAAGAAGAAAAGGGCGGTGATAAAGCCCGCACCGGGCGACTGGAGGACGAGGGGATGGAGGGCGGAGGGCCTCTTAAACGTTCCAAGGGTAACCTTCGCACCGAAGAAAGTATGGCAGTTCAGTCCGTCCGGGAAAGATTGATTCATTGCATCGAATTGGGCCGACGAGTCATCGAATTCTGTAAGAAGCCGCTTTGCGTCGAAGTGCTGGATATCGCGGATGAAATGGCGGGTCTAGAAGAGGACTTCCTCGCATTTTCATTGGATGCTATGATGACGATGTTACGGATAAGGATGTTCGCGATGATAAGCCGTGGCGGGGATTCAAGCGCGGGGCCGACGGGGGTGGGTTCGGCCAGTCGAAAAAGCTTCAAAGAAGGGCTTGTCTTTGGCCCAAGCGACATTGATCCCGAGGATATACGGCGTCTGAAGAACGCAATTGCGATCATAAGCGAAGCTCGTAGAAACCTGGCCAGAAAAGTGAACCCAAAGCTCCTCATGGAGGTAACGGTCATCGAAATGCTAGAGGCCATGTCTTCGTGAGCCGTGGCTTATGGTACGGCCAGAGTCACCGTATACCACATTTCACAGGAGGCAAAAGAGGTGTCAGCTGTTCAGGTTTGTGGGGTGCGCTTCAAAAGAGGCGGTAAGATATATTACTTCGATCCTGCGTCAGTGGATGTAGAAGTGGGGGATGCGGTGATCGTCGAGACCATTCGAGGGGTTGAGTTCGGACACGTCGTGGTCGGCGTGAGGGAAGTCCCCGAGGAGACGGTCGTGGCGCCGTTGCGAAAGGTTTTGAGGAAAGCCACTCCCAAGGACATGGATCAGGTGGTCGAGAACCAGCGCAAAGAACGAGAAGCCTTCGAGATTTGTAAAAAGAAGATCCAAGAGCACGGCTTGGACATGGATCTCGTGCAAGTGGAATACACCTTCGACGGGTCCAAGATCATCTTCTATTTCACCGCCGAAGGGAGGGTGGACTTCAGGGAATTGGTCAAAGATCTCGCGTCTATCTTCAAGACGCGTATAGAACTCAGGCAAATAGGGGTGCGCGATGAGGCGAAGATCGTCGGGGGTTTGGGTCTATGCGGCCGCGAATTCTGCTGCAAGACATTCATGGGAGAATTTGAGCCCGTATCGGTACGGATGGCAAAGGGGCAAAACCTCTCTCTCAACCCTTCCAAGATATCCGGTGTATGCGGCAGGCTGATGTGCTGTTTACGCTTCGAGACCGAACATTACGATGACGCCAAGGCGATGCTTCCCTCCGTGGGTTCGAGGGTGGTGACGCCCGAAGGCGAAGGAAAAGTGGTGGGCGTCAACGTGATAAAGAACACCATCTCGGTGGAACTTGACGATAAGACCACAATGGAGTTTCCCGCCGAGGAAGTCGCGGACAAGACCGAGGCTGGTCCCGTCACAGGATGATAGCCCATGATAGGGGTGTGAAGGAAGTGCAGGAATCCGGAGCACGGGGTCGGTGCTTGACCCCGGACGAAGGAGTCCTTTTTGTATGCGGAACGCCCATAGGAAATCTCGAGGATATTACGCTGAGAGCCCTAAGGGTACTCAAAGAAGTCGATCTGATTGCGGCGGAAGATACCCGTCGCACCCTTCGTTTGCTAAATCACTACGGAATTTCGAAACCCCTTACCAGTTACCACGAGCACAACAAGGAGAAGTCGGGGGAAGCCCTGATTTCCAAGTTGAAGAAGGGTTATAAAGTGGCCTTGGTCACCGACGCGGGTATGCCGGGTATTTCCGATCCGGGCCAGGATCTGATAAGACGTGCCAGGGAGGCAGGGATCCAGATCGAGGTGGTCCCCGGCCCCTCGGCGGTTTCGGCGGCTCTGGCGCTTTCCGGAATGACGTTCGATACCTTCACGTTTGTGGGATTTCTCCCGAGAAAACGTTCCGAGAGAGTAAAGGTGCTGGAACGCTTGAGAGACGAGGGCCGGCCGGTTGTCGCGTACGAGGCGCCCCATAGGGTGGTCGGAACTCTTCGCGATGTGATGACGGTATACGGTGAGGACGTTTTGGTGACCTTGGCCCGCGAACTCACGAAGACTCACGAAGAGTGCTTGGTAATGCCCGTTTTGACCCTCGTGAGAATCCTGGAAGCCCGCGATAAGCCCAGAGGAGAAATCACCCTGATTATCGGAAAGGGCATTATCGGGCAGAGTGCGACAGAAAAGCCCCCTGTTACCGAAAAAGGGTGACAGATAGGGCTTTCTCGATATGAGTATCCGCTTGTCGAGAATGGTGGCGATCAGACTGCCTTGGTGGCCATGGCTTCTATGCAGTTACGACACACGTTTTTCCCCCGGAAGTGCTCGACGTTCTGGGCATTTCCGCAGAAGACGCACGCGGGTTCATACTTACGCAATATGATTTTGTCGCCATCGACGTATATCTCCAAGGAGTCTCTCTCTTCTATGTCAAGCGTACGGCGGAGCTCGATTGGGATTACGACCCTTCCCAATTCGTCGACTTTGCGGACGATTCCTGTACTCTTCATCAAAGACGCCACCCTCCCCTTCTACAATGTTCGACACGGTCATCTAAAGAGTACCAGATATGGCAGGAAGAGTCAATACAAACGCCCGATTTTTTGAGGTGACCTGGAGGCATATGGTACAATAATGAGGTACCATTTTAATGCAATGGGAGTGACGCATTTGAGCACCAAGACCTCACGCGGGACTCCGAGTCCGAAGACCAAGAAGACGTTTTATATCACCACCCCCATTTACTACCCCAGCGATAAGCTCCATATTGGCCACGCATACACCACTGTGGCCGCCGATGCCATAGCCAGATACAAGCGTTTCAAGGGTTTCGACGTGCGTTTTTTGACCGGAACCGATGAACACGGCCAAAAGATAGAGCGGCGAGCCAAGGAGGCCGGCAAGACACCTCAGCAGTTCGTCGACGAAATCGTGGCAGGGATAAAAGACCTCTGGTCGCTTTTGCGAATATCATACGACGATTTTATAAGAACCACCGAACGACGTCACATTGAAGTGGTACAGGATGTGTTCGAAAAGATTCTAAAGAAGGGCGACATATACAAGTCCGAATACGAAGGTTGGTATTGTGTTCCATGTGAAACCTTTTGGCTGGAACGACAGCTCGAAGACGGGAAGTGCCCGAACCCCGACTGTCGAAGGCCCGTAGAGTTGGTGCGTGAGGAGAGCTATTTCTTCAAGCTCTCCAAATACCAGGATAAGCTCATCCGTTACATCGAAGAGAACCCGGACTTCATCAAACCCGCGTCGAGAAGGAACGAGATGCTCAATTTCTGTAAGAGCGGTTTGGAAGACCTTTGCGTATCCCGGACGACCTTCAACTGGGGCATACCGGTCCCGGGCGACCCGAAGCATGTCGTATATGTTTGGTTTGACGCCCTAACGAATTACATTTCCGCGCTCGGCTACGGGAGAGACGGTGAGGAATTCCGGAAGTACTGGCCAGCCGACCTTCATCTCGTCGGAAAGGAAATCATGAGGTTCCACACGATCATCTGGCCTATTATCCTCATGGCCCTGGATCTTCCTTTGCCCAAACAGGTGTTCGGTCACGGGTGGCTTGTGCTCGAAGGCGGCAAGATGTCTAAGTCCAAGGGGAACGTCATCGACCCGGTGGTGCTCGTGGATAAGTACGGGGTCGACGCGGTGAGGTACTTCCTTTTACGAGAGGTACCGTTCGGGTCGGATGGCTACTACTCAGAGGAGGCGCTCAAGGGCCGGATCAACTCCGATTTGGCCAACGACTTGGGGAACCTCCTTCACAGGAGTCTCGGGCTGGTGGAGCGGTATTGGGATGGCAGGGTTCCGACACCCCAAGCGGGCGACACCTCCATGGCGGATTACGCGCGCGAGGTGGTCAAGAAATACGAGGAGGCCATGGACGGGTTCCTTCTTTCCGATGCCCTCACTACGGTGTTCAGTCTGGTCACGCGGTGCAACAAGTACCTGGACGAGGAGGCACCGTGGGCCAAGATGCCGAGAGGCGAAGAGGCCGCCGCTTCTACCGTGCTTTATAACGTGCTCGAATCCGTAAGGATCGTAGCCGGCCTGCTCGTCCCCTTCTTGGTGGAAACGCCGGAGGCCATTTGGACCCAACTCGGGATCGATGAAAGCCCCAGGGGTAAGAGATGGGAAGAGGTAGTCGCGTGGGGCGGTTTAAAGCCCAGTACGAGGACCCGGAAGGCAGGCCCGTTGTTCCCGAGAATCGAAATTCGGACACAAGACGCCCATCCTTCGACGGAGGGCGGAGCCGGGGAAGCGGGAAGCGAATTGATAGACATAGAGCGTTTCAAGGAATTGGACCTGCGGGTAGCCAAAGTCACGGCGGCAGAAGCCGTCAGCGGTAGTAAGAAACTACTCAAACTTCAGCTTGACGTAGGTGACGGTATCGGCCAACGTCAAGTGGTAGCCGGTATCGCTAAACACTATAAACCCGAAGATCTGGTGGGCAAGTACGTGGTTTTGGTGGCCAATCTGAAGCCCGCCGTGCTGAAAGGCATAAGATCCGAGGGGATGATCCTGGCGGCCTCCCACGGAGAAGACTGCTTACGTCTCCTTACGGTGGACGGTGAAATACCGCCGGGGAGCGGTATCTCTTAAAACGGCGCGAAAGACTTTTGAGAATACCGTACAGCGCGAAAAAGTCCACCGGAGCAGTATCTCTTGAAAAGGCACGAAAGGTGGGGCAGGGCGCGAAAGGTGGGGCCAAAGTGGTGCTTGTGGATTCCCACGTTCACATTTCGATGAAGGATTACGATACGGACCGGGAAGAAGTCATCCGAAGGGCGCGCGCAGCGGGTGTCAGGTTGATGGTGGAAGTGGGTTACGACCTCGAATCCTCGGAGAGGGCGGTTGGGCTTGCTCGAACAAATGAAGGAATCGTGGCCGCCGTAGGGGTTCACCCGCACGACGCTAAGACGTGGAACCGAGAAGCATCTGACCGCATCGAGGAGTTGGCCAAAGAGGATTCGGTGGTTGCCATAGGCGAGATCGGGCTTGACTATTACAGGAACCTATCATCCCCCCAGGAACAGGCCGCGGCTTTTCGCGCACAGATTGATCTCGCCGCACGCTTGAATCTGCCCGTGATCATTCATGAGCGCGACGCCTTTGAGGATGTGCTTTCGATTCTGGTTGACGCGGGGGCCGAAAGGCTGCCGGGGGTCGTAATGCATTGCTTTTCCGGTGACTGGCGGGCGGCGCGCCGTTGTCTGGATAGGGGTTTCTATATATCTATAGCGGGTCCGGTGACGTACAAGAATTCCAAGTTCCAAGAACAGGTGGCTCGATTGTGCCCACTCGACCGGTTACTGACGGAAACCGATTCCCCTTACCTCACTCCCTCTCCGTTTCGAGGAAAGCGGAATGAACCGTCCTACGTCAAAGATGTCACCGAGCACATAGCAAGGATACGGTCAATGCCTGTGGAGATTCTCGGGAAGACTGTACTGGAAAACGCCTACAAGGCATTTGGATTAGACGAGGTGAAGGATCAGGTGAGGTAACGCGTGACCGAGGAAGACGCCAGTAGATGCGGGCTGTCAGGGCGGTTATGGTCGCCTTCGGTATTACGAGCTGTCCTAAAGAGGCATAATGTGGCTCCTCGCCGGAGCCTAGGTCAGAACTTCCTCATAGACGCTAACATCCTTCGAAAGATCATCGAAGCCGTACGGCCGAGTTCCGGGGATCTGGCCCTGGAGGTGGGAGCCGGTGCTGGGACCTTGACGCATGCTCTGGCGTCGAGCGGCTGTAACGTTGTGGCCGTGGAGATAGATCCGGGACTCCTAGGGGTACTGAGAGAGACCGTCGGAAACCTTCGCAATGTGTGGATCCTCCGCGGGGACGTGTTGGCGCTCGATCTTTCGGAGGTAATGGAAGCGGCGAAAAGAAGGTTCTACGGTGAGGCGCGCGTCGAGGACCCGGACGCTCCCCGGCCCGAACGCGGTTATAAAATCGTTTCCAACATCCCCTATTACATAACCTCACCTTTTCTATATGAAATCTTCAAAGGGCCGGATATCTGGGGCAGCATGACGCTGATGGTACAAGAAGAAGTAGCCCGTCGGATGATGGCCCGACCCAAAGACGAACAATACGGAACCCTCTCCGTAATCATGCAGTCTGCCTGGGACATCCACTTCGTAACTAAGGTGGCGCGAACTTCGTTTTGGCCGGTTCCCGATGTGGACTCGGCGATTCTTCACTTTACGCCGCGCCGGGGTTTTCCCCGCGAGGAGGACAAGACCGTCTTCCTGGAGGCCGTTAAAGCCGCATTTCGTTCAAGACGCAAAACTATACTGAACTCGTTCACATTGTCCTATGGGGTGAAGCTCGGTATGTCGAAGGAAGAAATAGCCGCACATTTGCAGAGGTCGGGGCTTGATCCCGGGAGGCGGGCCCAGGAGCTTGACCTCGACGACTTCGTCGCGCTTGCCGGCATGGTCCAAACATGGCGAAAAAGTCATAAACGTGTTACACTTTAGTTGGGTGAAGACTTATGGTGTTTTACAGTCCTAGCCGGGGTCAACTCACTTTTGAGGCCATGTTTAATGACATTGTACAATACATGAAGAGCGCCCCGGGGGCCAATTACAAGCTCATAATCGGGACCGACTCGCAAAACAGAGATTATGCGACCTTCGTAACCGCTGTCGTGGTCCATAGAATAGGGAAGGGCGGCCGTTACTACTATACGAAGCAGAGAGATCCAAAGATAACGAGCCTCAGGCAGAGGATTTTCTACGAAGCTTCGCTTAGTTTGAGCGTGGCGAGCCGTATCGCGGAACAACTGTCCAAAGACGGCTACTCTAAGATGAACGTGGAAATCCATCTTGACGTAGGGCAAAACGGCGAGACCAAGGAAATGGTGAGAGAGATCATCGGGATGATTCTGGGAAGCGGCTTCGACGCGAAGATCAAACCCAACTCTTATGGAGCATCGAAGGTGGCGGATAAGCATACCAAGTGAAGGTGTGGCCGGCGTAATCACGATTACGGTGGTACTCGGGTCTTCTGCCCCGATATACGCGGATATACAAAAAGGGCGGGTGCAAGGGCGGGCGCTCGAGGAAGCGCACGAGATGAGCATCAGACCAGCGATGCGCTACATGCAATCGGAGGCGGTTTAAAGGGCACTGTTTGAGGCAGAGGCGTTATGCTGCGAAGGAATCCAGATTGACACACATATAGCTGGGTGATACAATATATTGCCCTTGACAAGGCTAGCCTCACGATGTACAATCAGAGTGAAATGGTAGGCCTTTTATTTTTTGCACTCATTCCTTTCTTTGCCTTTCTTTCCGGAGAGCTGGAGGTGGCTAGACCCGAGCGGAGAGGGTAAAGATGTCGGTAGGTGATGTCTATGGCTTCAAAGGACGCACTCTTGAGAATAAGGAAGGGGATTGAAGAGCACCTCGGTCAGACCATAACCATCCGCACCAATAAAGGTAGAAGGCGGGTCGTGGAGCGGCGCGGTGTACTGGAAAGCGCTTATCCGAGCATATTCCTGGTGAGACTTGACGACGAGCGGTGTTTAGGCCGGAGGGTTTCGTTTTCTTATAGCGATATCCTGACTCAAACCGTTGAGGTGAGCCTCGGCGACTCCGCCTTACGACCGCAGGCGGAAGGAAACACTATAGCGGCAAACGAAGCATGAGAGGGGCCCGACATCCGGGTCCCTCTCAGTTGGTACGCCCATGCCGGGCGGCACGAGGGGCTTACTGCCCCTGCTCCCGGCCCCTACGCTCCCCCCTGGTCTGTTCCCCCCCCTGTTCCCCCTGTTCCTCCGTGCTCGGTCCGGAGTTGACACTGAGACTTATGCTTATACCCACGGAGTAGCCAACGATCGCTCCCGCAGCCTGGTTCTCGACCTGTCCCCGACGTTCTGTCCCCTGACGTACCTTCCATAATCTGAGTCAATCTGACTCCCATTTATGTTCCACTACACGGTCATCGAGTGAGCCAATCAAATGCCTCTCGCATAGGATGATTATGCGCTTTACACCACTGCGTTTTATGTTTTCCTGACGGGAGGATCGGCCTATGGAGAAACTCCGAAGACTCCTCAAAATCCGGGGGCTCTCTTTGCTTTCTAAAGATAATGTCGTGGGGGTAGGGATGGGATATAAACACGTGGGAGGCGTGCCTACCGATAAGGTATCCCTCGTGGTGCTGGTGAAAAAGAAGGTGCCCGCTCCTGATCTAAATCCCAAGCAAATAATACCTAAATCCGTCGGTACGGTGCGGACAGACGTCATAGAAGTCGGTGAGGTGAGACTCCTTCAAAGGAGGTCGCGAATGAGGCCTGCGCCCGGGGGAGTGAGCATCGGTCACTACAAGGTAACGGCCGGAACCCTCGGGGCGATAGTCGCCGACAAGAAAACCGGGCAACCCCTCATCCTCTCCAATAACCACGTACTGGCCAATATGTCAGAAGGAAACGACGATAGGGCCAGTATCGGCGACCCCATTCTCCAACCGGGCCGTTATGACGGAGGAACTGATGACGACATAATTGGGCACTTAGAAAGGTTCGTCGGCATATATCGGTCGGGCGAAGAGGCCAAGTGCGCCGTCGCTCAGGGCCTCGAACGGCTTGCCAACAGGATCATAAAGACTATAAGGCCCAAATATTCTCTCAAGATTTACAAGACCGTCGACGTTCCAAATCTGGTGGATGCGGCGTTAGCCAAGCCCGTCTCCGCCGAAGTGGTCGAAAAATCCATCCTTGAAGTAGGCCCGGTCAAAGGGATGACAGAAGCCCAAGTCGGCATGAAGGTGAAGAAAAGCGGCCGCACATCCGGCCTTTCCTTTGGCGAAATCAAGGTAGTAGGGGCCACCATGAAGGTAGCCATGGGGGACATCGGGTACGCTTATTTTTCCGATCAGATAGTCACTACGGCCATGGCTCAACCTGGAGACAGTGGATCTTTGCTCTTGGATGAAAACGACAGGGCGGTAGGTTTGATTTCGGCCGGATCTGAGTATGCTAGCATGGCGGGAACCATAAGCAACGTGCTGGAGATGTTGGAAGCGACCCTCTGAAATACGAGGGGAGGGCCTAAAAGTGAGCGCGAAGGCACCGGTGCCCGGCCGGCTGGTGATCATCGGCGGCGCAGAGGACAAAGACGGCGAAATGGCGATTCTACGCAGGATCGTAGAGCTCGCCGGAGGAACCGACGGGAACATCGCCGTGGTGGCCACGGCGTCGGGCGCACCTCTAGATCCGGCCCTGAGGTACCGCTCGCTCTTTTTGGACCTCGGGATCGGACAAGCCTCTTGCCTTCCGATTTCGAGCCGCATTCAAGCATACGATCCCGGCGTCGTGGAACGCATCCGGAAGTCCACCGGCGTTTTCTTCACTGGCGGCGACCAGTTGAGGATCACAAGCATTTTAGGGGGAACGCCCGTTCATAAGGCGCTCCTTGAGCGTCGCATGGAAGGGGCTCTCGTGGCGGGAACCAGTGCGGGCGCATCCGCCATGAGCGACATCATGATCGTCGGCGGGCCGGAGGAAGAAGCCCCCAAGAAGTGTACCACCAAGCTTGCCCCGGGGATGGGATTACTTCACGACAGCGTAATCGACCAGCACTTCGCCCAGCGGGGGCGCATCGGCAGACTCCTCTCGGCCATCGCTCAGAACCCCGGTATCACCGGCATCGGCATAGATGAAGACACGGCCATAGAGGTGGGTCCGGACCTTTGTTTTACCGTGCTGGGATCCCAAACCGTCACCGTCATAGACGGAAGGAATATCGAGATCACCAATGCCTCCGAGCGGGCTCCGGACTCACCTCTTGCATTGACCGACGTCACCTTGCACATACTCCCGAAAGGGTATGGCTATGACTTGAAAACCGGGAAACCCTTGGCACCCAAAGGGGATTGAAAGGAGGCTCCACCCTGAGAGTCATCTCCATGAGAGCCCTGGAAGGGCCGAACATCTACTGCCACCGCCCCGTAATGGTAATGACCCTCGATTTGGAGCGATATGGCTTGACGCGTACTTCCGAGACGGGAGGGTTCTGCGGGCGCCTGCTCGACCTTTTGCCAGGCCTCAAGAATCACTGCTGTTCACTTGGCGAAAAGGGCGGATTCGTGCTGAAGCTCCGACAAGGGACTTACCTCGGTCACGTAGTGGAGCATGTAGTCCTCGAACTGCAGGCCCTCACGGGCGCCGACGTCAACTTCGGGAAGACCGTGGCCGCAAGCGATATGGGGGAAAGCGTCTACAGGGTGATATACGAATACAGATCAAGCATGGTCGCCGCCTACCTCGGTAAAAGAGCGGTCGCCCTGGTCGAAGCCCTCCTACGGGGGGACGCCTTCGACCTTGCTGGGATCATAGGTGAAGCCAAGAGAATCGCCCTTGAAACCGACCTTGGCCCCAGCACCGGCGCCATCGTACAAGAGGCGAAATCCCAAGGGATACCCGTTACGAGACTCAATGAGGGCAGCCTTGTGCAGCTGGGATACGGCAAGCATCGCAAGATCATCGAGGCCACCATTGCATGGAACACCCGCGCGGTGGGCGTCGACATCGCACAGGATAAGGTCCTAACGAAACGGATGCTCGAGAATGCCGGCATTCCGGTGCCGCGAGGGCGCACGGCGAGGGGAGCCAGGGAGGCCGTGGACGTGGCGCGGGAGATCGGGTATCCTGTGGCGGTGAAACCGGTCAACGGAAGCCAGGGCAGGGGCGTGACCCTTGACCTCCGCAGCGAATCGGAGGTCCGCAATGCGTACAAGATAGCCTCCTACTACTGCCCTTCGGTCCTGGTAGAGCGATATATTTCGGGCAAGCACTACCGGCTTTTGGTAGTAGGAGATCGTGTGGTCGCAGCGTCCGAGAGAATACCGGCCCACGTGATAGGCGACGGCATACATGACATAGAAACGCTCATCGAGATCGCGAATGCGTCGGAACTCCGGGGCGAAGGGCACGAAAAACCGCTTACCAAAATAGCGGTGGACCCCGTAGTTCTGGCGTTCCTTGTAAAGCAGGGCAGGTCCTTGAAGTATGTTCCGGCCCCGGGGGAAGTGATCTTTCTGCGGGAAAACGCAAACTTGAGTACGGGTGGCACGGCTCGTGACGTGACGGACCTGGTGCATCCCGATAACGCCCTTATCGCGGTGCGGGCGGCGCAAGTCGTAGGGCTTGACGTAGCCGGTGTGGACTTGGTGGCCCGCGATATATCCCTACCCATCGACGCTGAGGAGGCGCGGGGAGGGTGGGGAGCGTGGGGCGCGGTCATCGAAGTCAACGCGTGTCCGGGATTGAGGATGCACCTTTACCCCTCCGAGGGGAGGTCTCGTCCGGTGGCGCAAGCCTTAGTGGAGACCATGTTCCCGAGGGGTCACGATGGCCGGATCCCCATAGTCTCCGTGACAGGAACCAATGGTAAGACTACGGTTTCGAGGCTTGTCGCCAGGATGCTGAAAAAGGCAGGATACAAGGTCGGGTTGGCCTGTACCGACGGCGTGTTCGTGGACGGAAGGAGGATCCTACACGCGGATGCATCCGGCCCGAGAAGCGCCCGGATGGTCCTGAGCGACCCCGAGGTTGAGGCCGCCGTTTTAGAGGTCGCCAGGGGCGGCATCATTCGGGAGGGTCTGGGATTCGACCGGTGTGACGTGGCCGTGGTCACCAACGTGCGGGGAGATCACCTCGGACAGGACGGAGTGGATACATTAGAAGACCTTATCTGGGTGAAGTCCTTGACGGTTGAAGTCGTAAAAAGGGAGGGGCATGCGGTCTTGAATGCGGACGATTCGTCGGCAGCTTTCATGTCGGAACGCTGCCCGGGAAGTGTGATCTACTTCTCGACGCATCCCGGAAATGTAAGGGTCAGACGGCATGTCTTCCAGGGCGGTAAAGCGGTTTATCTGAAAAGTGGGAAGGTGTTCGCGGTCTTGCCCCAGGCGGAGAACGCCTCGGTCGATATGGGATGCGCTCAGAATCGCGGTAATCGAACGGGATATGCCAGACGTACGGAATACATCGCCGACGTAAAGGACATACCCCTCTGTTTTGAGGGGCGGGCACGTTTCAACGTGGAAAACGTCCTAGCGGCGGTGGGCGTAGGCGTGGCCTTGAATTTACCCAGGGAGGTTATTGTGGGTACGCTCAAAGAGTTCGAGCCCAATGAAATCGATAATCCCGGCAGGTTCAATTTGATAGAAGCCCTAAATGAGGTCAAAAAGGATTCCATTTCCGTCGTTATCGACTACGGACACAATGAAGACGCACTTCGGTCTACCTTGGCCCTGGCGCGGGGCCTTTGTAAAGGCGGGCGAGTCATCTCCGTGATTTGTTCCCCCGGCGACCGACGAGACGACTGTATTCGCGCCATCGGGAGGGCGGCGGCTCAGTCCGACCTGGTTATAGTGAAGGAGGATGTGGACTTACGGGGACGGCGACCAGAGGAAGCGGCAAGACTGTTGGTGGATGGATTGAAGGAAGCCGGGTTTTCTGACGACCGAATCATGGTGGAATTAGATGAAGCGAAGGCTATAGACCTGGCCGTTCGTCTGGCGGTGCCCGGGGATATATTGGTGGTGTATTACGAGAAGTACGGGAGGGTTGTGGCGGCGATAGAAGACGCCTTGAAGAGAGCGCATTACGTTCCGGTCAAAAACGTTCCCATTAAAACCAGCGGAGGTGACGTTGACATTATGCACCGGGACGAGGGCGATGCGAACCCGCAAGGTGGTATACAAAACGTCGTAGGTTGCGGTGGCCGTTTCAAGGAAGGAGTACGAAGCGCGAAGATCCCCGGGGCAATCCCTGAGGCGCTGAAGAAAGAATGCGGCGAAAACCTTTACGGAGGTTGGAATGAAGAAGGGGAAGGCGAGGTGAGGGCGGCTTCGGGTGACGCCGTTTTCATTTCATCGAACGATCGCTCGGATTGATCTACCCTTGTTCACGTACAATGTGGTACTATCTTCCTAGCACCCTCCGGGATATGAGCCCAATACCGGTAAGAGATGATAGGACCCATTTGTTTCATCAAGTTCCCGGGCTTTATTACCTTCCATGGCTTTTCCGGAGGCACATCTGCAGGCGGCGCCTCATTCAGCCTTCGATGTCCTCGAAGACGCCGGGTGTGTGTTCCTAGGATGTGGGTCATATGTCGGAAAGCGAAAAACTTCTTAGCGCCCGCGCTTATGCCAAACTTAACCTCACCCTACAAATCCTCTATAAAAGACCCGACGGATATCACGAGATAGAGAGTCTGGTGCAGCGGGTAGACATATGTGATACGGTGACCGCCAGGCTACTCGGTCCCGGAGAGAAAGACCGGGTCATATGTGAGCCGCCGGTGACGCTTCTCGGGGGAGAGGAAGAAAACACCGCATATAAGGCGCTGCAGGCACTGCGCCTGGTATTGTCGGAAGGCGGATACCGCCTCGGTACGGTGGTCGGCGACGAGGCGGAAAAGCCGAGCATTGCAGAAAGGCCAAGCATTGAAGAGAGTTTTGGTGCCGTTGAGGTTAAGATCGAGAAACGGATACCCGAAGGAGCGGGTCTCGGAGGAGCGAGCGCAGATGCCGCTTCGACGCTGGTGCTGGCGTCGCGTCTTTGGAACCTGAGACCCGACCTTTCGCTTTTGGCACGAGCCGCCTCCATCGTGGGGTCTGACGTTCCCGTTTGTCTTTACGGCCCGCTCAACATCATCAGAGGGCGCGGAGAACGGGTTATTCCGCTGGCCTCCCTTGAACCTTTTTGGGTCATTGTGGCGTTCCCGGGAAAGGGCATAAGCACCGCCGATGCTTACGCCAGGTGGGACTCGCGGCATTTTGCTCAATACCGCTCGGGGATACCCGCGAGGTCGGTGTTTGAGAGGTCGAAGGAGTCGGATGGTTCACACGACTCAAAGCATTTTCCGGGGCGTTCGCGTGACGGAGAGCGCAGGTACATAAACGATGCTGTGAACGCGATAACGGACGGCGATTTAAGGGCTTTAGGCAAGGCACTTCGAAACGACTTCGAGGAAGTGGCCTTCGAATCGGTACCTTTGGCGGGCGACGTAAAAAGGGGGTTGATGGAAGCAGGGGCGCTGGGGGCGAGCCTGACCGGGAGCGGTTCGGCGGTGTTCGGGCTTTGGGCGACGGAAGAGGAGGCCCGGCAGGCGCTGGTTGTGCTCAGGGAGCGTTTTGCTGGGGACGGGGTTTTACTGATCCTCGCACGCAGCCTTTCTTACCGATAACTCCGAATGAACCCTCAGCCCAGGCCCATGTCCGGACCGCAGGATCGAGGCCCAGGTCTTTGTTATCCATAATTTCGATAATTTCGATACGTCGAGGGCTTCGGCCAGACGCCGGGCAACCGCCAGTCTAGGCGTTCTCCTTCCCGTCTCGTAGTTAGCAATCGTATGAACCTAACTCCAAATGAACCCGCTTTAAGGGAGGTCTTAATCGATGGACGTCAACGCGGTGGTGCTTGCCGGTCGAAAGAATGACGGAGCCCTAAAAGAGGCTTCGGCAGAGGAATGGGAGGCCGAGATAGATATTGGCGGTAGGCCTATGGTTTCCTATGTGATACGGGCGCTGCGCGAGTGCGAAAAGGTAAAGGAAATCGCCGTGGTCGGTCCTAAATCCCTCCGCGAAGAAGCCCAGTCGGGCGGGGCGCGTTTGATCGAGCCGGCGCCAGGCATGTTGGAGAACTTGAAGAACGGCGTCAAAGCCTTGCCACATGGTCACAAAACCTTGATCGTAACGTCGGATGTGCCCCTCATCACGGGGGAAGTGGTAAGCCGGTTCCTTTTGGCTTGTGACGCTAAGGATGCCGATTTTTACTATGCCGTAATTCCCAAGAACCGAGTGGATGAGAAATATCCTGGAGCAAGGCGAACGTGGGTGAAACTCCGCGACGGTCTGTTCACGGGGGGCAATTTCTTACTAATCACTCCAGGCATCGTAGATTCTTTGAGCCGGCAGATCGACCTTCTTTTCCGCTATAGAAAGAACCCCGCCATGCTCGGGAGGCTCCTCGGCTTTGGATTCATGTTGCGTTTCATATTGGGCCTCATACGCATTCGCGACGTGGAAGAGCGGGTCGCAAAGTTGTGTAATATAGGGACATTTGCCGTCGTGTGCGATGATCCTGAGATCGGAGTGGACGTCGACAAACCCGAAGACTTGAGGCTTGTCAGGTCAATCCTAGAAAAAGGTGTCGGGCAAGGGGAATAACTCAAGAAAGGCTGTGCCCAACGGCCGGGAGGCGGGTCCG
>DUSP01000164.1 GCA_012842575.1 Clostridia bacterium
CCGGAAACCTCCTGGCCATGACCGCTTTCACCCATGTTCCACAGGTGTTCAACGCTCCGGCTTCCCTTTTATCAAGACTCATCGGCATGTGGGTCGGCGTGGTCGCAGGGCTGGCGGTGACGGTTTGGGTGATAGCGCTCAGCGTGATGGCAGTCGCAGAGAACTACGGCTTCTCGAGCGGCAGGGCCGTACTTACCGTATTTCTTCCCGGCATAGTCATTTTCGCCGTGGTCTTCGCCCTGATTTTGGTCTTCGCGCTGTCACTGGCGCCTGCGGTTATGACGCCCGGAGCGATGCCCGTTCCAGGCCTCTAGATTGGGCTTTCTTGGTCTGCCCGTACTCTTTCCCAGACCAGACCATTAAGTCGGGCCAATAAACAACGATACTATTCTTGAGCAAGGTGGGAGCCATGTACGAGAAAAGGGAGAATGAAAAAGAGTTATCTGATGTCGGCGATGAAAGTACGGTCTCAGGTGGGGAGGGCCGCTCTCCGAGTGAGAAGCGTGTATGCTCCGGCGCTGCTATCTCAGATGAGAAGAGGGTCCCCTTGAAGATAACGGACACGACCTTAAGAGACGGCCATCAGTCCTTATTCGCGACCCGCATGAGGACCGAAGACATGATCCCCATTGCCGAGAAGATGGACGCCGTCGGCTTTCATTCGCTCGAGGTCTGGGGCGGGGCCACCTTCGACAGCTGCATCAGGTTTTTGGGCGAAGATCCCTGGGAGCGCCTGAGGACCTTAAGGAAACACTTCAAGAAAACCAAACTCCAGATGCTCCTGCGGGGCCAAAACTTGGTCGGCTACAAGCACTATCCCGACGACGTGGTGGAGGAATTCGTAAAGAAGGCCGTCGACAACGGCCTTGACATAATACGGATATTCGACGCCTTAAACGACGTGCGGAACATGGAGAAATCCATGAGGGTCGCCAAGGAGTGCGGCGCACACGTCCAGGCGACGGTGGTGTACACTATAAGCCCTGTGCATGACATACCCCACTACGTGGCCACGGCGAAGGTGCTCCAATCTTTGGGGGCGGACTCCATCTGCATAAAGGACATGGCGGGGATCTTGAGCCCGGTTATGGCCTCCGAGCTCGTGCCCCGAATCAAGGAAGCCACCGGGTTGCCGGTCCAGGTTCACTGCCATTACACGAGCGGCATGGCGTCTATGGCCTACTACGAAGCCGCCAAGGCGGGAGCCGACGTTGTGGACTGCGCCATCTCCTCCATGGCCATGGGGACCTCCCAGCCTCCCGTCGAAAGCCTCGTAGTCGCCCTGGAGGAGACTCCCAGGGCTACCGGCCTCGACCTCGCACTCTTGTCGGAAATAGCGGAGTATTTCAGGGAGGTCAGGAAGAAGTACGGGGAATTCGACGTCGGTACCACCCTTGACGTAAACGTGCTGAGGTATCAGATCCCGGGCGGAATGATATCGAATTTCTACTCCCAGCTCTCAAAACAGAACGCCCTCGACAAACTCCCCGAGGTGCTCGCC
>DUSP01000056.1 GCA_012842575.1 Clostridia bacterium
GAAGCAGTGGACGCTTGAAGTGTATAATCGGCTAAGACCTCACCAGAGCCTTGGGTATTTAAGTCCCTTACAATATCTAGAAACATACGCATCAGATAAGTGTACCGCATGATGTGAACTAGTACACAGGGTATACTTACGGTCGATTCGATGGTATACTGAGACCGGAACAGTGGAACGGGTAGTCTGCATTCGCAGCTCCTTTCGGGTTGAACGAAGTCCGGGTGTGCGGGCAGATTAACTGGAGCCGACTGTCCGAACATCTCGGGACATTACCCGAAGGGAGTGTTTTATATGTCCAAAAGCATTTACGTTGGGAACCTGAGCTGGAACGTGACCGACGAAGACCTGATGTCTTTCGCCTCACGGTTCGGTAAGGTCGAGTCCGCACGCGTCATAACCGACGCCGCGACGGGTAGATCGAGGGGTTTCGGGTTTCTCGACGTGGCGGATCAGGATGCGGAGAGCATGATCGCCGCCATGAACGGAGCGGTAGTGGACGGCAGGACGATCCAGGTCAACCTGGCCAGGGAACGCGGGGAGCGTTCGGGTAGACCTAGAAGACAGCGCTACTAGAGTAAGGAACCACCCATAAAGAAAGAATTCCCGCACAAGACCTCGGGCCTAGCCCCGGGGTTTTGCGCTTCGCGGAGAGTACATCGTCGCCGTCGGGGCTGGTTTTGGGGCTTTCTCCGACGGGTTTTGTTACAATTGCGGCCTGGCCTATGGCCCGGTTCACAGTCGCGCAATAGTCGCGTAAACGTGTCTAGCGCGGAGGTTTAGGATCCACGCCCGCGAATGGCTCCGTATGCACGACCACATCGGTCACGTTGGAGTACTCCTCTCGGATACGCTCCTCCACTTTATGTCCGACTTGATGAGCATCCTCGATGCTCATGTCGGGTTTCACCTGGATATGTAGATCGATCTTCAAGTCGTCGTCGCGGCCACGGCTCCGTACGCGGTGGCAAGCCTCAACACCTGACACCGCCAGAGCGATACGCTTGATCTCATCGCCGTCGATGCGCGATTGATCTACCAGTACACCAAAGGATTCTTTCCAGATCCCATATGCGCTCGCGCCTATCAAGCCCGCAATTACAAGGGACGATATGGTATCCAGAAGGGAAAAGCCCAGCCGCACGGCAATCAGACTTGCAATAACGGAACCTGAGACGAATAAGTCACTTCTCGTATGTTTAGAGTCGGAGATCAGGACGTCACTCTGCAGACGGACACCGGCTCTTCTCTCATACCGGCTCACAAGCCCGTTCACAACCATGGTCCCGAACATCACTATAAAGCTGGCTGCCGTGATCTCCGGAGTAACAGGATGCAAAAGCCTACTCACCGCGGACCGAGCCACACCGAGGGCTACGGCGAACAGCATCGCCCCTATCGCAGCGGATGCCAACGTCTCGTACTTCTTGTGTCCGTATGGGTGGTCTTCGTCTACAGGCCTGGAAGCAATTTTTATTCCGATAAGGCCGACGATATTGGAGGCGCCGTCATCCAATGAATGAAAACCGTCGGCCGTCATGCTGGCCGAACCGGAAAGATAGCCAAGTATGATCTTGGCTGAGGCCACGGCCCAGTTCAGCACCAGCACCTGCCAAAGCACTTTGCTAATTTCACGGTATCGTGTAATAGAGTCCACTATCCCTACCCTCCGGACAAGGTACATGGATACCCGCCAGGGATCCATACGACCCGAGATGCAGAAAGCCCGTAGAACCTCCTGTGGTCCCACGGGCAAACCCGCTGCTTACGCCCAGCCCCACCGCCCCTGGGAGGGGCGATCGCCTGCTCCAACTCGAGTATGTGCGTTTTCAGTTAAACCGAGTGTTATTATAACCTGCGAACAGGCCTAGTGTCTACTGATGAATGTGCCCGGACTGCGTCAACTTGTTCCGGATATACAGTCCTGTCTTCGAGTTTAATAAAATTGGGTGAAGGTCAGAACTGGAAATTCGGTAAGGTGAGCACTTGCCCGGTATATATATGCCTGCGGGCCGGTCTTAAGTATCTCTTTTGC